>CAXTPG010000107.1:0-14713 GCA_964246015.1 uncultured Acetobacteraceae bacterium
GGGGGGCGCGCGGTGATGGGGTTGGGTGCGTGGAAAGGTGGGTTGCGAGGGCAACCCACTCTACGGGCGTGGTTCCTGGGGGGGCGGTCATGCGTCCTTGGCCGGTGGCTGCGGCGCGGTGTGGGTGCCCGGGACGAGCCCGGGCATGACAGGGTGGGGGGGGTGGGGCGATGATGGGGCGGGTCTGGGACAGCGATGTGCTGTACAGCTTTCGGCGGTCGCCGATCGCGATGATCTCGGCGTTCGTGCTGGTGGTTCTGCTGGTGGGGGCGATGTTCTCGCGGTGGATTGCGCCGTTCAATCCGTTCGACCTGGCCAGCCTGAACCTGATGGACAGCCTGAAGCCGCCGGCGTTCATGCCGGAGGGGGAGCCGGCGCATGTGCTGGGGACCGACGACCAGGGGCGGGACGTGCTTTCGGGGATCATGTACGGGTTGCGGATCAGCGTCATCGTGGGGGTTTCGGCCGTGCTGTTCGCGGTGGCGGTGGGGGTCGCGATGGGGCTGGTGGCGGGGTATGCGGGGGGTGCGGTCGATTCCGTGCTGATGCGGGTGGCGGACGTGCAGTTGAGCTTTCCGGCCATCCTGATCGCGCTGCTGGTCGATGGCGTCGTGACGGCGGCGCTGCCGCGGAACATGCACGAGCAACTGCAGATCTACGTGCTGATCTTCGCGATCGGGATCAGCTTCTGGCCGCAGTTCGCGCGGACGGTGCGTGGCTCGACGCTGGTGGAGCGCGGCAAGGAGTATGTGATGGCGGCGCGCGTGATCGGGCTGTCGCCGCTGCGCATCATGGTGACGCACATCCTGCCGAACGTGCTGGGACCGGTGCTGGTGATCGGGACGTTGACGCTGGGGCTGGCGATCCTGAGCGAGGCGACGCTGTCGTTCCTGGGGGTGGGTTTGCCGCCGACGCAGCCGTCCGTGGGGACGCTGATCCGGATCGGGAACGACTTCCTGTTCAGCGGGGAGTGGTGGATCACGATCTTCCCGGGGCTGACGCTGGTGTTGATGGTGCTGTCGATCAACCTGCTGGGCGACTGGCTGCGCGATGCGCTGAACCCGCGGTTGCGGTAGGGGACGGGCGATGGCGCTGCTGGATGTCGAGGATCTGACCGTCGAGTTTCCGACCCGGCGGGGGGTGTTGCGGGCGCTGGACGGGGTTTCGTTCTCGATCGAGCCCGGGGAGGTGCTGGGCGTCGTGGGGGAGAGCGGGGCCGGGAAGTCGTTGACGGGGGCGGCGATCATCGGGCTGCTGGAGCCGCCGGGCCGGGTGGCGGGGGGCCGGATCCTGCTGGACGGGCAGCGGATCGACACGTTGAGCCACGACCAGATGCGGCGGATCCGGGGCAAGCAGATCGGGGCGATCTTCCAGGACCCGCTGACGACGCTGAACCCGCTGTATACCGTGGGGCGGCAGTTGACGGAGACGATGCAGACGCACCTGCCGCTTTCGGACGGGGAGGCACGGAAGCGGGCGGTGGGGTGGCTGGAGGCGGTGGGGATCCCGGCGGCGGGGCGGCGGATCGACGCGTATCCGCACGAGTTCTCGGGCGGGATGCGGCAGCGGGTCGTGATCGCGCTGGCGTTGTGCGCGGAGCCTCGGCTGGTGATCGCGGACGAGCCGACGACGGCGCTGGATGTGTCGATCCAGGCGCAGATCATCGCGCTGCTGAAGCGGCTGACGCGGGACCATGGAACGGCGGTGATGCTGGTGACGCACGACATGGGGGTGATCGCGGAGACGGCGGACCGGGTGGCGGTGATGTATGCGGGCCGGGTCATCGAGGTGGGACCGGTGCGGGAGGTCGTGAAGCATCCGGCGCATCCGTATACCGAGGGGTTGATGGGGAGCATCCCGTCGCTGGATGTGCGGGTGGAGCGGTTGCGGCAGATCGATGGGGCGATGCCACGGCTGACGGCGATCCCGGCCGGGTGCCCTTATAATCCGCGGTGCCCGAAGGTGTTCGACCGGTGTCTGGCGGAGCGTCCGCCGTTGCTGGATGCGGGGGCGACGCGGGCGGCGTGCTGGCTGCACGACCGGGCGCGGGTGGCGGCGTGACGGGCGAGAGCCGGGTCGTGCTGGAGGCGGAGAAGCTGAGCCGGAGCTTCGATGTGTCGCGGCCGTGGTTGCAGCGGACGCTGGCGGGGGAGAGCCGGCTGACGCTGCGGGCGGTCGACGAGGTGAGTTTCGCCATACCGCTGGGGACGACGCTGTCGCTGGTGGGGGAGAGCGGGTGCGGCAAGAGCACGGTGGCCCGGCTGGCGGTGGGGCTGTATGCGCCGACGGGGGGGAGCATCCGGTTCGAGGGGCAGAGCCTTTCGGCGGCGCGGGCGCAGCCGGCGTTGCGGCGGCGGATGAACATGATCTTCCAGGACCCGTACGCGAGCCTCAATCCGCGGTGGCGGGTGCAGGACATCGTCGCGGAGCCGATCCGGGCGTTCCGAATTTTGCGGAGCCGGGGGGATATCCGGGACCGGGTGGGGCAGTTGCTGACGCAGGTGGGGCTGAGCCCGCGGGACGGGGAGAAGTTTCCGCACGAGTTCAGCGGGGGGCAGCGGCAGCGGATCAGCATCGCGCGGGCGTTGTCGAGCGAGCCGGAGTTCCTGGTGGCGGACGAGCCGACGAGCGCGTTGGACGTTTCGGTGCAGGCGCAGATCCTGAACTTGATGCGGGACCTGCAGCAGCGGATGCGGCTGACGTATCTGTTCATCAGCCACAACCTGGCTGTGGTGCGGCACATGTCGGACCAGTTGGGGGTTATGTATCTGGGGCGGATCGTGGAGATCGGACCTGGGGAGACGGTGTTCGGGACGCCGCGGCATCCGTATACGCGGCTGTTGCTGGATGCGATTCCGGATTTGGCGATGACGGGGCGGGAGCGTGCGCCGGTGGGGGGTGAGGTGCCGAGCCCGATCGCTCCGCCGCCGGGGTGCGCGTTTCATCCGCGGTGCCCGTTGGCGAATGAGCGGTGCCGGGTTGAGCGGCCGGGGCATACGCGGGCGGGGGGGGTGTTGGTGGCGTGCCATGCCGTGGAGGAGGGGCGGGGGTAGGGGCGGGCTTCAGGATCCTCCGCGAAGGACCTCCACCATTACGATTTCATCGTCGATGACATCGACATGCAGGAGGCCGGGCCGAAGGTCGAGCGTTCGATGGTTTGGACCCCATGCCGTGGTCGGCCGCGGTGCGGCAGCGAGCGCCATCTCTCCGTCACGCTCGAGCACTGCCCTGAGTACTGCGGCGAGTTCCAGGCGCCCAGGTGTAGCTTATGACGACCCGGCTGGCGGCAATCATGCCGGCAGGGGCCTGTGGTGCGCGTTCGTTCACGAGGTGGGTTCCGAGTGATTGGCTGGCCCCAGGGCAGCAGCGCGCAGGGGCGATCAATCCGCCACCCCCACGACGAACGCCAACAGCTGCCGGATCGCCATCAGGGCTGCATCGTCCATCCGCCCGATCGGCGGGCCGCATCGGTCCCGACGGACGGCCATGATCTTGTCCACCATGACCTGCGATTCTGCCCGGAGTCCGGTTGCCGTTCCCGCCGGCACCGATAGTCGATACAGCGGCGCGTCCCGCATTGTGGTCGTCAACAGGCAAACCAGCACGCTATCGGTTTCATCAAGGAAGTCCGACTGAATGACCAAGGCCGGCCGTGGCTTTCCGTAGTCTCCACTCAGTGCGACGGTGATGAGATCGCCACGCCTCACGCGGGGGCGTCATCCCAAGCGGCGGCGGCCTCGATGAAGTCCAGAGCGTCCGACTCTTCCGTTGCTCCGCGGAGGAGTAGGGCCTGCCGGGTCGCTTCGGCACGAAATCCGGGGGCATTTGGGTCTGGCACCCATACTCTCAGCAGCTTCAGGCCCCGGGTCCGGTGCGACGGCCGGTATTTTCCGAGCGTTCCGAACCGGCTGTTCGGGAGCGCCGACGTTGCAGCTCGCTTCTTCATGCACGGTTTTGTAGAGCGTGACCGATCCGACGTCGACAGGAAGATGGCGCCGGGTGGCCGGGAGCGGCTCGATCTTTACAGCGAGCCGCAGCCGGACCTGGCCATCCTACGGTAGCGGGCGGATTGCTATGCGACGGGGGAGCGGCTGGCATTGACGGGTGCGCCGGAGATCGAGGTGGGGCTTGCGTTGATGTTCGGTTGAGGGGGGCCGGGTTTTCGGGGGCGGGTCAATCCGTGACGGCGCCCACGATGCTGTCGAAGAGGCCGCCCGCGGCGTCGGCGACGCTGCTGGCCGCGTCTTCGACTGCGCTGGCGGCGGTGCTGGCGGCGTCGGCGACGGCTCCGGCGGCGGACTCCACGCCGTCGATTGCGGTGTCGACGGCGGCGCCGGCGGCGTGGACGATTTCCTGGCCGGTTTCGGTGTTGGTGAGGGCGTTGCCGATGTAGCCGACGGCGCCGCCGACGACGGCGCCGGCGACGAAGCCGATGGCGGTGCCGGCGCCGGGGACGACGGAGCCGACGAGGGCGCCGATCTCGGCCCCCGCGGCGGCGCCTGCCATGCCGGCGCCGACTCCGATCGCGGTCTTCACGCCGACGTCGACGGTGGCGGTGCCGCCGGTCATGGTTCCGTCCTGGACGCGGCCGATGTCGTCGACGAGGGCGATGCCGCCGGCGACGATGCCGCCGATGACGCCGCCCTTGCTGGCGACGCTCGCCATGGTGGAGCCGGCGGCGGCGAGGGCCCCGGCCTCTGCGCCGGCGCCGCCGACCACGGCGTCGGCGACGGCGACGCCGGCGAAGGTGAGGCCGCCGACCTCGGCCGCCTTGCCGCCGGCGTCGATGGCGGCGTCGCCGACGGACATCTGGCCGCTTTGGACCTTGTCCCAGTCCTGCGCGACCTGGATGCCCGCGGCGATTCCGGCGCCGAGGAGGCCGCCTTTGACGGCGCTGCCCATGCCGGCTTCGGCTCCTCCGGCGGCGGCTTCGGCGTCTGCGGCGACGGCGGGGGCGGTTTCGGAGATGGGCGTCGAGGCTGGCGTCGAGGGTGGCGTCGAGGGTGGGGTGAGGACGGGTTCGGCGAGGACGGGTTCGGCGAGGACGGATTCGGGCGCGGGGGGGGTGGCGGGGCGGGGGGTGGGTGCGGAGCGGGGCGTGGCGGCGGGTTCGGAGGGGGTTGGTTCCAGGTCAGCGTTGCGGGCGGCTTCCGCGGCGTCGAATTCGTTGACGACGTCCTTGGCGGCCGGGTTTTCCTGCATGAAGTCGCGCATCGCGGCGTCGGCGCGCTCGCTCAGGGTCGGCGGCTCGGGTTCGGCGGCCGGGGCCGGCTGGTCGGGCTTGAGCCATGGCTGGCGGGCGTCGCCGCCGGCGGGGAATTCGCCGCCCTGGTTGGCGGCGCGGAAGCGGGCGGCCTCGCCCCAGGTCTCGGCGACGTCGCCCTTGCGGTAGGTGGTGCCGGTTTCGGGGTCGGTGAAGTTCTTCTGGAGCTTGAAGCGGCCCTCCATCTCCTCGGGGAGGGGCTCGTCCGGGCTGTGCATCTGGGCGGGGACTTCGTCGATGCCGGCGTGTTCGGCGGCGACGAGGCGGCGATGGTCGAGGGTGGTGGCGGACCGGCCGTCGGCGTTCTGGACCATGTCGGGGTCGGGGCTGGCCGGGTCCCAGCCGTCCTGCTGCATTCGGGCGGAGATGTCGTCGATGGGGCGGCCGTCGCCCATGCGGGGGGAGACGTTTTCCTGGGTGTATTTGATGTCGCGCATGCGGACGAGGCGTTCGACGGGTTCGGGTCCCTGGTCGAGTTCGGGGATGCGGTCGGGTTCGTTCAGGTCCGGGTCGGGCGGGCCGTCGGGGATGTCCTGCTGTTGCTGTCCGTACATGGTCTGGCGCTCGACGAACTCGTCGAGGACGCCGGCGGTGCGTTCGGCGCCGCGGGCGGCTGGCCCGGTGCCGCGGAGGGATGCCGGGTCCATCCCGAGCTTGTCGGAGAGCCAGGCGATCTGGGCTTCGGTGAGGGGCAAGGGGCGGCTCCGTGCTTCGACCTCGGGTTAAGGAGGTTCGAACGGATCGGGCGGGTCATGCAACCGGAATCAGTAGCCGCGGGCCGGGTCGAAGCGGTTGGGGAGGGGTTTGTCGTCGCGGAGGGCGCGGAGGTTCTCGAAGAAGATGTCGAGGGTGCGGGGGTTGTAGGTGAGGGGATCGTCGGCGCTGATGTGGGGGGTCATGAAGAGGTTTCGGGTGGTCCAGAGGCGGTGGCCCGGGGGGACGGGCTCGGGGACGAAGACGTCGAGGACGGCGCCGGAGAGGTGGCCGGAGTCCAGCGCGTCCATGATGGCGTCCTGGTCGACGAGGCCGCCGCGGCCGATGTTGACGACGCCGGCGCCCTTGGGGAGGAGGGCGAGGCGGTCGCGGTTCAGGAGGTTGTGGGTTGCGGGGGTGAGGGGCGGGGCGAGGAAGAGGAACTCGGCGGTGGGGAGGACGTGGTCGAGCGCGTCCATGCCGAGGACCTGGTTGCAGGCGGGGTGGGGGGCGGGGGTGGCGCGGATGCCGGTGACGTTCATGCCGAAGTGCCTGGCCTGGGTGGCGACGCTGCCGCCGAGGGCGCCGAGGCCCACGATGACGACGTGGCGGCCGGCGAGGACGGAGCCGTGGAGGGCGGCCCAGTGCTGTTCGCGCTGGGCGGTGGCGAGCGCCGGGATGCGGCTGGCGAGCATGAGGATGGCCATGATGCCGAACTCGCCGGCCTTCACGGCGTGGGTGCCGCGGTTGTTGAGGATGGGGACGCCGGGGGGGAGCCAGTCGAAGGGGGCGAGTTTCTCGAGGCCGGCGGAGGTGCAGAAGACCATTTTGAGGCGGGGTGCGTGGAAGGGGAGCATGGGGGCGAGGGCGGCGGTCTGGGAGACGAGGACCTCGACATCGGGGAGCATGGCGTGAAAGGCGTCTTCGGTGTCGCCGAAGGTGACGTGGTGGCCGGCCGAGACGTCTGGCGCGCGGGCGCAGGCGGCGTCCCAGGTGGCCTGGTCCAGGGGGAAGTTCTGGGGGCTGCGGTGGCTTTGGAGGTGGATGCGCATGGGACCTCAGCTCAGGGCGTAGAGAAGGACGGCGGCGGCTTGCGCCACGTTCAGGCTTTGGACGGGAGGCAAGCCTTGTGCCGCGGCGGCACCGGGGATGCGGACGCGGCGGCGGCAGGTTTCGAGGGCGTCGCGGCTGACGCCGTGCTCCTCGTTGCCCAGGACGAGGCAGACGGGGCGGTCGCGGGGCAGTTTGGCGGGGGGAACGGCGTCGGGGTCGAGGGTGGCGGCGACGGTGCGGTAGTGGGGGTCGAGTGCGAGGAGGGCGTTGCGGAGGTTCTTGGTGCGGAGGAGGTCGAGGTGCTCCATGGCGCCTTCGGCGACGCGGTAGGCGGCGTCGGAGGGCATGGCCTGGTCGGGGCGTTCGTTGAGGAGGAGGGCGCCGGCGCCGAAGAAGGCGGCGCTGCGGGCGATGGCGCCGAGGTTGTGGGGGTTGCCGATGCCGTCGAGGACGAGGATCAGGTTGTGGCGGGGGATCGCGTTCCATTCCAGCATGGGGACGGGGCGGGGGATGGCGAGGGCGCAGATGCCGCCGTGGTGCATGGTGCCGGCGGCCTTCTGCATCTCGTCGTCGGGGAGCATGCGGTAGGGGCGGCGGGCCTGGGCGAGCTGGGCGCAGAGGGGGCCGGCGCGTTCCTTGAGGGCGTCGGTGTAGTACAGGCGGTTGATGTCGCCGGGGCGCTTGGCGAAGAGGGCGGTGACGGCGTTGGGGCCGCAGATGCGGTCATCTGGCATGGCTTCCCCATCCAGGGTCGGGCGGCGGCTGTCAACGTGGGGCGGGCGCGATGCCGGGGCGCAACTCCGCGTGAGTGCGGTGGCCCGGGGGGCGGGGGCGTGTCATGCCGGGTTGGACACGGGCGGAGCGGGCAGGCATGGACGACAGCGACGTCGAGCGGCTCGATCTATGGTGGCGGGCGGCGAACTATCTTTCGGTCGGGCAGATCTACCTGATGGGGGAGAATGCGCTGCTGCGGGAGCGGCTCACGATCGGGCAGGTGAAGCCTCGGTTGCTGGGGCATTGGGGGACGACGCCGGGGCTGAACTTCATCTATGCGCATCTGAACCGGGTGATCCGGGCGCGGGATCTCGACATGATCTATGTGTGCGGGCCCGGGCATGGGGGGCCCGGGATGGTGGCGAACACGTGGCTGGAGGGTTCGTATTCGGAGATGGTTCCGGCGATCCCGCGGGATGGGGCGGGGATGGCGAAGCTGTTCCGGCAGTTCAGTTTTCCCGGGGGCATTCCGAGCCATGACGCGTCCAACGTGCCGGGGAGCATCAACGAGGGGGGGGAGCTGGGGTATGCGATGCTGCATGCGGCCGGGGCGGTGTTCGACAATCCCGGGCTGATCGCTGCGTGCGTCGTGGGGGACGGGGAGGCGGAGACGGGGCCGATGGCGGCGTCGTGGCACGTCACGAAGTTCCTGAACCCGGCGCGGGACGGGGCGGTGCTGCCGATCCTGCATCTCAATGGATACAAGATCGCGGGGCCGACGGTGCTGGCGCGGATCCCGGAGGAGGAGCTGCTGAGCCTGTTCCGGGGGTACGGGTGGGCACCGGTGATCGTGGCGGGGGACGAGGCGGGGCCGATGCACCGGGCGATGGCGGCGGCGCTGGATGCGGCGTGCGACGCGATCGCGGCCGCGAAGAAGGGGGAGGGGCGGCCGGCGTGGCCGATGATCATCCTGCGGTCGCCGAAGGGGTGGACGGGGCCGAAGACGGTCGACGGCAAGCCCGTCGAGGGGACGTGGCGGGCGCACCAGGTGCCTCTCGACAAGCTGGCGGCGCATCCGGAGCGGTTGCTTCAGCTGGAGGCGTGGATGCGGTCGTACCGGCCGGAGGAGCTGTTCGATGGGGAGGGGCGGCCGGTGGCGGCGATCCTCGACCAGGCTCCGTCGGGGGCGCGGCGGATGGGGGCCAACCCGCATGCGAACGGGGGGCTGGTGCTGCGGGAGCTGGCGATGCCGGATTTCCGGGACCATGCGGTCGAGGTGGTCTCGCCGGGCGCGGGGGATGGGGAGGCGACGCGGACGCTGGGGTTGTTCCTGCGGGACATCATGGCGGCGAACATGACGAATTTCCGGTTGTTCGGACCGGACGAGACGACGAGCAACCGGCTGGATGCGGTGTTCGAGGTGACGTCGCGGGCCAGCATGGGCGCGCGCCTGGCCACGGACGACCATGTCGGGCCGGACGGGCGGGTGATGGAGGTGTTGAGCGAGCATCTGTGCCAGGGGTGGCTGGAGGGGTATCTGCTGACGGGGCGGCACGGGCTGTTCAGCTGCTACGAGGCGTTCATCCACATCGTCGATAGCATGTTCAACCAGCATGCGAAGTGGCTGGAGGCGTCGCGGGCGATCCCGTGGCGGCGGCCGATCGCGAGCCTGAACTACCTGCTGACGAGCCATGTGTGGCGGCAGGACCATAACGGGTTCAGCCACCAGGATCCCGGGTTCATCGGGCATGTCGCGAACAAGAAGGCTTCGGTGGTGCGGATCTATCTGCCTCCGGATGCGAACACGCTGCTTTGCGTCGCGGATCACTGCCTGCGGAGCCGGGATTATGTGAACGTGATCGTGGCGGGGAAGCAGCCGGGGCCGCAGTGGCTTTCGATGGAGGCGGCGGTGCGGCATTGCGCGGCCGGGGCCGGGCTGTGGGCGTGGGCGGGGAACGATGCGGGGCGGGCGCCGGACGTGGTGATGGCGTGTGCCGGGGACGTGCCGACGCTGGAGTGCCTGGCGGCGGTCGGCATCCTGCGGGCGGCGTTGCCGGAGCTGGTGGTGCGGGTGGTGAACGTCGTCGACCTGATGGCGCTGCAGCCGCCGGAGGTGCATCCGCACGGGTTGGCGCCGTCGACGTTCGACAGCCTGTTCACGCGGGACCGGCCGGTGATCTTCGCGTTCCACGGGTATCCTTGGGTGGTGCACCGGATGATCCATGGGCGGTCGTGCGCCGAGCGGTTCCATGTGCACGGGTTCAACGAGGAGGGGACGACGACGACGCCGTTCGACATGACGGTGCTGAACGGGCTGGACCGGTTCACGCTGGCGCTGGCGGCGATCGAGCGGGTGGCGCGGGTGACGGATGTTTCGGCGCATGTGGTGCAGGGGCTGCGGGACCGGCTGGTGGACCATGCGGCGTATGTGCGGGCGCATGGGGAGGACATGCCGGAGATCAGGGACTGGCGGTGGCCGGGGTGATGGCGCGGGGGCGAAGGTCCCGGCGGTGATCGAGGTGTCGGGGATGCCGGGGGATGAGGAGGCGGTGATCGCCGGATGAGCAGGGCACGGATCTACCTGGCGGGACCGGAGGTGTTCCTGGCGGATGCGGCGGCGGCGGGGGCGCGGAAGAAGGCGCTGTGCGCGGCGGCGGGGTTCGAGGGGTTGTTTCCGCTGGACGCGGGCCTGGCGCAGGTGGATGCGCTGGCGATCTACCGGGCGAACCGGGCGATGATGCTGTCGGCGGATGCCGTGGTCGCGAACCTGACGCCGTTCCGGGGGCCGAGCGCGGACGCTGGGACGGTGTTCGAGCTGGGGTTGATGGCGGGGTTGGGGCGGGGGGTGTTCGGGTATTCGAACGTGGCGGCGGATTTCGAGGAGCGGACCCGGGCGGGGTGCGTGGGGACCTGGTTCGATGCGGGGCGGGGTTGGGTGGATGGGGAGGGGATGGCGATCGAGGCGTTCGGGTTGGGGGACAACCTGATGATCGACGGGGTGCTTGCGGAGGGTGGAGGACTGGTGCGGCGGGATGTTCCGGCGGGGGCGCGGTGGACGGATCTCGGGGGGTTTTCCGCTTGTCTGGCGTTGGTGGGGGAGTGGTTGGGGGGTGGGGTCAGAGGGCTACATCGCGGTTGACGTCCTTGTAGAGGAGGTAGACGGCGCGGGTGTAGCCGGTGGGGTAGAATTGCTGGGGGCAGAAGGAGCCCATCCAGATGAAGTCGTGCTGCCAGATCTCGTGCCAGTCGTCGCCGAGTAAGTAGAGGCCCTGTCCTTCGAGCATGTAGAGGCCGTGTTCCATGATGTGGGTTTCGACGGCGGGGAAGCAGGTTCCGGGGTCGAAATACATGAGGTTCATCTCGAAGTCGTGGCGGAGGTCGCCGTAGCCGGTGAGGTGGATGAAGCCCCGGCCCTGGAAGCCCGTGTGGTTGGTCTGCTTCGCGTCGTCGCGCTGGCCGGTGAAGGCGGGGGGCGGGGTGAGGCCGGGGGCGGGCTGCCAGCGCTTGCGGACGGCGAGGATTCGGGTGGGGGCGTCGGCGCGGAGGGTGAAGGGGGTGCCGGGGGGGAGATAGGCGTAGGCGCCGGGTTGGAGCGGGTGGGGGGTGTGTTCGAGGGTGAGGGTGGCGGTGCCCTGGAGGACGTAGAGGAAGGTTTGGACGTCGTCGGTGAAGGGTTCGGTCGTGCCGCCGCCGGGTTCGATCTCGAGGATGAACTGGGCGAAGCCGGCGCCGAGGGAGGGGGCGGCGAGGAAGCGGACGGTGGTGCCGGCGTAGTGGGGGAGGCGGCTCATGAGCACGCCGTCCGGGGGGATGAAGGCGTAGTTGGGGCGGACGATGCCGCGGTTGTGGCCGATGGCGCCGGGGGGGACGCGCTTCAGGGGGGCGTGCGTGCGGGGCGGTTGGGTCATGGGGCGCAGCTTGACACGGGGCGGGGCGGCCGCGAACAGGGCGGATGATCCAGTTGCCACCGTTGCGGGACGTCATTGCGCGTCATGGGCTCGATGCCCGGAAGTCGTTGGGGCAGCATTTCCTGCTGGATGCCGGGTTGATCGAGCGGATTGCGCGGCAGGCGGGGGACCTGGTGGGGCGGCATGTGGTGGAGGTCGGGCCGGGACCGGGGGGGCTGACGCGGGCGCTGCTAGGGACGGGGGCGGCGGAGGTGCTGGCGGTGGAGGTGGACCGGCGGGCGATCGGGGCGTTGGCGGAGCTGGAGGCGGCGCATCCGGGGCGGTTGCGGGTGCTGGAGGCGGATGCGACGCGGCTGGACCTGGCGAGCCTGGTGCCTTCGCCGCGGGTGCTGGCGGCGAACCTGCCGTACAACGTGGCGACGCCGTTGCTGGTGGGGTGGCTGCGGCAGGCGGCTTCGTGGGAGCGGATGACGCTCATGTTCCAGCTGGAGGTGGCGGAGCGGATCTGCGCGGCGCCGGATACTCCGGCGTTCGGGCGGTTGAGCGTGCTGGCGGCGTGGACGTGCGAGGCGACGTTGCTGTTGCGGTTGCCGCCGGGGGCGTTCTCTCCGCCGCCGAAGGTCTGGTCGGCGGTGGTGGGTTTGACGCCGCGGGCGGTGCAGCCGCCGGGGGCGCTGTTTTCGACGATGGAGCGGCTGACGGCGGCGGCGTTCGGGCAGCGGCGGAAGATGCTGCGGGGGAGCCTGCGGGCGCTGGGGGGGGAGGCGCTGCTGGAGCGGGCGGGGATCGATCCGGTGCGGCGGGCGGAGACGTTGGGGATTGGGGAGTGGGATCGGTTGGTTCGGTTGTTGTAGGGGGGAATGGCGGGGCCGGCGGGACGCCGGCGCTACGGGTGGGGTTGGGCTGGCGGGACGCCGGCGCTACGGGAGGGGTAGGGCCGGCGGGATGTCGGCGCTGCGGGTGGGGTTGGGCTGGCGGGACGCCGGCGCTACGGGTGGGGTTGGGCCGGCGGGACGCCGGCGCTGCGGGTGAGGTTGGGCCGGCGGGACGCCGGCGCTACGGGAGGGGTTGGGCCGGCGGGACGCCGGCGCTACGGGTGGGGACGTTTGGCGTTTCCGCTGGGACGAGGTCCCCGGGTCAAGCCCGGGGATGACGTGCTTCTGGTTCTACGCTCCCAGGGTCGAGCCCGGGGATGACGTGCTTTTGGTTCTCCGCTTCCCGGCTCGGGATCAGCTGCCGCGGGTGTTGGTGTGGCGGGGGGCCTGGGCGACGGAGCCGCGGGTGGGGGTGGCGCTGGTGCGGTGGGCGCGGGCCTTGTGGGGGGTCGGTTTGTAGGTGGCGGTCGTGACTTTTGCGGGGTGGCGGGGGGTGCGTCGGGCGGCGTCGGCGTTGCCGGCGAGGAGGAGGGGGAGGGCGAGGCCGACGGCGGCGGCGAGGAGGCGGGTGAAGGGGGGCATCGATGGCTCCGGGAGGATGAGAGATTGGGTCAGCAGTGGCGTGTAGGATGCTGACGTATCTATCGTCCTACTCTGGCCTGAGTGCAAGCGTCAGATGAGGCAGAGGGCTCGTAATTCGTTTCGGAGGGCGGGAGGCATGGCTTCGGGGGCGAGGTCGGCGTCGGTGAGGTCGGGTGGGGCGGCAGCCGGGTCGAGGTAGCGCCAGCCCTGGAAGGGGCGGGTGGGGCGGCCTTCGACCTGGACGAGGGTGGGGTCGAGGACCAGGCCGGCGCAGGCGGAGCCGTCGTCCCACTGGTCGTCGGTGATGTCGAGGATGCGTTGGCGGAGGAGGGTGGCGCCGGCGATGACCCAGTAGATGCTGCCGCCGGCGGTGATCTCGTCGGCGCGGCGGGGGTGGTTGCGGGTCTGGTGGCGGAGGGGGATGCCGGCGGCGACGCGGGCGGCCTGGTGCTGGCGCATGTGGGCGATGTCGCGGATGCCGACGGCGAGCTTTGTCATGTGCAGCATGGGACAGGAATAGGGGCGGGGTGGAGTCGGGTGCAAGACGAGCGGGGGCCGGGCGCGCGATCACTCCGGGATTGGTCGGGGGTGCGGGTTGGGGCGGGGGCGGGCGCGGGGTAGAAGGCGGGGGCGGAACGGGGGCGGGTGGATGTCGCTGCGGATCGAGGGCGGGATGGTGCTGCTGGCGGATGGGCTGGCGGCGGCGGATGTGGTGCTGGAGGACGGTGTGGTCGCGGCCGTGGGGGGTGGGCGGCCCGGGCGGCCGGGGCGGGTGCTGGACGCGCGGGGGTTATGGGTGCTGCCGGGGATCGTCGACCTGCATGGGGATGCGTTCGAGCGGCAGGTGCAGCCCCGGCCCGGGATCGCGTTCCCGATGGCGCTGGCGCTGCGGGATACCGAGGCGCAGCTGCTGGCGAGCGGGATCACGACGGCATTCCATGCGATCACGCTGTCCTGGGAGCCGGGGCTGCGGAGTGCGGCGGCGTGGACGGCGATGCTGGACGCGCTGGATGCGCATATGGGGGCCTGCGACATGCGGGTTCACATGCGGTGGGAGCTGCACAACCTGGAGGCCCTGGAGGTCGCGCTGGCGGATGTGGCGGCGGGGCGGGTGGGGCTGGTTTCGTTCAACGACCACACGCCGTCGATCGTCCGGAAGCTGGAGACGGTGGCGGGGGCGGCGAAGTACAGCGAGCGGGCGATGATGGGGGTCGACGCGTTCCGGGCGCTGGCGGAGCGGGCGATGGCGCATGCGCCGGACGTGGCGGCGGCGGCGGCGCGGCTGGCGGCGGCGGCGCGGGCGCGGGGGTTGCCGATGGCGAGCCATGACGACGACACGATCGAGCGGCGGGCGCGGTTCCGGGCGCTGGGGGCGGGGATCTGCGAGTTTCCGATGGCGGAGGATGTGGGGGAGGAGGCGCGGGCGGCGGGGGAGGCGGTGGTGATGGGGTGCCCGAACGTAGTGCGGGGTGGGTCGCATCTGGGGTGGGCTTCGGCGGCGGCGCTGGCGGAGCGGGGCGTGTGCTCGGTGCTGGTGAGCGACTACTTCTATCCGGCGATGGCGGAGGCGGGGTTGCGGCTGGGGCGGGGGGTTTTGGGGATCGTGCGGGCGTGGGACCTGGTGA
>CAXTPG010000108.1:0-14712 GCA_964246015.1 uncultured Acetobacteraceae bacterium
ACGAGACGGCGTTCAAGCAGGAGGACGGCGTCGTCTACCACGCCCGCGACATGGCCGTCGTCCGCGCGCGCCTGAGTGCCGCGCCCGCCGTCCTGGTGTCGGCGACGCCCAGCCTCGAAACCCTGGCGAACGTCACCGCCGGGCGATACCGCCGGATGACGCTCGACTCGCGGCACGGCGGCGCCAGCCTCCCGACGGTCGAGGCCGTGGACCTGCGGGAAGCGCCGCCCGAGCGGGGCCACTTCCTGTCGCCCCGGCTGATCGCCGCGGTGCAGGCGACGTTGGACCGCGGGGAACAGGCGATGCTGTTCCTCAACCGCCGCGGCTACGCGCCGCTGACGCTGTGCCGCACCTGCGGCCATCGCATGCAGTGCCCCAACTGCACCGCATGGCTGGTCGAGCACCGGGGGCGGCGGCAGTTGGCCTGCCACCATTGCGGCCACACGGAAGCGATCCCCGAGACATGCCCCAGCTGCGCCGCGCCCCACAGCCTCGTCCCGATCGGACCAGGGGTGGAGCGCATCACGGAGGAAGCAGCGGCGACCTTCCCCGATGCCCGCGTGCTGGTGATGGCCAGCGACACCATGCCCGGTCCCCACGCGGCGGCCGAGGCCGCGGCCCGGATCGCCGCGCGCGAGGTGGATCTGATCATCGGCACGCAGATCGTCGCCAAGGGCTGGCACTTCCCGCATCTGACGCTGGTCGGCGTCGTGGACGCAGACCTCGGCCTGGCCGGCGGCGACCTGCGCGCGGCCGAGCGCACGGTGCAGTTGCTGCACCAGGTCGCCGGCCGCGCAGGCCGCGCGGAGGCGCCGGGCCGGGTCCTGCTGCAAACCTTCAGCCCGGAGCACCCGGTCATGCAGGCCCTGGTGCATGGCGACCTGGCCGCCTTCATGGAAACCGAAGCCGAAGGCCGCAAGCCCGGCGGCTGGCCCCCCTTCGGCCGCCTCGCCGCCCTGATCGTGAGCGCCGACACCGCCCCGGCCGCAGACGCCCTGGCCCAGGCGCTGGGCCGCGCCGCACCCTCCGGCGACGGCGTGCTGGTGCTGGGCCCCGCCCCCGCCCCGCTCGCGATCCTGCGCGGCCGCCACCGCCGCCGGCTGCTGCTGAAGACCCGGCGGGACATCGCGGTGCAGCCGCTGCTGCGCGAATGGCTGGACCAGGTGACGGTGCAGGGCAGCGGCCGGGTGGACGTGGACGTCGATCCCGTGAGTTTCCTGTAGCCCGGCCACATGGTCTCGGCGGCCCGGCCCACGACGCGTTTGCCGCCCTCCCCCCGGCATGATGGAATAGACCCAACAAAGCACGAGGGAGCGCCGCATGTTCAAGGTCGTCACCGCAAAGGGTCCGGCGGGCGGGTTCGAATACGAGATGGAGGCCCTGGCGGGCCACGGCGAGATCGTCGAAATCCCGGCCGACGAGGACGGCTTCATCGCCGCCGCCCGGGACGCCGACGCCGTCTACTGCCGCGGCACCAAGGTCCCGGCCCGTGTCATCCAGGCGCTGCCGAACTGCAAGCTGATCGCCCTCGGCAGCGTGGGCGTCGACCTGGTCGATATCGCCGCCGCCACCACCGCGGGAATCCCCGTCACCAACTGCCCCGACACCTTCATCGAGGAAGTCGCCGACCACGCGATGACGCTGCTGCTGAGCACGCATCGCCGCGTCCTGGAACAGGACCGCATGGTCCGCGAAGGCCGCTGGAAGGAAGGCCGCCCGGCCCTCTATGAAATCCCCCGCCTCATGGGCCTCACCCTCGGCTTCATCGCGTTCGGCCACATCCCCCGCGCCGTCGCCATGCGCGCAAAGGGCTTCGGCCTGCGCCTCATGGCCTACGACCCCTTCATCGAGGAAACGATCATGCCCCAGTACGGCGTGCTCCCCGCGACGCTCGACGAGGTCCTCTCCCAGTCCGACTTCGTCTCGATGCACGCCCCCGGCACGCCGGAAGCCGGCGGCATGCTGAAGGAACAGCATTTCCGCCGCATGAAGAAGACCGCCGTCTTCATCAACACCGGCCGCGGCTCCACCGTCGAGGAACCCGCCCTCATCCGCGCCCTGCAGGAAGGCTGGATCGCCCACGCCGGCCTCGACGTGCTGGAAGTCGAGCCCCCCGGCCACAACAATCCCCTGCTCAGCATGGGCAACGTCACTCTCAGCCCCCACAACGCCTCCGCCTCCGCCCGCTTCGACCCGGCCCGCAAGCGCCGCGTCGGCCAGGAACTCGCCCTCGCCGCCCAACGCAAATGGCCCATGAGCTGCGTCAACCCTGCCGTGCTGGCACGCTCGGACCTCCGCCGCTGGCAGCCCGTGAGCATGGAGCGCGGACCCAACTCGTGATCGAGTTCCTCGGTCCCCCCGAACCCGGCTCCGCGCGGCCCTTCAGCCGCGCGACCATGGCCGGCAACCTCGTCTTCGTGTCGGGCCACAGCGCCCCGCACGACCCGGCCCGCGGCATCCACCGGGGCGCCACCGCCGCGGACCAGGTGCGGGAAGCCCTGGCCTTCGTCGCCTCCATCCTGGTCGAGGCCGGCAGCAGCCTCGACCAGGCCGTCCAGATCACGATGCTGATCCAGGACCCCGCCGACTACGCCGAATGCAACGCCGAATACGTGAAGCACTTCCCCGCCGGCCTGCCCGCCCGCCACACCGCCCGCTTCGGCGTCCCTACCGACGCGAAGGTGGCCTTCGCCTGCATCGCCCTGGCCGGAGTCAGCGCGCCGGGCTGAACAGCCGCTGGTCCCACCAGACCGGCTGGTGCAGCCCGTGGCTGACCCGCGTCGCCTCCGGGTGCTGCGGGTTGATCAGGACGTTGCGCTCGATCCGCGCGACGATGCTGGGCACGAGCAGGATCAGGGACCGGCGTTCCGCGTGCCAGCGCGCGCCGTACTCGCGGGCCGCCGTTGCGTCGCGCTCCGTCCAGTCGGGCAGGAAGGCCGGGTCGAACACCTCGTAGCTGGCGCCGTTCGGGATCGTGATCTCGACGTAGTGCTGGTTCGGCGGCACGTCGCCGTTGCTGCGCACCAGCTTCTCCAGCATCGCCGTCGCATAGTGTTCCGACGCGTAGATCATCGGCATCCCCGCGGTGTTCCATCGTCCCGGAAACAGCGTCGAACCGCGAGCGTCATAGATCGGGAAACGCCCGTCGGGATCACCGATGCGGAAGGCCGTGACGACCCGGTCGAGCCGCTGCGCCGTCAAGCCGCCGAGCCGTATAGCAGGGCGCCCAGGATGTTGTACACGACCGTGGCCCCCTCCTCGCTCGCGAGAATGACGTCGAGCGGCGGCCGCATCTCCAGCATCGGGTGCGGGCGCGAAAAGAAGCGCCGCACGCTGTCCGCGTCCTTCCAGACATCCATCGCGAACGCCCATACCCGCGACAGCCGCACCAGCCGCGCGCTCTCCTCGCTGGAAAGCCGCATCCCCGCCGCCTTCCGCCGGGCCAGCGTGGCCTTCGGCACCAGCCGGTAGCGGAACGCCGCATCCGTCGGCGCAACGAGCTTCGCAACCCTCTCGAGCGACGAAAGCGGCAACCCGCCCTCGATCTGGTCCGACAGCCACAACGGCGACGCCCCGCGCCGGCTCCGCAGGCCAAGCACCTCGATCGAACTCATGGCGGCGGACATCTGGCGCTCCGTCTCTGATGAGACACATATGAGGCCCGTCCGGACCCGCTTGCAAGTGCGGCACGGCGCCATATCTCTAGGCGGCCGTCCCCACTCCGCAGGCCCCCCAATGACCGAAACCGTCACAACCCCCCGCATCAGGCTGGAGGAGAAGACCGAGCGCCCCAAGCTCCACAAGGTCATGCTCCTCAACGACGACTACACCCCCCGCGGCTTCGTCGTCCGCATCCTCCGTGCCGAGTTCCGCATGAGCGAGGAACAGGCCGCCCGCGTCATGATGACCGCCCACCGCCGCGGCGCCTGCGTCGTCGCCGTCTTCACCAAGGACGTCGCCGAGGAGAAGGCCACCACCGCCACCGACATGGCCCGCAAGGAGGGCTACCCCCTGATGTTCACGACAGAGCCGGAGGAGTAGCGCTCTCGTCCTTCAGCCCCACCCCCGACATCCCCGCCGCCCGCATCCGCTCCAGCAGGTGGTGCAGCCGATACGCCGCTTCCGCGTACGGCAGCCCCTCGGGCCGGATGTTGCTGACGCAGTTGCGGTCGGCATCCGTCGTGCCCGCCCCCCGCGCCCCCGGCGCCCCCGGCGCCCACGTCAGATACGCGCCCAGGCTGTCCGGCGCCGAAAGCCCCGGCCGCTCGCCGACCAACACCAGCACCGCCCCGGCGCCCAGCCCCGCCGCCACCGCGTCGCCCACCGCCACCCGCGCCCCGTGCACCAGCACCAGCGGCGCCAGGACCCATCCCGCCAACGCCGGCAGCAGCGCGCGCAACAGCGGTGCCGCGTGCCGTTGCAGCGCCTGCGCGGACAACCCGTCCCCCAGCACGATCGCAAGCTCGTACGCCGCGGCACAAGGCGCCAGCACCGCGGCGGCCGAGGGTGACAGGCAGCGGCCCAGGTCCGGACGCATCAGATAGGTACGCCGGTCCGGCGCCTGGCTGGACACGACCAGCGCGGGCGCCGGGAGCGCCGCCAGCAGCGCCGCCTCGTCCAGCGGCGCGTGCACCGCATCCCGCGCCCGGGCATGGGCCAGCCGGAAATCCAGCAGCGGCCCTGTCCCCAGCGACGCCCCGCTGCGCGCCAGCCCGATGCGGGCGGCGGTCAGGGCGCGCAGGCCGGGCCAGGTGATCTCGCTCATCCCGCCGGCAACAACGCCTGGAGCCGGCCCGGCACTGCCGGCGGCCGGATCCGCCGCGCCCCGTCCAGCAGCCCCTGCGCCTCCAGCCACGCCTCGAACTCCGGCGCCGGCCGCCGGCCCAGCAGGTCGCGCATCGCCAGCGCGTCATGAAAGCTCGTCGACTGATAGCCCAGCATGATGTCGTCCGCCCCCGGCACGCCCATCACGAACGTCACCCCGGCCGCGACCAGCAGCGCCAGCAGCGCGTCCATGTCGTCCTGGTCCGCCTCGGCATGGTTCGTGTAGCAGACGTCGACCCCCATCGGCAGGCCCAGCAGCTTGCCGCAGAAATGGTCCTCCAGCCCGGCCCGCGTGATCTGCTTGCCGTCGAACAGATACTCCGGCCCGATGAACCCCACGACGGTGTTCACCAGCAACGGCCGGTACCGCCGCGCGACCGCATACGCCCGCGCCTCCAGCGTCTGCTGGTCGACCCCGTGATGCGCCCCCGCCGACAGCGCGCTGCCCTGCCCCGTCTCGAAATACATCGCGTTCGCCCCCACCGTCCCGCGCGACAGCGACTGCACGGCGGCATGCGCCTCGTCCAGCAGCGCCAGCGAGATCCCGAACCCCCGGTTCGCCGCCTCGGTCCCCGCGATCGACTGGAACACCAGATCCACCGGCGCCCCCCGCCCGATCAGCCCCAGCGTCGTCGTGACATGCGCCAGCACGCAGGACTGCATGGGAATGTCGAGCTTCTGCCGCACCTCGTCCAGCAGAAGCAGCAGCGACAGCGTCCGCTCCGGGCTGTCCGTCGCCGGGTTGATGCCGATGCAGGCGTCGCCGGCGCCCAGCAGCAGGCCATCGAGGATGGACGCGGCGATCCCCCGCGGATCGTCGGCGGGATGGTTGGGCTGCAACCGCACGGACAGGCGTCCCGGCAGCCCGATCGTGGTGCGGAAGGCGCTGGTGACCTGCACGCGCGATGCGGCGACCATCAGATCCTGCAGCCGCATCAGCTTGCTCACGGCCGCCACCATCTCGGGCATGAGCCCGGGCGCCAGCTCGGCCAGGACTGCACCCGTCGCCTGGTCCGACAGCAGCCAGTCGCGGAACCCGCCGACCGTCAGATGCCGGACCGGCGCGAACGCCGCCTCGTCATGGCTGTCGACGATCAGGCGGGTGACCTCGTCCGTCTCGTACGGCACGACGGCCTCGGTCAGGAACGTGGCCAGGGGCACGTCGGACAGCGCCATCTGCGCCGCGACCCGCCGCTCCTGCGTGTCGGCGGCAACGCCTGCAAGCTGGTCGCCGCTGCGAAGCGGCGTCGCCTGCGCCAGCAGCGCCGCCAGGCTCGGGAAGACGTGGCGTTCGCCCGCGACCGTCGCCCGGAACACGGTCGCCCCCTTCCCTTAACGCCCGGTGAAGACCGGCTTGCGCTTCTCCATGAACGCCCGCCGGCCCTCCATGTAGTCGGCGCTCGCGAAGCAGCCCTTCACCAGCCCGTCGACCGCCGCCGCATCCGCCTGGTGCCCCCGGGCCAGCTCCGCCACGGTCCGCTTCAGCGTATGCAGAGTCATCGGCGCATTGGCCGCGATCGTCTCGAACTGCTGGGCGACGAAGCCGTCCAGCGCCTCGTCCGGCACGACGCGGTTCACGAGCCCCATCCCCAGCGCCTCCTCGGCCGTGAAGTGCCGGGCGGTGTAGAAGATCTCTTTCGTGTACGCGGGGCCGACCAGGTCCATCAGCGTCTTCACGCCGGGCATGGCATAGCCCAGCCCCAACCGCCCGGCCGGCACGCCGAACTTCGCCCCCGCGGCGGCAAACCGCAGGTCGCAGCCCACGGCGATGCCCACGCCCCCCCCGATGCACCAGCCCCGTATGACCGCGACCGTCGGCTTCCCCGCCCCCTTCAACGCCGCGGTCGCACGCTCGCTGATCCGCTCGTACTCCGCCGTCGTCTCGGGGCTCGACCGCTGCTGCTCGAACTGGCTGATGTCGGCGCCGGCGACGAATGCCCGGTCCCCGGCCCCGGTCAACGCGATCACGCGGACCTCGGGGTCCTCGTCGAACCGGTGCAGGATGCCCGGGATCGCCGCCCACATATCGAGGCTCACGGCATTGCGCCGGTCCGGGTTGTTGAAGGTCATCCAGCCGACCGCGCCGCGCTTTTCCGCGATCATCCGCGGGGTGCCGGTCGTGTTCGCGTCCATCCCGTCCATCATGCGTCCCTCTCCACCCACGGAGCGTAGCGGGACGCGAACGGCGGCGCTACCCGAGTGCGGCGGACGGCATCCGCCGCGGCCGGCGCCACGCGGCCAGCCCCAGAAGCCCGGCGCCGAACAGCGCGATCGTCGCGGGCTCCGGCACATAGGCGTTCAGGGTCACCGCATCCAGCTCGTTCCCGGCGCTCGCGCTGCCGCCCACGTTGATCGCGGCAAAGCTCAGCACCTGCGACGTCGCGGCCGCACGCACGATCACGGAGGTGTTCACCCAACCCGCCGCGGCGCCCGTGCTCGTGTTCTGACCGACCTGCACGCCGTTGAACAGCACGTTCGTCTGCTGGTTGCCGGCACCCACGCGCCCCGAATACGCCCAGGTGAGCAGATAATCCTTCCCGACCACCAGCCCCGTCACGGTCTGCGAGATCGTGTCATACGTGGTCCCGTTCAACTCGGCGCTCTGCGCGCCCGAATACGCCGCGAACCCGATCGACCCGGCCGTGTTGTTGATCTCGATCTCGTTGTTGTTGCTCGTCCAGCCCGGCACGCCGCCATTGGTGAACACCGTGAACCCGGTCCCGACGTTCGGATTCTCGAACGACCCGTTCACGATCAGGTCCGCCCGCGCCGCGCCCGCCCCGAGGACCAGCACCGACGCGACCATCAGGGACCGAAGGAACACGGACATCACACTGCCATTCATCATCACACCGTGAACATAGCAGAAATCCGCGGCACGGCAACGTTCTATCGCGCCGTCAACTCCTGCAGCAGCAACATCGCCGACTGCTTCTCGACCAGGGGCGCCGGCCCCGCCACGAAGCCCTGCAGCAGCGTCACCGCCGCCGGGCGCTGCCCGTCATCCCGCAACGCGACCGCCAGATGCTGCGTCAGTCCCACGTCGCCCGGCTTCTGGTCCAGCGCGCGCCGCAGGATAGGCACCGCCGCCCGCGCCTCCCCCTGCTGCACCAGGATCCACCCCAGCGTGTCCGCAACCTGTGGATTGGGCGCCTGCAGATAGGCCCGCTGCGCCGTCGCCCGCGCCCTCGGGTCGTTCTTCGACTGATAGATCCAGGCCAGGTTGTTCAACGACACCGCATCGTCAGGCCGCGAGGCCAGCACCGTTTCCAGGTTGCGCTGCGCGTCGTCCCAGCGGCGCGCCTTCACGTCCAGCCGCGCCAGGATCGCCGCCGCGTCCGCATCCCCGGGATGCCCGCCCAACCAGCGGCGCAGCACCTCCGCGCCAGCGTCGTCCTGCCCGGCCGCGATCCGGGCCTGCGCCGTCCTGGTTGCCAGCAAGGCGCTCGGCGCACGCTCGAACTCCGCGGCGAACGCGCGGGCCGCCGGGTCGAACTGCCGGGCCTGCAGCAGGATGTCCCCCTGCAGCAGCGCCGCCGCCGGCATCTGCGCCGCATCCTGCCGCAGCGTGGCGGCCAGCTTCAGCGCCGACTCCAGCCCGCCCGTCCGCGCCTGCAACGCCACCAGCGCCGACAGGATCGGCAGCGTGCCCGGCGCATGCGAAAGCCCGGCCTGCAACGACGCCCGCGCATCGTCCAGCCGCTCCGCCTGCAACAGCAGCGCCACCTGCGCCCGCCGCGCCTCCAGATCGGACGGCGACAGCGCCAGTTGCTCGCCATAGCTCGCGATCGCCGCATCCCGCTGGTTCGCCGCCGCCTGCGCCCGCGCCAGCGCGCCCAGCAGGATCGCGGGCGTCCCCCCCGCCGCGCGCCGCCCCTGCAGCATCGCGATCGCCCGCGCCGGCTCCCCCGCGCGCACCAGCAGGTCGGCCAGCATGGCCGGGAACAACGGGTTCCCCGGTGCCGCCGCCCGGGCCTTCTCCAGCGCCTGGATCGCCAGCGGATACTGCCGCCCGCGCAGCCGCACCTGCAGCTCCGTCACCAGCGCCGGCATGTCCGCCGGCGTTCCGGCCAGGATATCCCGCAGGATCGCCTCGCCCTCCGCCTGCAACCCCGTCAGCAGCAGGATGCGCGCCACACCCACCCGGGCCGCCGTCGAGTCCGGAAACGCCTTCGCCGTCGCCAGGAACGCCGCCCGCGCGCCTTCGATGTCGTTCCGCGCCAACAGCAGCCGCGCCTGCAGCAGCCCGGCGGCCTCGCTGTCGCCCCGCTGGGCGCGGAACCGATCGAGCGCCGCCTGCGCCCGGTCCAGCTCCCCCGCCGACAGCGCCGCGAGCACCAGCGCCTCCGCCGCATCCGGCGTCGCCGCACCAGCGCCCGCAGACCGCTCCAGCGTCGCGATCGCCGCCGCCGTGTCGCCCTGCTGCAGCTGCAGCTGCCCCAGCCGGGTCAGCACGTCGGGATCCCCCGGGGCAAGCGCCGCCGCCTGCTGCCGGATCCGCAACGCCCCCGGACTGTCGCCGAGATCGAGGTAGGCGGTCCCCAGCAGATCGAGCGTCGCCGGATCGTCCTGCCCGGCCGCATACGCCTTCTCCAGCAACGGCACGGCCAGGTCCGGCCGCCGCGCCGCAAGCTGCGTGTTCGCCAGCAGCAGCACGCCGTCCCGGTCGGCCGGGAACCGCGCATTGTAGCGCTGCGCCATGTCGAGCGCGGTTTCCACGTTGCCCAGCCGGGATGCCACCAGCGCATGGACGTACAGGGCACGGGGATACCGGTCGACGTTCGGGCGAAGCGCGCTGAACGCCAGATCCGCGTCCTTCAGCTTCCCGGCGCGCGCCAGCAGCAGGCCGTTCAGGAAGATGGCGCCCGGCAAGTTGGGCCAGCGCCCGAGCACGGTGTCCAGGTCCGCGCGCGCCCGCGCATCGTCCCCGGCCTGCATGAACTGGTTCGCCCGGTCCAGCCGCGGCAGCGGCGAGAACGGCGAGGACGCGACCGTCCGGTCGGCCAGTGCCAGGGTCGCGGCGCGGTCCCCCGTCGCGGCGACCAGCTGCAGCTTCAGCAGCAGCGCGTCCGTGTCGCCGGGCGCAAGCGCCAGCGCCGCGTCCAGCTTCGCCCCGGCCGCCGCCATGTCCTCCCGCGCCAGGGCGACGCGGGCCGCGATCAACAGCGTCTCCAGCCGCCCCGGCGCCGCCGCCTCGGCCGCCGCCAGCGTCGTCGTGGCGGCGCCGACGTCGTTGTTCGCGAGATGCGCGATGGCCCGCGCCATCAGCAGCCGGGCCGTCACCTCGGGCGTGGGGGCCGCACGCGGGATGTCGGTCAGCACCGTCCGCCAGCGCTCCTGCTGCACATAGGCCTCCGCCAGCAACGGCAGCAACGTCCAGCGGTCCGCCCCCAGCGACGCCGCCGCACGCACCTCCTTCTCCGCGGAATACGGGTCGTACAGCCGCAGCAGCACGCGCGCGAGCCGGACGTGCACAGCCGGGTCCCGTGGCGCCTTCGCGATCGCCGCGCGCCATTCAAGCTGGGCGGTCCGCAGGTCGCCCCGCGACTCCGACTGCTCGGCCCGCTGCACCGGGTCGCCGCGGCGCAGCGCAATCCACCCCCCGCCCGCCGCCGCCACCGTGGCGACGACGCACGCCGCCGTGATCGCGATGGTCTTCCTGCGCATCCTGGACTCCCGTCTGCGGGCTCGATCCTATACGGGCAAAGTCCGGCCGGGCGTAGCGGGAGGTGTGCGATGCGGGCACTGGGATTGATGAGCGGTACGTCGGCGGACGGCATCGACGCCGCGATCGTCGACACCGACGGCCTGCGCGTGCAGGCGTTCGGCCCCACGACGACCCTGCCCTACCCCCCCGCGCTGCGTCGCGCCGTGCTGGACGCGATGGCCGACCCGGACCGCGCCGAGCACGACCCCTTCGCGGCCCTGGAAACGGCGCTGACGGCCGCCAACGCCGCCGCCGCACGCATGCTCCTGGCGCAGCACGGCCCGGTCGACGTCGTGGGAATGCACGGCCAGACGCTGCTGCATCGGCCCGAGCGCCGCTTCACCCGCCAGATCGGCGACGGCGCGGCGCTGGCCCAGGCCCTGGGCACGACGGTCGTGAACCGGTTCCGCGACGCCGACGTCGCCGCTGGCGGCCAGGGCGCACCCCTGGCGCCGCTGTTCCACCAGGCCCTGGCCTCGGACATCCCCGGCCCCGTCGCGGTCCTGAACCTGGGCGGCGTCGGCAACGTGACCTACGTCGACGGCGACACCCTGCTCGCCTTCGACACCGGCCCCGGCAACGCAATGCTGGACGACTGGGTCGGCCGCCACACCGGCGCCGCCTTCGACGCGGACGGCGCACTGGCGGCCCGCGGCCAGGTCGACGAGGCGGCGCTGGCCATGCTCCTGGACGATCCGTATTTCGACCGGGCAGGACCGAAATCGCTCGACCGCAACGCATTCCGCCTGACCCCCGTCCAGGCCCTGAGCCCCGCCGACGGCGCCGCGACGCTCGCGGCCTTCACGGCACGCGCGGTGGCCCGCGGGCTGCGGCACCTGCCGCGCGCCCCACGCCGCTGGCTCGTCGGCGGCGGCGGACGGCACAACACCACGCTGATGCAGGCGCTGGCAGACGCGCTCCGCGCCCCGGTGGACAAGGTGGAAACGGCCGGCTGGGACGGCGACGCGCTGGAGGCGCAGGCCTTCGCCTTCCTTGCGGTCCGCGCGCTGCTGGGCCTGCCGCTGAGCGTGCCGGGAACGACCGGGGTGCCGGCCGCGATGACGGGGGGTGTCGTGCATTCGCCTTTGGGCCGCACAGCGGATCATGCTAGTCTCAAGCTATGAACACCGCTGTTCTGAGGGCGTGGACCCGAGAAGCGTTTTTCGACTGGGCTGATGCCCAGGAGGGCCGGTTCGAGTTCGACGGGGTCCGGCCGGTCGCAATGACCGGCGGCCTGGCCGAACACAGCATCATCCATCGAAACATCCTGGTCGCTCTGTCAGCCCGGCTTCGTGGCACGTGCCAGGCGCTCGGACCCGATGCGGCCCTCGCCACGATCGACGAAATCGTCAGATATCCCGATGTGTTGGTGACCTGCTCCGCCATCGAACGGCGAGCAAGGATAATCCCGGGTGTCATGGTGGTGTTCGAGATCATCAGCCCGACGTCGGGCCGAACCGACCGGATCCTCAAGGTCCGGGAATATGCGGCCGTCCCCTCGATCCGTCATTACGTGATCGTGGAATCGAGCATCGTCGGCCTCACTGTCATGAGCCGGGATAAGGGATCGACGACTTGGTCGATAACGACCTTGGCCGACGACGACGTGTTGATGCTGCCAGAGGTCGAAGTTCAGGTGCCGGTGGCCGAGATTTACAGGTTGGTCCAGTTCGACGAACCAGCCGCGGCAGGAGCCTGACCGCTACACGATATCCTCGTGCCACGTCCGCCCGTCCCGCTCGATCAGCGCGATCGCCGACGTCGGACCCCACGACCCCGCCGGGTAGAGCCGCGGCAGCTCCCGCCCCTCCTCCCACGCGTCGATGATCGGCTCCACCCAGGCCCACGCCGCCTCCACCTCGTCCCGCCGCATGAACAGCGTCGGGTTGCCGCGCACGCTGTCCATCAGCAGCCGCTCATAGGCGTCGGGGTAGCGCGTGCCGAACGCCTTCTCGAAACTGATGTCGAGCTGTGTGGGCGACAGGTGCAGCCCCCCCGGTTCCGGCGACTTCGTCATCAGCTCCAGCTTCATCCCCTCCTCGGGCTGCAGCCGGATGATCAGCTTGTTCGGCGACAGCTCGCCCGCATCCCGGTTGAACACGCTGAACGGCGATCGCCGGAACTGCACGACGATCTCGCTCACCTTCTGCGGCAGCCGCTTGCCGCTCCGCAGATAGAACGGCACGTTCGCCCACCGCCAATTCTGGATCTCGGCCTTCAGCGCCACGAAGGTCTCCGTCTTGCTGCTGCGCCCCTCTCCCAGGTCGGCAAGGTATCCCTGCACCGCCTGCCCCTGCACCGCCCCCTGGCTGTACTGTCCCCGCACCGTGACGCTCCCCACCTCGTGCGGGGGAATGGGCTTCAGCGCCCGCAGCACCTTCAGCTTCTCGTCCCGCACCGCATCGGCGCCCAGGTTGATCGGCGGCTCCATCGCCAGCAGGCACAGCAACTGCAGCAGGTGGTTCTGCACCATGTCCCGCAGGGCGCCGGACCGGTCGTAGTAGTCGCCCCGGCTCTCGACCCCCACCGTCTCGCCCACCGTGATCTGCACGTGGTCGATCACGTCCGCATTCCACAGCCGCTCGAACACCACGTTCGCGAACCGCAGCGCCAGCAGGTTCTGCACCGTCTCCTTGCCCAGGTAATGATCGATGCGGAAGATCTGCGGCTCGCTGAACACCCGCCCGACGACGTCGTTGATGTCGCGGGCCGAAGCCAGGTCGTGCCCGATCGGCTTCTCCAGCACCACCCGCGACTGCGCCGTCACCAGCCCGGCCTTCCGCAACGTCTCGCAGGTCGGCCCATACAGGTCCGGCGACGTCGCCATGTAGAAGACGCGGATCCGCTCCGGCTGGTCCGCCAACAGCGCGTGCAGCGGTCCCAGCCCGCCAGGCTTCGTCGCGTCCCCCCGCGCGTAATGCAGCAGCTTCAGGAACCGCTCGAGCACCCGCTTGTCCTGGTCGGGCTTCGCGACATGGGCCCCGATCGCCTCCGCCGCCCGCGCCCGGAACGCGTCGTCCGTCAAATCCGACCGCGCCGCCCCGATGATGCGGGCGTCGTCCGGGATGACCCCGTCCCGATACCGGTTGTACAACGCCGGCAACAGCTTCCGCAGCGTGAGGTCGCCCGTGGCGCCGAACACGACGCAATCGAACGGATCCACGAATTTGACGGCCATGGTCAGTCTCCCGGGAGAAGCCGCCAGTGGCCAGAAAGCGCACCTCCTGGCAACTGGCCCCTGGCGACCGGCAGCGGATTCAGTGCTGCATCCCCCACCGCCGCACCGTCTTCCGCTCGATCCAGCGGAACACCAGGTTCTCGACCGCCAGCCCGATCAGGATCACGCTCAGCAACCCCGCGAACACCGCGGGGATTTCCAACTGGTTCTTGTTCTCGAAGATGAACCACCCCAGTCCTCCGGCCCCCGACGCCACGCCGAACACCAGTTCCGCCGCGATCAATGTCCGCCACGCGAACGCCCAGCCCACCTTCAACCCCGTCAAGATGCTCGGGAACGCCGCCGGCATCAGGATCGCCAGCACATACCGCACCCCCCGCAGCCCGTAGTTCCGCCCCACCATCCGCAGCGTCGACGACACGCCCAGGAATCCCGCATGCATGTTCAGCGCGACCACCCACAGCACCGAGTGGATCAGCACGAACACCAGGCTGCCGTTCCCCAGCCCGAACCACAGCAACGCCAGCGGCAGCAGCGCGATGGCCGGCAGCGGGTTGAACATGCTGGTCAACGTCTCCAGCAGGTCGTTCCCGATCCGCGTGTTGATCGCCGCGATCGACAGCACCGTCGCGATCGTGACCCCGATCGCATATCCCGTCAGCAACACCTTCACCGACGACCACGCCCGATTGGGCAGCACGCCGTTCAGGATGTTGGCCCAGAACGCCCGGATCGTCTCCGCGAACGTCGGGAACAGCAGCTCGTTGTCCAGCACCGTCGCATAGAGCTGCCAGATCCCCGCCAGCGCCAGGATCAGCACCACCTTCCTGATCCAGCCGATGTTCCACACCCGCTCCCACGCCGGGATCGGCCGCTCGACGGCGTGCTTCTCGGTGAACGCGACGACGTCGTGATACACGGCCGGCGGCCGTGCGCCCGGGACGGTGACGCTTGTAACTCCTCCAGTCATCGGTGCGCTCCTGGGCTAAGGTTGCGCATCGGT
>CAXTPG010000109.1:0-14509 GCA_964246015.1 uncultured Acetobacteraceae bacterium
TCAACTCCGGCGCCGGCGGCACCGAGGCCCAGGACTGGGCCGAGATGCTGGCCCGCATGTACACCCGCTGGGCCGAACGCCACGACTGCAAGGTCCAGCTCCTGGAACAGAGCGACGGCGAGCAGGCCGGCATCAAGTCCGCGACCCTCCAGGTCACCGGCCCCAACGCCTATGGCTGGCTGAAGACCGAGGCCGGCGTCCACCGCCTCGTCCGCATCAGCCCCTTCGACTCCGCCGCCCGCCGCCAGACCAGCTTCGCCAGCGTCTGGGTCTACCCCGTGGTCGACGACACCATCGAGATCGAGGTGAACGAAAGCGACCTCAAGATCGACACCTTCCGCGCCTCCGGCGCCGGCGGCCAGCACGTGAACAAGACGGAATCAGCCATCCGCATCACCCACCTCCCAACCGGAATCATCGTCGCCTGCCAGACGGACCGCAGCCAGCACCGCAACCGCGCCACCGCGATGACGATGCTGAAGGCCCGCATGTACGAGGCCGAGCTCCAGAAGCGCGAAGCCGCCGCCGCCGTCCAGGAAGACGCCAAGACCACCGTCGGCTGGGGCCACCAGATCCGAAGCTACGTCCTCGCTCCCTACCAGCTCGTGAAGGACCTCCGCACCGGCGTCGAGACCGGCAACCCCGACTCCGTCCTCGACGGAGACCTCGACGGCTTCATGGCCGCCGCCCTCGCCGCCCGCGTCGGCGCCACCCGCAGCGAAGCCAGCGCCCAGGCTCAGTGAGGATGCCCGATCGTCACGCCAGCCCCTCCAGCCCCCCGTCGACGCTGATCGCCTGCCCCGTGATCGTCGCCCCGAACGGGCTGCACAGGTAAAGGGCCATGTTCGCGATGTCCTGCTGGCTCACGAACCCCCGCAGCGCCACCCCGGACAGCATCGCCTCCGTCTGCTCGTTCTCCCCCACCCCTCGCGCCAACGCCTTGTTCCGGATCACGCTCCGGATCCGCGGCCCATCGACGGGCCCCGGCAGGATCGCGTTCACCCGGATGCGGTCCCCCCCCAGCTCCATCGCCAGCGTCCGCGTGAACCCCACGACCCCCCACTTGGCCGCGCTGTACGGGCTCCGCAGCGGAAACCCGAACTTGCCCGCCGCCGAGCTGAGGTTGACGATGCACCCGCCCCCCGCCGCCCGCAGCAGCGGCACCGCCCGGCGCGCGCAATGGAACATGCTGGCCAGATCGATCTGCAGCACCGCGTCCAGCTCCTCCGGCGTCACGTCCTCGACCGGTTTCGTCGGCCCCGCGATCCCCGCATTGTTCACCAGCACATCGAGCCCGCCCAGCGCCGCCGCCGCCGCGTCCATGAACCGCTCCAGCTCCTCGGCCCGCCCCGCATCGGCCCGCATCGCGGGATGCGGACACGTGGCCAGGGCGGCCTCGTCGACGTCGCTCACGAACGGCCGTGCACCGCAGAACGCGAAGCTGTCGGCCATCACCCGCCCGATCCCGCCCGCGCCTCCGGTGATGGCCACCCGCAGCCCCGAAAGGTCGAGCGGGACGGGCGTCGTTGCAGCAAGGCTCATGGTGTCGCGGTCCCCCCCTGTTTCCAGCTAGGCTAGGCCCAGGGAGCATCGAATGGAACTCGACTTCGGCGCCGTCACGGCCTTCATCGCCGCCCACCGCGACTGGGCGATCCCGCTGATCTTCCTGGTCAGCTTCGGGGAGAGCTTCGCCTTCCTCAGCCTGGTCGTGCCCGGCACGACGATCCTCGCGGCATGCGGCGCGCTGGTGCCCGGCGGAACCCTGTCGATCTGGCCCCTGCTGGCCGGCGCGATCCCGGGAGCGGTGCTGGGCGACGGGGTCTCCTACTGGCTCGGGCGGCGGTACGGCCCGGCGATCACCGGCTGCTGGCCCATGTCCCGCCATCCCGGGATGGTGGCGAAGGGCGAGGCCTTCCTGCACCGCTACGGCACGGCGAGCGTGGCGATCGGCCGGTTCTTCGGCCCCGTGCGGGCGGTGATCCCCTTGGTGGCGGGCATCGCGCGGATGGACCGCCGGGCCTTCTGGATCGCGAACGTCGCCTCGGCTATCGTCTGGGCACCGGCGGTGATGCTGCCCGGCGCGCTGCTGGGCTGGCTTGCCGAGCGTGCGGACACGCGGACCTGGTGGCTGGCCGGCGCCGTCGCGGCGGCGATCGCGGTGGCGGGAGGCGCCGTGCTACTTCGCCGCCGCGCCGCCCGTGCGTGAGATCACGAGCCATACGCCCAGCGACGCCACCGCCAGCACCGCCATCACGACCGTCATGCCGGATGCGCCGAGGAACGGCATCAGCACGGCGACGATGGCGCTCGACAGGGCGCCGGTGAGGATCTGCATCACCCCCACGGTGGCGGCCGCGGTGCCCGCCTGCTCCCGCATCGGTTCGAGCGCCATGTGCTGGACGTTGGGGGCGATGACGCCGCGGCAGAACAGGTTCAGCAGCAGGAGCGGCAGGAGCAGCACGACCGAGACGACGTCGATCGCGAGCAGGACGGCGAGGGCGACCGCGGAGGTGGCCGCAAGCACGAGGCTGACCCAGAGAAGCCCCCGCGGCCCGATCCCGAGGCTCGCGCTGCGCCCGCTGACCCAGGCCCCGGTGGTGAGCGCCGCGGCGGTGCCCGCGAAGAAGATGCCATAGGCCGACGGCGAGAGCTGCAGGTCGCCCATCAGCACCTGCGGCGACCCGGCGATGTAGGCGAACATGGCCCCGAAGCTCAGGGCATTGACGGCGGCGATCGCGACGAAGCGGCGATCGGCGAGGACGCGGCGGTAGGCGGTGCGGAGCCGGGCCGGCGCGAAGCCGGGCTGGACCGTGCGGCTCTCGGCGACGCCAAGGCTGACGGCCAGAAGAAGCAGCAACCCGGCCGCGGCCAGGACGACATAGATCGGCCGCCAGCCCCCGGCCTCCAGCACCCAGGCGCCCAGGGCGGGAGCCAGCATGGGCGCGAGGCCGAACACGACCGTGACGTAGGACCGCTTGGCGCGGGCGGCGTCGCCCTCGAACAGGTCGCGGATCATCGTGAAGGCGAGCACGGCGCAGGCCCCCGCGGCGATCCCCTGCAGCAACCGCCACGCCACCAGCGCCTCGGCCGAGCCGGCGATCGCGCAGCCCCCGGCGGCGATGGTGTAGCAGGTGAGCCCGACGAGCAGCACGGGTCGCCGCCCATGCCGGTCCGACATCGGCCCGGCGCCGAACTGGCCCAGCGCAAAGCCCAGCATGAAGAGCGTGATGGTCAGACCCACGGTGCGGGACGGCGCCAGCAGGTGCGCCTGGATGGCGAGCAGGCTGGGTTGGCTGATGTCGATGGAGAGGGTCGGCAATGCAGCGAGCAGGCCAAGCACGACGGTGAACCGGAACGTGTCCGGCCGGATCAGGAGCGCTGTCATGGGAACTCCAACCGCCATACTTCCCCCTTCGGTCCGGGATGACAGCCCGTGACGGGAACACGGTGCGGGCCGGAATGACCCAAGGCGTCGAGACTCTGCATTGTGTGCCGCAGTCGTAATGGACCTGGCCACGCATGGTCAAGACGCTGTGATAACCTCACCTGTTTGGAATAGTCAGCGCTTTCGTGCGTGGATGCAGTCGGATTGCAAAAACAAACATTCCACTTAGAATGACGAAATATTTTGACATCGACGGGCAGCGACGGGGCCGACAGAGGCGAATCGGGTGGCCAACCAGTGTGTTCGTTCGTGCGAAGCTATCTAAATCCCGAGACGAGACAAAGAAAACCGTCAGAACACGTCATAAATATTCGTCTGGCCCGCGCCAATTCGCGGCTCTTCCGGCCTCGTGCGGGATCGGCTGGCGCGCGTTACCGTTGATATGAACTTCGCCGCAGCCTATGAACGGAGGTGCCGGACTCGGGCGCTCCTCTGCCGAGTCATGAGGCGTAGACTCGTAGGTGAGCGGTTGGATGTAGTGCCCCACAGTGGCGGTGAGCGAGCCGGTCGGCATCAAGGGTGCCGGCTGTGGCTTCGGCTGGTCGGGGACTTCGAGGCAAACCTCGAAGACGGAACCTCGGTGCTGCCGATCAGCAAGAAGGCGCGGGCGCTGCTGTCGCTCGTCGCGGCGCACATGCCGCAGCCGTTGCGGCGCGACTTCGCGGCCGCGCTGCTGTGGAGCGGGAAGCCCAAGGACCATGCCGCCAACTCGTTGCGGCAGGCGCTGCGGGAGCTGCAGATCGCGCTCGGGGCGTGCGGGCAGCCATCCATCCTCCTCACCGGCGGCGGGCGGCTGTCGCTGCAGGCCGATGCCGTCTGGGTCGACATCCACGACCCGGCCGCGATCAAGTGGAAGCCCCATGCGGACAGCGCGGTCGGGCCGCTGCTGCTGTGCCAGAACCTGCAAGGGCTGGATGCGGCGTTCGATTCGCATCTCGAGCGGCTGTGGAAGAACCTCGTGTTCCAGCAGGCCTTCGTGCCCCTGGCCGACGAACGGCAGGGCGCCTATCCCGTCCTGCGGCCCCCGGATCAGCGTCTGCCCACGCCCGCCGATCGGCTTTCCACCACGCCGGTCACCTTGCCCGAGAGCACCGACATGCCGCGCCAGCCGGTGCGGTCCGAAGAGACGCCGCATGGCCAGGGATGGCGGATCGCCGTCCTGCCGTTCCGCAGCCTGGGGGCGCCGCTGGAAGGCGGGCTCTCGCTCGGCATGGCCGAGGAGATTTCGGCGGCGCTGGCGCGGTTCCGCATGCCGCGCCTGATCGCGACCGGGTCGTTCTGGGACGGGTCGGGACCTTCGCCCGATGCGCTGGCGCGGTGCCGGACCTACAACCTCGATTACGTCATCAGCGGGACGATCCAGGCGTCCGGGCACCGCATCCGGGTGACCGTGACGCTGCTGGACGTGGGCATGGACTTCGAGGTGATCTGGGCGTCCCGGTTCGAGGGGACGACCGACGACCTGTTCACGCTGCAGGACACGATCGCCTCGCAAACGGTCGCTCAGATCGATCCCGAGCTGCTGCAGCGCCACCAGTTCCGTGGCGAGGCGGTGCGGACCGCCAACGCTGCCGCGCATCAATCGGTGCTGACCGCGATCCAGGGCATCTATCGGCCGGACAAGGTGCGGTTCCTGCAGGCGCGTCACCTGCTGGAGCACGCGATCGAGCTCGACACGGAGTATGCGGCGGCGCATGCCTGGCTCGCCTACTGGAACATCATGGCGATCGGGCAGGGGTGGATCGACGACCCGACCGCGGCCGGCACGTCGGCCGGCGTCGCGGCGGAGCGCGCGGTGGTGCTGGATCCCATGGACGCGCGGGGGGTCACGATCGCCGGGCATGTGAAGGCGTACATGCTGCACGACGTGGAGGGGGCTGTGGCGCTGCACCAGCGCGCGATCGCGCTCAATCCGAACCTGCCGATCGCGTGGACGCTGAGCAGTTGGGCGAACATCTATAACGGGGACCATCGGACCGCGGTGACGCATGCGAAGACGGCGGAGGCGCTGTCGCCGAGCGACCCGCACGTGTTCTTCGTCGAGCACGCGGCGATGACCGCGCATTTCTTCCTTCATGAGCTGGATGCGGCCGATGCGCTGGCGGGCAGCGTGCTGGAGCGGAAGCCGGGTCACGCATCGGCCTTGAAGGTGCGGCTCGCCACGCTGGGGCACCTGGGACGGGACGTCGAGGCGGCCGCCTGCCTGGCTCAGCTCCGGAACATCGATCCTGGGATCAACGTCGAACGGATCGTCGCCCGGCCGCCGTTGCGGACACCGGACATGGAGTATTACGTCGAGGGGCTTCTGAAGGCCGGCGTGAAGGAATGACCGTGCCCGCACTCTAGCGGGTGGATTCCAGTTCTTTCTTCAGCATCTCAGCATGGTAGGGGCAGGCGCGGCGTTTACGGATGCGAACGGCGTAGGTTCCCTGGTGCGCCTCATGGGCCGCGTCCGGGCGCAGGACCTGGCCCAGGTCGGTCCAGTCCGTATCGGTCATCTCGTCCGCGGACCGCACCGACAGGTTGTTCAGCGAGTCCTCGCGATACGCGATCTGCGGGATCGGCTGGACCTGCATGAACGGCACGTGGGCGCGCAGGCGCACCGGGAAGTCGGTGCGGGTGATCCGGAAGTTGGTAAACAGGGGGCCGAACCAGTGGTCGGTTTCGACGATGCCTTCCCAAGCGGTAAGGCCCGGGATGCCGGGGAGGTTCACGGGCTGGCGGACGTTCAGGCTCCAGCCGGGGCGGGTGCGGGCGAGGAGACCGGTCCAGATCTGGACGCCGCCCAGCTCCGGCAACGCGGTCAGGAAGGGAGGCGAGAAGCCTTTGAGCTCTTCGGGCGCCGTCTCGTCGAACTTGGCGGCGAAGCCCGGGAATTGTGCGGCGCCGCTGGTGGCGCCCGAGAGCGGCAGCCAGCAGGCGGCGTTGTCGAAGGACCAGAAGATCTGCTCGCCGTCCCACATCAACTGCAGGTCGATCGGCGGAAACAGCCAGTAACCGTATCCCGTGGCAGAGGTGAGAGCGTCACAGTAGCGCATGGCCCGTCCCGGAAGCGACCCGGCGCCCGATCGGTCGGCGCGTTTGGGTGGGCGGCCTTCGCCGACCAGCTTCACGAACTCGACGACGCCTTGCGTCCTTGGGACGATCGATCCATCAGCCATGTGGAGCCTTCGGTTCTGATGCGGACGATGTTGACACGCTCATGCGTGTCCTCGATACGGGAAAGGGTGGGCCACGCAAGGCGACCCACCCATAATCCGCCTTCTATCGGCCCGAGGGCCGACCGATGATCGCAGACTAGAAGCGCATCATCCCGCCGCCGACGTGAACGGTGCCCTTATCCTCGGTGGAGGCGAAGCGCATCATGCCGCCGCCGATGTGGACGGTGCCCTTGTCGTGCGTGCTGGACGCGGGCGCGGCGGTCGGCTTGACGGGGGCGGGAGCCTTGACGGTCTTGGCCATGAACTGTCTCCGAAGTGGCGGAAGTGCCTGAAGACACCATGCGCGACTCGGTGTGAGGCGTATGTTAAACGGTTATGAATGGTCGATCAATAACAACTCATTAAACCATGAAAGTTGTCAATTTCCTCCAATTTCTAACATAAGGCCTTCGATATTCGGGTTTCTTCGACGATAGGTTGGCATTAACATATTGCGCATTTGCTAACGCGTGACGCAAAGCGTTCCGTCTAACACGCTGACTTCGCTTGTTGTATGACGCAGGAGGGCGGAGTCGCCCTAGTGCGGATGCTCCGAGACGGCAAACCGCGCCCGGGCGGACACTTCGGGGTACGCACGCTCGATCGACCGCGCGATCTGCATCAACCGAACGCACTCGCTCCAGTCGTGCTCGCTGGCCGCGGCCGCCGCGTCGCTGCACGCGTGGCGGTAGACCGTTGCCACGGTGGCTTCCCGGGCCAGGGCGCGCAGATGGGGGGCGGGCACGTAGGACAGAGAGAATCTCCCGAAATCAGACGTCTCGGGTGACAATCTACAAATCTGGCGGCCACCCCCGCCAGTGGCGCTATGGACGAGAAATGTCTTGAACCGTTGCCGTTCGCGTGAACGGTTCGTCACGACGGCGGAAGATCGAGCCGTACGGCGATCCCGGCGAGTTCGGGAGAGGCGGCGGGATAACGCTGCACAACCAGCGGGTCATGGCCTGGAATGACGTGTGCGGGCGATGCGGCGGCGGCGCGGACCAGGTCGAAGCTGTCGAGCATGGCAGGGACGTCGACGGCGATCGTGAAGGGCCGGTCCGCTTCGATGTTCTCGTAGAAGTGGGACACGTCGGAGGCGAGCACGACCGGGCCGCGGGCGGTGGTGACGCGGACGAACTGCAGGCCGGGCGAGTGGCCGGGCGCCGGGTGCAGCGTGATGCCCGGCAGAAGCTCCACGGTGCCGGCATGGATCGCGGCGCGGCCGGCGTAGTTCAACCGGACGAGGCGGACGACGTCCTCCAGCTCGAACGGCGCACGCAGGTGGGCGTGGCGCATGTGCCGGCCGACGGCGAAGTGCAGGTCGGGCTCCTGCAGATGGAACCGGGCGGCGGGAAAGCGGTCGAGGTTGCCGACGTGGTCGTAGTGGAGATGAGTGAGCACGACGTGCTGGACCGTGTCCGGCTCGATCCCGATCAGGCGAAGGCTGTCGACGGGGCAGCGGAGCAGCGATCGGCCGCGCCGGGCTGCGACCTGGGCGTCGAAGCCGCAATCCACGACGACCGCTACGCCCGGGCCGGTGATGGCCCACAGATAGTAGTCCATCGCCATCGGCCCGTCGTGCGGGTCGCCACCCAGGAAGTGCTCGGCCCGGCGCGCCGGGCGGGTCGCGTATTTCAGGGCGTAGATCTGATAGTCGGGCATGGTTCACGTCCGGGTCATGGCGGGACGGCATAGTGGGGCGCCGGGTTGGCCGCAGGCAAACGGTGCGGTGGGGCCGGCTTGCCCTTCCATCCCGGTCCGTTAGAGTCGGCGATGCCGTCCGTTGGAGGCGGGTAAACCTTCCGCGCACCGCAACGACGGGCGCGGACAAAAAAGAAGGACACGAATCGTGGCCGAAAAAGCCCAGAACGTTCAGGACGTGTTCCTGAACCATGTCCGCAAGGGCAAGACCCCGGTGACCGTCTTCCTGGTCAACGGCGTCAAGCTGCAGGGCATCATCACCTGGTTCGACAATTTTTCCGTCCTGTTGCGGCGGGACGGGCACACGCAGCTTGTCTACAAGCACGCGATCAGCACCGTGATGCCGGGGGCGCCGATCCAGCTTTTCGATCCCACGAAGGTCGAGGTGCCGGCAGGGCAGGAGGCGGCCGCTGCCACTGCCGCCGCGTGACGCCGGGGCCGCCCGGTCCGGTGCCGGCGCGCCGGCGCCGACCCGGGCGGCCATCGTCCTGCCCTGGGAGAAACCCGGGCGGCAGGACTCCTCCCGCGCGTCCGAGGCGCAGCTTGCGGAGGCGGTCGGGCTCGCGTCGTCCATCGGCCTGGTCGCGGTCCACACCGCGATCGTGCCGTTGCGCGGGCGCCGGTCGTCCACCCTGCTGGGTGAGGGCCAGGTCGAGTATGTGGGGCAGGCGATCAAGGCCGAGGAGGTGGGCGTCGCCGTCGTCGACGCGGAGCTGAGCCCGGTCCAGCAGCGTAACCTGGAGCGCGCGTGGGACTGCAAGGTCATCGATCGCACCGGGCTGATCCTCGACATCTTCGGGGAGCGCGCCAAGACCCGCGAGGGGTCGTTGCAGGTGGAGCTGGCGCATCTCGAGTATCAGCGGAGCCGGCTGGTGCGGTCCTGGACCCATCTGGAGCGGCAGCGGGGCGGGTTCGGGTTCCTGGGCGGCCCCGGCGAGACGCAGATCGAGGCGGACCGGCGGCTGATCGGCGACCGGATCGTGCGGCTGAAGAAGGAGCTGGACCAGGTGCGCCGCACGCGCGGGCTGCACCGCAGCGCCCGCAGCCGGGTGCCGTATCCCATCGTGGCGCTGGTCGGCTACACCAATGCCGGCAAATCGACCCTGTTCAACGCGCTGACCGGCGCCGCCGTGGTTGCCGAGGACCAGTTGTTCGCGACGCTCGATCCGACCATGCGGGGCCTGGACCTGCCGTCCAGCCGGCGGGTGATCCTGTCGGACACGGTGGGCTTCATCAGCGACCTGCCGACCGAGCTGGTCGCGGCCTTCCGCGCGACGCTGGAGGAGGTGGCCGAGGCGGACATCATCCTGCACGTGCGGGACGTGGCGCACCCCGACAGCGCGTCGCAGCGGGCGGACGTCGTGCAGGTGCTGGAGGGCATGGTGCGCGACGGGGCGTTGGACGAGGCGTGGCCGTCCCGCACGATCGAGGTGCTGAACAAGGCGGACCTGTTGGGCGGGCCGGACCAGGTGCCGGCGCGCGAGGGCTCGGTCGCCGTGTCGGCGATCACCGGGGACGGGTTGGCGGCGTTGCAGCGGGCCGTCGATGCGCGGATTTCGGCGGGGATGGAGGTCGTCGACTACACGCTGCCGCCGGATGACGGGGCCGGGATCGCGTGGCTGCATCAGCATGGGGAGGTGCTGTCCCGGAGCGATGCGGAGGACGGCACGCGGCTGCGAGTGCGGCTGCTGCCGGCCAACCGCGCGCGGTTCGAGCGCGGGGCGTGACCCCGGCCGGCATCGCCGAGACCGTGCAGCTGGTGCGGGCCGCCGCGCGGGCGGAGATCATGCCGCGGTTCCGCAACCTGGCCGCCGGGGACGTGCTGGCGAAGTCCGGGCCGCTCGATCTGGTGACGGTGGCGGACGAGGCGGCGGAGGCGATGCTCGCGACCGGGTTCGGGCGGCTGTTCCCCGGGTGCGCGGTGGTGGGCGAGGAAGCGGCGACCCGCGACCCGGCCCTGCTGGGGCTGCTGCGCGCCTCGCCGCTGTGCTTCGTCGTCGATCCCATCGACGGCACGTCCAACTTCGCGGCCGGGTTGCCGCTGTTCGGGGTGATCGTCGCGGTGGTGGAGCACGGCGTGACGACCGGGGCCGTGATCCATGACCCGGTCGGCGACGACACCGCGGTCGCGCTGGCCGGGCGGGGGGCCTGGACGGAGCGCCCGGATGGAAGCCGCACGGCGCTTCGGGTCGCGGGGGCGGCTTCGGTGTCGACGATGTCGGGCAGCGTGGCGTACCGGTTCATGCCGGAGCCGCGGCGCAGCCGGGTGTGCGCGCGGCTGCCGGCGGTGGCGGCGTCGTGGGATTACCGGTGCGCGGCGCATCAGTACCGGCTCATGGCCGGGGGACACTGCCATTACTCCGTCTATAACCGGCTGCTGCCGTGGGACCATGCGGCGGGGGTGCTGCTGCACCGGGAGGCCGGCGGGTATTCGGCGCGGCTGGACGGGAGCGCCTATATGCCGGCGGAGACGGAGGGCGGGTTGATCTGCGCGCCGGACCCCGAGGGCTGGGCGGCACTGCGGGCGGCGTTGTTCACGGAGGAGCTGCCATGCTGGAGCTGAGACCGAACTGCGAGTGCTGCGACCGCGACCTGCCGCCGCAGTCGATGGAGGCGATGATGTGCACGTTCGAGTGCACCTTCTGCGCCGGCTGCGCGCGGGACCGGTTCGACGGGCGATGCCCGAACTGCACGGGGGAGCTGGTGCGGCGGCCGATCCGCCCGGCGGACCGGCTGGCGCGGTTCCCGGCGTCCACCGAGCGCCGGACGAAGCCGCACCGGGCGTGCGCGGGATCACACGCGGAACGTTGACGGTGCATCGCCGAACCTGTCCTATGGATCGGACAGGTTGGAGCTGCCGCCGCCGTGCCATTGCTGCTTGGACCCCTGCCGGGATCGCGGGTCGCCGTCGTGGGTGGCTGCGGCGGAATCGGGCGTGCGGTCGTGGCGGCGCTTCGCGCGTGCGGGGCCGAGGCGATCGTGATGGATTTGCCGGCATCGCTTGGGGGCGATGAGGGCGTCGGGATCGACGTGGGGGATGCCGGGTCCGTCGCGGCGTGCTTTGCCGGGGTGGGGCCGTTGCAGGGGCTGGTGAACCTCGCCGGGTTCACGGCGGCGAAGCGGCCGGTCGGGGCGCTGGAGCCCAGCGCCTGGGACGAGGTTCTCGACGTCAATCTCACGGGTGCGTTCCGGGTGGCTCAGGCGGCGCTGCCGTTGCTGCGGGCCGGGGGCACGGCGGAGCGGCCTGCCTCGCTGGTGCACGTGTCGTCGGGGCTCGCGGCGCGCCTGATGCCGGGGTATGGGCCGTACGGGGCGGCGAAGGCCGGGCTGATCGCGCTGACGAAGTCGATCGCGGTGGAGAATGCGCCGTTGGTGCGGGCGAATGCGGTGGCGCCGGGGGCGGTGCAGACGGCGTTCCTGGAGGGTGGCACCGGGCGTGCATCGCAGGAGGGCCGGCTGGATGTTTCGGCGTACGTCAAAGGCGTTCCGCTGGGGCGGATCGGGACGGCGGACGACGTGGCCGGGCCGATCCTGTTCCTGCTGTCGGGTGCGGCGGGGTACATGACGGGCCAGGTGCTTTGGGTGAACGGGGGAGCGCATACGCCATGATCGATCGACGGGCATTGATGGGGGCGGCCGCGGCGATGGCGGTGGCGCCGGGGGCGCGGGCGCAGGGCGCCGTGACGGTGCTGACGCCGTTCGGGTTCATCGTCGATTTCCTGGAGGCGCTGAACGCGAAGGCTGGCGGGCACTTCAAGGCGGCCGGGCTGGACGCGCAGGTGCTGGGCGCCGGCGGGGCGGCGGCGGCGATGCAGCAGCTTGTCGCCGGGCGGGCGCAGTTCACGCGGGGCGCCGTGATCGACCAGATGAAGGCGGTGAGCGTGCAGAACGCGCCCATCGTGTGCGTCGCGACCCTGTTCCAGGCGAGCACCTTCTGGATCATCAGCGCGAAGGCGAAGCCGATCCGCACGGCCGAGGATCTGCGCGGCAAGCGGATGGGGGTCGTCAGCATCGGGGGCACGACGGAGAACTTCCTGGACCTGCTGCTGACGAAGGCGAAGTCACCGAAGGCCGAAACGCCGCGGGAGGTGGTGGGCAACAATCCCGGCGCCTTCGCGCTGGTGCAGCAGGGCCGCATCGACGGGTTCATCGCCAGCAGCAACGTCGGCAGCGCGCTGCTGCGGACGGGGGCGCCCATCGAGTGGTTCAGCACCGACAAATACGCGCCGATGCCCGGCCAGAACTACTTCACGACGCGGGACATGATCCAGAAAAGCCCGGACCAGGTCATGGCGTTCGTGCGGGCGCTGAAGGCGAGCGTCGACGAGATCATCAAGGGGCCGATCGACCCGCTGATCGAACGTGCGTCCAAGGAGTTCGAGATCCCCGGTATCCGCGACCGGCCGACCCTGGTGCACACGGTCGAGGAGAACGTGACGCTGTGCCTGAGCGAAGGACCGCAGAACCTGCTGCGGAACATCCCGGCGCTGTGGCGGAGTGCCCGCGACAACATGGCAGAGGCGGGCCTCGCGAAGATCGACGACGAGACGAAGCTCTACACGAACGAGTTCGTGGACCGGCTTTGACTGCGGCGATCTCGCTGCGGGGGGTCGGGAAGCGGTACAACGTCGGCGGCGACGCGGTCCAGGCGCTGACGCCTACGACGCTCGATGTCGAACAGGGGGAGCTGGTCGTGCTGCTGGGGCCGTCGGGGTGCGGCAAGACGACGCTGCTGCGGCTGGTGGCCGGGTTGATCGAGCCTTCGGAGGGGCGCATCGCGGTGGGCGGGCGCGACCTGTGGGAGGGGCAGCGGCGGAACGCGGCGGCGGTGCAGGAACTGGGCGTGGTCTTCCAGGACGCGAACCTGTTCCCCTGGTACACGATCGAGCGGAACATCGCGCTGCCGTTGGCGCTGCGCCGGGTGAAGCGGGCGGAGCGTCAGCGGCGGGCGGCGGACCTGGCCCGGCTTGTGGGCATACAGGGGTTCGAGCGGCGGTGGCCGCGGGAGCTGTCGGGCGGGATGCGACAGCGGGCGGCGATCGCGCGGGCGTTGTCGTACGATCCGCGTATCCTGCTGATGGACGAGCCGTTCGGGGCGCTGGACGCCATGACGCGGGACGCCATGAACCTCGAACTGCAGCGGATCTGGTCCGCGACGGGCTGCACGATCGTGCTGGTGACGCATTCGATCACCGAGGCGGTGTTCCTGGCGGACCGGATCGTGCTGCTGTCGCCGCGGCCCGGGCGGGTGGAGCGCGTGTACGACGTCGACCTGCCGCGGCCGCGCACGTTGGACATGCAGGGGCAACCGGGGTTCCAGGCGTTGTGCGCGGAGCTGCGGCACAGGCTGGAGCATTGATGCGGGTGCGGGCCGAGTGGGCCGCGGCGCCCGCGCTGCTGCTGGCGTGCCTGCTGGCGTGGCACGTGTACGTCGTGCTGTCCGGGGTTTCGGCGTTCATCCTGCCGGGGCCGGTGGCGGTTTGGGGGGCGTTCCGTGACCTGGTTGCGACGCCGTCGACCTGGAACCACACGCTGGTGACGGTGCACGAGACGGTGCTGGGGTTCGTGCTTGCGGCCGTGGCGGGCGTGCTGCTCGGGGTTCCCGTGGGGAAGCTGCGTTGGCTGGAGCGGACGCTGAACCCGTTCATCGTCGCGAGCCAGGTGGTGCCGAAGGTGGCGCTGATCCCGCTGTTCATCGTGTGGTTCGGGTTCGGCAGCACGAGCAAGGTGCTGATCGCGGCCGTGATCGCGTTCTTTCCGATCTTCACGAACACGGTGCTGGGGGTGAAGAGCATCGACCACGGGCACCGGGACGTGATGACGAGCCTGAATGCCGGGCGGCTGGACCGGTTCTGGCGGCTGGAGCTGCCGTCGGCGATGCCGGCGATCCTGACGGGGATGGAGGTGGGGATCGTGCTGGCGATCATCGGGACGGTGGTGGCGCAGTTCCTGGGGGGGAATGCGGGGCTGGGGTATCTGCTGGTGGCGAAGATGAACGCGTACGAGACCGACAGCCTGTTCGCGGTGATCGTGCTGCTGACGCTGGTGGGGTTCGTGTTCTATGCGGCGGTGGGGGCGGCGCGGCGGGTGCTGATCCCCTGGCATGAGAGCGGGGGGTAGGCGTCAGGCGCGCGGAGGCGGCCGGGACGCACGTGGGGGGGAG
>CAXTPG010000110.1:0-14442 GCA_964246015.1 uncultured Acetobacteraceae bacterium
GCGCGGGCGCTGGCGGTGCAGCCGGAGTTCCTGGTGTGCGACGAGGCGGTGGCGGCGCTGGACGTGTCGATCCAGGCGCAGATCCTGAACCTGTTCATGGATCTGCGGCGGGAGCTGAACCTTACATACCTGTTCATCAGCCATGATCTGGGCGTCGTCGAGCATCTGTCGGACCGGGTGGCGATCATGTACCTGGGCCGCGTGGTGGAGCAGGCGGACACGGAGGAGGTGTTCGCGCGCGCGAACCATCCCTACACGCAGGCGCTGCTGTCGGAGGTGCCGCGCCTGGATGCGCGGGCGCGGCGCTTCACGGCGATCAAGGGGGAGATCCCGAGTCCGCTCGCGCCGCCCAGCGGTTGCCACTTCCATCCCCGCTGCCCCCACGCCTTCGCACGCTGCGGCGTCGAGGTGCCGGCCCTGCGGGAGGTGGCGCCGGGGCACATGAGCGCCTGCCACCTGAACGACGGCTGAGCGGACGCACGTGTCGGCGATGGCGCTGAACCCGCTGCACCGGCTTTGGCGTGGATTGCCGCAGGGGCCGCGGCGCGCGGTGTTGAACGGGGGCGCGGCATGGCTGGCGCCGCGTCCGGACCGTCCGGCGCCGGCCGTGCGCCCGGGGATCGCCGTGTGCGGGGAGCTGGATCGGGCGTCGGGGTTGGGCGAGGGCGCGCGCGCGATGCTGCACGGGCTGCGGCAGGCTGGGGTGCCGTGCTGGGAGGCGGGGCCGGGGCATGCCGTGCCGCCGCCGGGCGTGCCGCTGGTGGTCCATGCCAACGCCGCGGCGCTGCCGCTGGCGATGCTGCGGCTGGGGCGTGGGCTGGTGCAGGGGCGGCGCGTGATCGGGATGTGGCCGTGGGAGCTGCCGGTGGTGCCACCGGGGTGGCGGGCCGGGTTCGAGTTCGTGCACGAGGTCTGGGCGCCGTCGCGGTTTTCGGCCGAGGCGGTTCGCCGGGTGGCCCCGCCCGGGTGCGCCGTGCGCGTCGTGCCGCATGCGGTCGCGTGCTTTCCGCCGGCGCCGGCGCCGGTCGACCGGGCGTCGCTGGGATTGCCGTCGGCTGCCGTGGTCACGCTGGCGTCGTTCAGCCTTGCGTCCAGCTTCGCGCGCAAGAACCCGCTGGGGGCGATCGCTGCGCACCGGGCGGCGTTCGGGAGCCGGCCGGACCGTGTGCTGCTGCTGCGGGCGGGCAGCCCGGAGGCGTTCCCGGACGACCTCGCGGTGCTCCGGGATGCGATCCGCGATCTGCCGAACGTGATGCTGGACACGCGGACGCTGCCGCGGGACGAGGCGCATGGGGTGATGGACGCGTGCGACATCGTGCTGTCGCTGCATCGGAGCGAGGGGTTCGGGCTGGTGCCGGCGGAGGCGATGCTGCTGGGCAAGCCGGTGGTCGCGACGGCGTGGTCGGGGACCGAGGACTTCCTGGACGATGCCTGGGCGTGCCGGGTGCCGATGCGGCTGGTGCCCGCGGTGGATCCGCGGGGCGTGTTCGCCGCGCCGGGCGCGACGTGGGCGGAGCCGGACATCGCGGCGGCGGCGGAGATGCTGCGACGCCTTGCGGACGACCCGGCGTTGCGCGCCCGGCTGGGGGGCGCCGCGCGCGCGGGGGGGCGGGAGCGGCTCGGGTCCGGGGCGTTGCTGGACGCGGTGCGCGGTCTGGGATGAAGGTCCTTGTCTGGCAATGGGGGCGGCGGGGCGCCGGGCCGCTGGTGGCGGCGTCGATGGCGCGGGAGCTCGGGGCCGTGCCCGGGGTGGAGACGATGCTGTCGCTGTCGACGACGGCGGAGCTGCTGCGCCTGGCGGAGGCGCCGGCGAACGGGCTGCCGATGCGGACCTATGACGGCAAGCTGGGCTTCGTGAGCCGCGCGCTGTCGTCTCCGTGGCTGGTGCCGCAGGTGGCGCGGGCACTTCGGGCGGCGCGCGTCGATGCGGCGTTGTGCGCGATGCCGGCGCCGCTGGACTTCGTGATGGCCGCGGCGGCGCGGCGGGCTGGCCTGCCGTATGCGGTGGTGGTTCACGACGCGCAGCTGCATCCCGGCGACGCGTTCCCGATGCAGATGGCGTTGCAGCGTGGCCTGCTGCGGCGGGCCTCGGCGCTGTTCGCGCTGAGTTCGCACGTGGCGCAGCAGTTGCGGGCGCAGGGGCTGCAACGGGGCCAGCCGTTGCTGCTGTCGTCGCTGCCGCCCTTCCGCTTCGGCGCGGCGCCCGCGGCGGGCAGCCATGGGGGACGGCTGCGGCTGCTCTCGTTCGGGCGGTTGATGCCGTACAAGGGGCTGGATCTGCTTGCGGACGTGATGGAGCGGCTGCGCGGGCACGCCGGGTTGGAGCTTCGGGTCGTCGGCTCCGGCCCGGAGGGGGGGGAGCTGGAGCGGCTGCGGGGGCTTCCGAACGTCACCGTCGAGAATCGGTGGGTGCCGGAACGCGAGCTGGGGGCGCTGCTGGGGTGGGCCGACGCGCTGGTGTTGACGCATCGGGAGGCGAGCCAGAGCGGGGTGGCCGCCGCGGCGATCGCGACGCGGCGCTGGATCGTGTCGACGCGGGTGGGCGGACTGGACGAGCAGCTTCGGGACAACCCGATGGCGATGCTGTGCGCGCCGGACGCGGAGAGCCTGGCGGCGGCGATCGGGTCGCTGCCCGGGCGGATCGCGGCGGGGCCGCCCGCGTCGGTGGCGGGGCCGGACTGGCGGGCGGAGGCGGAGGCGGTTGCGGCGGGGTTGAGCGAGATGGTGCGTCGGGGCGGGACTGCGGCGCCGTCGCCCGCGGGCCGGGTCGCGGCGGGGTTGTAGGGGCGGGCGGACAGATCGAGCGCTCCCTAGATCGGGATGACCACTGATAGAAGCGGTCATCCCGCTCTAGCTCCTTGTTCTACGATCATGTTTATGCGTTTGGGTTAAGCGACCCAAACGCATCATGATCTAAGCCGGACATATCGCGTGGTACCTGCACACCGAGACACACCCCCTTGCACGCACCGGGGGCGTGGGCTACATCGCCGCCTCTGCCGCGGCGCCCGTAGCTCAATTGGATAGAGCACCAGACTACGAATCTGGGGGTTGGAGGTTCGAGTCCTTCCGGGCGCGCCAGGGGTTTTTCGAAAGCAGCGGCGCGGGGCGGGTTTCGGGTCCGGCGCTGGGCTTGTGCGCGCGGCAGGCCCTCACCCCGGCCCTCTCCCGACGGGAGAGGGAGTGACGGGTGGTGCCGCCGGTGTCAGTCGCCTGCCGCTGAGACCAGGCGGAGCGCCGGGCGGCTGGGGGCCCGGGCGGGGATGCCGACCTGGTCGTCGATCCAGGAGCGGGCGGATTCGAGGTCGTCGAAGCAGGGCACCGTATTGCGTCCGCAAGGGCCGAAGCCGGCCTCCAGGAACCAGCGACCGCGTTGGGTGGGCAGGTGTCCCGGGGCGTCGAGCCGGACCAGGACGGCGACCAGGTCCCCATCGATGAATGCAAGGCGGCCGACCCGATCGATGCTTTCGGTCCGGACGGAGGTTGGCTGGAACGTTACGGTCGACTGCATCAGGATCGCTCCCCACGGGTCACACTCCAATACGTCATGAGAATGTGAACAGATGCGGGGGATCGTCAAAAAAAGTGATCGAACCTGCGACTGTTCATTCGGCGCGGGCCGCGGGCGGGGGAGACAACACGATCCGCTTGCGATCGCCCCAGAGTCCCCTGGTGTAGCATTCGCGGAGGATGTCGAGGACGGCGGCCTTATCCTTCGTGACGACGGCGTGCTGCAGCGCGTCGTTGATGCGGGCCTGGCCGGACGTCCAGCCGGGGCGGCCGGGCACGTTCAGGAAGACCGGCACGTCGGCCGCCACGGCGGCGGCGACGGATTCCGCGAGGCCTTCCGCCTTCAGGCCCGCACGGTTCAGGATCTGGAACACGACGCCCATGCGGCGCGTGCCGTCCTTCACCGAGATCTCCTGATGCAGGCGGATGAGGACGCCGGACTGGTCGGGGCGCATGGTCTGGCGCACCCAGCGCAGGGTGCGCCAGCCGCAAAAGAAGCTGCGGCACGTGCGGGGGCGGTCTTCGTAGATCGCGCAGCTGTTGTCCTTGCGCGCGTTGCGGCAGCGGAAGCCCTGGGCCTTCTGGAGGGTGGGCTCGTTGATCGTGAGATCGACGCAGCAGACGTTGCAGGATCCGCATTCCCGCCCCGGTATCAACGCAGGCTCGTCCATTGCGCCCTCCCGGACCCGTCGGGCGGACGGTAGCCGGGGCGGTGGTTGCGCGTCGAGCGGCTTGACCGAGGGGCGATCCTGCGCCGCAGTGCGTCGCCATGTGCAACCTGTACAGCGTGACGAAGAGCCAGACGGCGATCCGGGAGGCGTTCCGGGCGATGGACGACCGGGCCGGCAACCTGCCGCCGCTGCCCGGGATCTTCCCGGACCAGATGGCGCCGGTCGTCACGAACGGCGAGGACGGGCGGCGCCTGGACATGATGCGGTGGGGGTTCACCTGCCCGCCCGGCGTGCCCGGCAACCGGCCGGTGACGAACATCCGCAACACCGGGTCGGGCTACTGGCGGGCGTGGATGGCGCCGGGGCAACGCTGCCTGGTGCCGGCCAGCTCGTTCTGCGAGTACCGTCCGGGGAAGCCCGCGCTGCCCGTCTGGTTCGGGCTGGGGATGGAGCGGCCGCTGTTCGCGTTCGCCGGGCTGTGGCGGCCGTGGCGGGGTACGCGGGGCACGAAGGCCGATCCGGTCGAGGGCGAGCACCGGCTGTTCGCGTTCCTGACCTGCGAGCCGAACGCCGTCGTCGCGCCGATCCACCCGAAGGCGATGCCGGTGCTGCTGACGACCGAGGCGGAGTACGACACCTGGTTGAATGCCCCGCTGCCGGAGGCGCTGGCGTTGCAGCGGCCTTTGGCGGCGGGGCTGGAGATCGTGGCGCGGGGGCTGAAGGAGGACGGGCCGTAACGCCGGTCTACGGGCGCTCCCGCTCGTGCGGGTCCAGCCCGTACGGCTTCACCAGCGCCCAGACGTGGGCGGGCACCATCCGGCGCATGCGGCGGGGGGCGGCGCGGCGGAGGTGCAGGACGGTCTCGACCGCCTTCATCTCGACGCGCGCCCGGGCGAATTCCAGGCCGCGCGGGCCGATCCGCGGCATCAGCCAGCCGACGATGCCGCGCAGCCAGCCGGGCATGCGCCGGAGCGGCAGGCCGCCGGCGGCACGCTCGGTGTTCGCCAGGAAGCCGCGGACCGGGCCGGCGCGGCGGCCGACGCTGCCCGGCGCCCGGGTGCGCAGCGCGTCTCCCAGCAGCGTGACCAGCTCCTCGCCCCGCTGGTTGCGGACCAGCAGCCACTGGTCGCCCTGCCCGGCCATGTAGCCGACGGTGATGTCGGCCAGGACGTTCGTGTAGTCGACGCAGGTGCGGCAAGTGAGCGGGAAGAAGTCGGACGGGAGTTGCGAGATGGGCAGGCGCAGGAAGGGGATTTCCCGCACGCGGCCGTCGGCGAAGCGCAGCTCCACGTGATAGTCGGCGCGGAACTCGAGGTAGGTGATGGTGTCCGGCGCCTCGTCCAGCAGGTCGAGGAAGGTGTGGAAGTTCTCCGTCGTGGTGTTGTCGGAGCAGGGGGTGCCGATGACGTAGAGGCGGTCGAAGCCCAGCTCCGCCTCGAGCGCGCGCAGGGCGTAGACCTGGCAGGGGATGCCGATGACGGCGAGGCGGCGGAATCCGCGCGCGCGAGCGGGTTCCAGCAGGGCGAGCAGCGGGGCGTAGCCCATGCGCATGCCGCGGGCCTGCGCCATGCCGGCGGCCTCGGTGATCAGGACCGGGACGGGGCGCCAGCGGTCGAGCGGGTCGGCGGCCATGGTCAGCACGGCGTCGACCGCGCCGGTTTCGAGCAGGCGTTCGCCGATGCGGGTGGCGATTCCGGTCCATTGGGCGCCGGGGGACGGGGGTGCCAGGGTGGCGCGCAGCATGCGGCGGAAGGGGCCGAAGTGGAGTTCGTCGGGGCGGGCCGGGTCGCGGGGGCGGCCGTGGACGCGGGTTTCGAGGGCCGGGTAGTCGGGGGCGATGAACTGGCAGGCGCGGCCGCAGCGCTTCGGGTCATCGGTGCGGGAGATGCCGCAATCCGTGCACAGGCTACGCGGGGCGGGAGGCGCGAATCGGGGCGCCACGTCGGGAAGCGGGGAGGTGTCCATGCCGCAGCTTCGGCCAGGGGCGGCCGGCGCGCCAGGGTGCAAGCGGTGGTGCAAGCGGGGGTGCAAGCGGGGGTGCAGGCGGGGGCGGCTACAGCGTCAGCTCCCACGTTTGGCCGACGAGCGGGCGGCCGAAGCCGTCATGGGGGGCTTCGTGGGTCAGGGCGAAGCCTGCGGCCTCGTAGATGCGCCGGGCGGAGACCAGGTTGCTTGTCGTCCACAGCGTGATGCGGGCGTAGCGGCGGGCGCGGGCGAAGCGGATCACCGTCGACACCAGGCGCTGGCCGATGCCCAGGCCGCGGGCGGAGGGCTCGACGTACATGAGGCGCAGCTTCGCGACCGCGTCGTCGTGGCGGACCAGGAAGATGGAGCCTAGGACGGCGCCGTCGCGCTCGGCGATCCAGGCGCGCTCGCGGGCCGGGTCGAAGGTTGCGACGAAGTCGGCGACGACGCGGGCGACCAGGGCCTCGAACCGGGCATCGAGCCCCCATTCCTGCGCGTAGAGCGCGCCCTGGCGGTGCACGACCCAGCCGAGATCGCCGGGGCGGAGCGCGCGGAGGGTGACCGGGGCGTCGGGCGGGCCGGACAGCAGGGCCTCCGCCGTGGCCAGGGCCTGGACGAGGCGGTCCTGCCCGGCGCCGGGCAGGGCTGCGAGCATCGTGCGGACCTCCTCCGCGGATCGGGCGTCGATGGCCGCGTAGGCGTCGCGGCCGGCGGGCGTGAGCGACAGCAGCGTCGTCCGGCCATCCGCCTCCGACGCGGTGCGGGCGATCAGCCCGGCCTCCCCGAATCGGCGCAGGATGCGGCTGAGGTGGCCGGGGTCGAGGCCCAGACGCTCGCACAGCCGGGCCGCCGTCGTGTCGCCCTGCCCCAGCTCCCAGACCACGCGGCCCTCGGTGAGCGATAGAGGTCCGCCGAGCAGGCCTTCGTGCAGCAGGCCCAGCCGGCGGGTGTAGAAGCGGCTGAACGCGCGGACGGCGTCGACGCGGGATGCGAGCGTTGTCGCCATGACGGGCCCTCTGGAACGTTGCCAGCGTCAAGGTTTTAGTTGACGGAGTCAATCAGTCCGGCAGTACGATCCCGGAGAGGTCGCCGATCGCGTCCAGCAGGCGCGCGGTGCCCTGGGCCGCCGTGCCGTCGTTCATGACCCGGATTCGCTCGACCGGCAGCGGCAGTTCGATCGCGCGGGCCAGGCGGCGGGCGACGTCGTCCTTGTCCTCCCGCCCGCGGGCGGCCAGGCGGGCGGCGAGGATGTCCGGGGGTGCCGTGATCTCGACGACGCCCACGGGGAAGCGCTCGGCCGCTTCCGCGATGACGGCGCGGGACACGTTGGCGATGACGATGCGGCCCTTCGCGAGGTCCATGGAGATGTCGGCGGGGATGCCGTAGTGCAGGCCGTGCGCGCGCCAGCTCAGCGCGAAGTCGCCGGCGGCCTCGCGCAGGTGGAACTCCTGCTCGGAGACGCTCTCATGCGCTTCCTCGCCCATGTCGCCGGGCCGGGTTATGACGCGGCGGACGAAGCGCACGGCCGGGTGGTCTTCCAATTCGGCGCGCACGCCGTTGATCAACGTATCCTTGCCGGCCCCGCTCGGCCCCACGATCAGGATCAGCACTCCGCCCGCCCCGTTTTGACGGGCGGGACCTTGGGGGTAGGTTGGCCGGAGCGCAACCGGAGATCGCCGTGTTCACCACCCGCCCCGAGATCGCAGGCACGTTCGGCGTGGTTGCCAGCACGCATTGGCTCGCGACCGCCGTCGGCATGTCGGTGCTGGAGCGCGGCGGCAACGCGTTCGACGCCGCGGCGGCGACCGCGTTCACGCTGCAGGTGGCGGAGCCGCATCTGAACGGGCCGGGCGGCGATGCGCCGATCATCCTGCACAGCGCGTCGACGGGCACGCAGCAGGTCATCTGCGGCCAGGGTCCTGCACCGGCGGCCGCGACCACCCGGCACTTCGCGGGCCTGGGCCTGGACCTGATCCCCGGGACCGGCCTGCTGCCCGCCGTCGTGCCCGGCGCCTTCGGGGCCTGGTGCCTGCTGCTGCGGGACTGGGGCACGTGGGAGCTTGCGGACGTGCTGGCCTATGCGATCGGGTATGCCGAGCACGGCGTGCCGCTGGTCCCGCGCATCCCCGCGACGATCGAGAGCGTGCGCCCGCTGTTCGAGGCGGAGTGGCCGAGCAGCGCCGCCGTGTTTCTGCCGAACGGGCGGACCCCGTCGGTCGATGCTCCCTTCGCCAACCCGGCGCTGGCGGCGACCTATCAGCGGATCTGCCGGGAGGCCGTGGGCGACAGCCGGGAGGCCCGCATCGAGGCCGCGCGGCACGCCTGGTACCAGGGCTTCGTCGCGGAGGCGATCGACGCGTTCTTCCGGACCGAGGTGCTGGACGCGTCCGGGCGCCGGCATGCCGGGCTGCTGGTGGCGGAGGACCTGGCGCGGTGGTCGCCGACGGTCGAGGCGGCGGCGCGTTACGACTACCACGGCCACACCGTCCTGAAATGCGGGCCATGGAGCCAGGGGCCGGCGTTCCTGCAGCAGCTTGCCCTGCTGCGCGGCTTCGACATCGGGGCCATGGACCCGGCCGGCCCGGATTTCGTGCACACGGTCGTGGAGTGCGCGAAGCTGGCCTTCGCCGACCGGGAGGCATTCTACGGCGATCCGGATTTCACCGAGGTGCCGCTGCATACGCTGCTGTCGCCGGCCTACAACGATGCGCGGCGGGCGCTGGTGGGGGCGGATGCGTCGATGGCGCTGCGGCCCGGCGCCGTCGACGGGCAGACGCCATGGGTGGACCACGAGGCGAGCGCGCGGGGCGACATGCTGACGCGGGCGTTGGGGGTGGGCGAGCCGACGGTGTCACGGCTGGGGGTCATCGGGGCCGATACCGTGCACATCGACACGATCGACCGGTGGGGCAACATGGTGTCGGCGACGCCATCGGGCGGGTGGCTGCAGTCGTCGCCGGTCGTGCCGGGGCTGGGGTTCCCGATGGGGACACGGGGGCAGATGTTCTGGCTGCGGGACGGGCTGCCGAACAGCCTGGTGCCGGGCAAGCGTCCGCGGACGACGCTGTCGCCCAGCTTCGCGTTGCGTGACGGCAAGCCCTGGATGGCGTTCGGGACGCCGGGCGGCGAGCAGCAGGACCAATGGTCGCTCGCGTTCTTCCTGCGCATGGTCCACCACCGGATGGGGATCCAGCAGGCGATCGACTGCCCGGGGTTCCATACCGAGCACTGGCCGAGCAGCTTCTGGCCGCGCATCGCCCGGCCGGGGAAGGTGGTGCTGGAGGGGCGCATGGGACGGGGCGTGCTGGACGCGCTGCTGGCGCGCGGGCACCTGGCGGAGCTTGGCGAGGATTGGTCGGAGGGCCGGATCTCCGCCGCGCGGACGGAGGGAAGGCTGCTGTACGCCGGTGCGAACCCCCGCGGGATGCAGGGGTACGCGGCGGGGCGGTGACCCGGTCTCAGCCCGGTTTCGTCGCCGCCAGTTCCGGCCGGGCGGCCATCTTCTCGTACCAGGCGGCGAGCTTCGGGCGTGAGGCGCGCCAGTCCTCGTCCGCGAATCGCAGGTCCAGGTAGCCCAGCGCGCAGGCGAGGGCGATGGTGCCGATGTCCATGTGGTCGGCCGGCGGATCAGCCTCGAGCAGGTCCAGCGCGCGGGCCACGACGGCGGCCTGGCGGTCCATGTTGGCGGTGCGCGCGTCCTCGGGCGGGCGGCCCTGCTCGACACGTCGGCCGACGGCTGCGTCCATGATGCCGTCGCCGATGGCCTGCTGCTTCAGGGCGCGCCAGCGGGCGGGGCCGGGGGGCGGGAACAGGTTTCCGCCGCCGATATTGTCCAGGTATTCGCAGATGACCGGGCTGTCGAACAGGCCCAGCCCGTCCTCGGTCACCAGGCACGGGATGCGGGAGAGCGGGTTGACGGCCAGCAGTTCCGGCGGGGAGTGGAAGGGGTTGGCGCCGACGAGCGTGAGCTGCTTGTCGAGCCCCGCGGCGATCGCTGTCACGACGACCTTGCGGGCATAGGGGCTGGTGGCGGCGTGGAAGAGCTTCATCGGAACGTATCCTTCTGGGTGCGCACGGCGCCGAGTGCGGCGGCATCGGTGGCGCGCAGGAACGGGTTTTCGGCGAGTTCGTCGGCCAGGCGGGTGGGCACGGTGGCGTGGTTGGCCGCGCGCTGGCGATCGACCTCGGCCGCGCGGGCCTGCAGCGCCGTGTTGCCAGGATCGACGTGCAGCGCGAAACGGGCGTTGGACTGGGTGTATTCATGGCCGCAGCAGACGAGCGTGTCGCCGGGCAGGGCCGCGAGCTTGCGGAGGCTTTCGAACATGTCGGCGGCCGTGCCCTCGATCAGCCGGCCGCAGCCGAGGCTGAACAGCGTGTCCGCGCACAGCAGCACGCCGCCATCCTGCGCGTAGTAGGCGATGTGGCCGATGGTGTGGCCCGGCGTGTCGATGACGCGAAGCTGCGCGCCGCCGAGCGCCACGGTGTCGCCTTCGCGGACGGATTGGTCGAGCTTCGGGAGGCGGTGCGCGTCGGCGGCGGCGCCGACGACGCGGGCGCCGTAGCGGGCCCGGACCGCATCGACGCCTGCGATGTGGTCGTCGTGGTGGTGCGTGATGAGGATCAGGTCGAGCCGGCCGCCGGCGGCGTCGATGGCGGCGGAGCAGGCGGCGGCGTCGGCCGGGTCGACGATGGCGGTGGCGCCGGTCGTGCTGTCCTTGAGCAACCAGGCGTAGTTGTCGGACAGGATGGGGACGGCGTGGGCGGACAGCGTCATGCAGCGGTTCCTTTGTGGTCCGGGCGGCGGAGCCTGTCCCAGCCGGCGGGGCGGCGCAAGCGCGGCTGCGTGCTATAAGGCGCCCATGACCGCCGACGCGCAGATGGCCGCCGAGTTCTATGCGAGTCCGCGGGGCGCGATGGCGTGCGGCCTGGTGCGGGAGCGGCTGATGCGGGCCTGGCCGTCGTTGGGCGGGGCGTCGCTGCTGGGCCTGGGGTATGCCGCCCCGTATCTGCGTTGCTGGCCCGACGCGGCCCGGCGCCTGGTGGCGGTGCCCGCGCAGGTGGGCGTCGTGCATTGGGCGGCGGGGGGCGGCAATCTGGCCTGCACCGTGGAGGAAGGCGCCCTGCCCTTCCCCGACCTGAGCTTCGACCGCATCCTGCTGGTGCATGGGCTGGAGGCGGCGGAGAACGCGCGGGTGATGCTGCGGGAGGTGTGGCGCGTGCTGAAGGATGACGGCCGGCTGCTGGTGGTCGCGCCCAACCGGATGGGGCTGTGGGCGCATGTGGAGAGCACGCCGTTCGGGCATGGCCAGCCGTATTCGCCGGGGCAGATCGGGCGGCTGCTGGCTGGAAGCCTGTTCCGGATCGAGCGGCGCGACACGGCGCTGCATGTTCCGCCGGTGCGGTTGCGGCGTCCGTTGCCGGGGGCGCGCGCGTGGGAGTCGGCGGGGCGCGGCGTGCTGCCGCAGTTGGCCGGGGTGACGATCACGGAGGCGGTGAAGGACGTGTATTCCGCCATTCCGGTGAGGCGTGCGGCGCGGCGGATGGTGCTCGGCCGGGCGGCGTAGGTGGTTGACCGGGCCGGGGGCTGGGGTAGAAGGCGGTTCACCTTGATGTCAGCCTGCCATGCTGTTCAGTTCGCCGGATTTCCTGTTCGCATTCCTGCCGGCGTTCCTCGCGCTTTATTTTGCGGCGCCCGATCGCGCCAAGAATGCGGTGCTGATGCTGGCGAGCCTGTTGTTCTACTTCACGACGTCCGGGCAACTGACGTTGATCCTGATCCTGTCGATCCTGGTGAACCACGCGGTTGCGCGAGCGATCCACCGATCGGACAGGGTCGGCAGCCGGGCCTGGCTCGTCTTTGGACTCGCGCTCAACGTCGTTCCCTTGATCTACTACAAATACTCGCCGTTCCTGGTCCGCAGCGCGAACGAGGCGGGCGGCTTGCTCGGCGTGATGCTGGACATGCCGGAACCGAATCCGATCCTGCCCATCGGGATCTCGTTCTTCACGTTCCAGGCCATTTCCTACATTGCCGACGTTTATATGCGGCGGGTCAGTCCTGCGCGCAGCCTCGTCGATTTCGGGATGTATCACGCGTGTTTCCCGCAGCTCATCGCCGGGCCGATCGTGCGCTACGAGGAGATCGAGGCCGAGGTCCATCGACGCCCCCATCGCATGGACGACGTCTACAACGGCGTCGTTCAGTTCTGCTTCGGGCTGGCGAAGAAGCTGCTGCTGGCCGATCCCGCCGGGGTTGTCGCCGACAAGGCGTTCGGGCTTCCCGCGGGTCAGCTTACGCAGGGCTCGGCCTGGCTTGGGGTCATTGCCTACACGCTGCAAATCTATGCCGATTTCTCGGGCTACTCCGACATGGCGATCGGGCTGGGCCGCATCCTGGGCTTTCCTTATCCCGAAAACTTCGACCAGCCTTATCGCAGCCGCAGCGTCACCGAATTCTGGCGCCGGTGGCACATGACCCTGTCGCGCTGGTTTCGCGACTACGTCTATATCCCGCTTGGGGGAAACCGCCTGAGTGCGCTGCGCGTGCTGCTGAACCTGGTCGTCGTGTTCGTGCTGTGCGGGTTCTGGCACGGGGCGGCCTGGACGTTCGTGCTGTGGGGCGTGTACCACGGTGCCCTGCTGGTGGTGGAGCGGCTGTTGCGGCAATGGCTGCCCGGGGTGCGCGTGCCGGCGGTGCTGGGGTGGGGCTACACGATCCTGGCCGTGATGATCGGTTGGGTGCTGTTCCGGGCCGACAGCGTCGCGGCCGCGTGGACGTATCTGGGCGCCATGGTCCGACCGGGAACGCTCGCTCTTGCGCCGCAGCTCGGGTCGATCGTGACGGCGGACAAGATGGTCTTCATCGCGCTGGGGTGGGCGGTCTGCCTCTTTCCGTTCCGCACGGTCTTGTCGTTCACGGGGGGGCGTTACGAGTTCGGGCCGGTTGCTGCCGGGGCATCGCTGCTGCTCGCGTGCGTCGCGATGGTGATGATGTCCGTCAGCAGCTTCACCCCCTTCATCTACTTCCGGTTCTGACATGACGCGGACGCCCTTCCGGGTGGCGATCGTCGCCGCATTCGCCTGTCTGCTGCTGCTGCCCGGCGTGCAGATGCTGACGAACGCCGTACCCGTTCCGCCGCTGGACGAGAACCGGAAGCCAGCGGCGTTTCCCGCGGGGGCCTCGCTGCTGCAGCCGGCGGATGCGATTGCGAAGCTGCAGGCGTGGTTCAACGACCATTACGGGTTCCGCGCCCTGCTGATCCGGGCGAAAGCGCAGATGGACTACTCGCTGTTCGGCGCGTCGGACCGGCTGCATATCGGTTCGGATGGCTGGCTGTTTTACCGGAGCGTGATCGATCTGCAGGAACCGCAGGTAGAGACGTTGACGGACCTCGACCTGGACCGGGCTGTGGGCACGTTCGTCCGGTTGCGAGACTGGCTCGCGGCGCGGGATATCCGGCTGATCGTGCAGACGCAGCAACTGAAGGACAAGTTCTACCCCGAGAAGCTGCCGCGGGAGGCTGCGTTTGCGCGCACGCGCCACCGCGTCGACGACTTCCGGGTCCGCATGGCCGCGGTCCCTGGGCTCACCTACCTGGATACCACGCCGCCGCTGATGGCCCTGAAGGACCGGCGGCAGATCTTCCACAAGACCGATTTCCACTGGAACGATCCCGCCGCCTTCGAGACGGCCCAGCGCCTGGTCGATACCATTGCGGCCCTGGATGGGCGGCCCGTGCCGTTCTGGACGCACGAGTTGAAGATCTCGACCCGACGGTTCAGTGGTGGCCAGGCCATGTTCATGCCGCTGTTCGAACCACCCTGGGAGATGGGCCTGTTCGTCGAGCCGACCTGGACGAATGACGGCCTGATCTGGACGACGAAGGTGGGTCCGTTCGAGTGGGATGCGAAGGCCAGGAACCCGGCTGGGTTGCTGCCGACGACGGTGATCTTCGGAGACTCGTTCACGGACGGGATGGTGCGCTCGGGCCTGCACACCTACTTCGGTCACGTGAGGTATGCGCGCCTGTATCAGTCGGACTTCGCGGAAGTGTTGCGCGCACTTCCGCCCGACACGAAGTATCTTGTGGTGGAATTCATCGAGATGGCGTTGCCGTCCTGGATTGCCATGCCGCTGGCGGAGTGATGGTGCGGAAAGCGCCAAGCGGGGGAAGACGGCGACGGAACGCGGAACGCCCCCGTGTTGTGTATCACGTGGGTTGGTATTGTATGATTTGGGGTATGGTTGCGGGGACAGGATTTGAACCTGTGACCTTCAGGTTATGAGCCTGACGAG
>CAXTPG010000111.1:0-2741 GCA_964246015.1 uncultured Acetobacteraceae bacterium
AGCGCGTCGAAGATCACCTGCTTGCCGCCGTTGGCGACCATGATCTCGTCCAGCGCCACATCCAGCCCGGCGTCCCGCTTGAACTTGCGCTGCACCGCCTGCTTCAACGCTGGCACGCCGTCCTGCGGCGGATACTTGGTCTCGCCCCGCAGCGCGGCCTGATACGCGGCCTCGATCGCGTGCCGCGGGCTGTCGAAGTCGGGCTCGCCGATGGTGAGCTGGATGACGTCGATCCCCTGGGCGCGCATGGCCCGCGCCTTGATGGTCATGGCGACGGTGGCCGCGATGGGGGTCGCGGCGACGCGGTGTGCGAGTTCGGGCACCTAGGTGAGGCCCTGGCAGAAGCGCTGGATGCGGGTGCAGGCCTCGCGCAGGCTGTCCATGTCCGTGGCGTAGCTGATGCGGATGTGGCCGGGATACATGAAGGCGGCGCCGTGGACGGCAGCGACGCCCTCTTCGTCCAGCAGGGCGATGACGAAGTCCTCGTCGTTCGCGATCGGGGCGCCCTTGGCGCTGGTCTTGCCGATGCAGCCATGGACGGCGGGGAAGACGTAGAACGCGCCCTCGGGCATGTGGCAGTGGATGCCGGGCGCCTTGTTCAGCATGGCGACGACCATGTCGCGCCTTGCCTTGTAGGCCTCGACCATCGTGCCGATGAACTCCTGCGGTCCGTTCAGCGCCTCGACCGCCGCGGCCTGGCTGATGCTGCTGGGGTTGGAGGTGGACTGGCTTTGCAGCTTGTCCATGGCCTTGATCAAGGCGAGCGGCGCGCCCGCGAAGCCGATGCGCCAGCCGGTCATGGCATAGGCCTTGCTGCAGCCGTTCATGGTGACGGTGCGGTCGCGAAGCCGGGGCTCGACCTGGACGATCGTCTTCGGTTCGAACCCGTCATAGGTGAGCTTCTCGTAGATGTCGTCGGTGAAGACCCAGACGTGGGGGTGCCGCAGCAGGACGTCGGTGAGCGCCCGCAGCTCCGATTCCGTGTAGGCCGCGCCGGTCGGGTTGCAGGGGGAGTTGAGGATCAGCCACTTCGTCTTGGGGGTGATGGCGGCCTCGAGGTCCTCGGGGCGCATCTTGAAGCCGTTGTTCTGGCCGCAGGGGACAAGGACGGGGGTGCCGTCGGCGAGGGACACGATGTCGGGGTAGCTGACCCAGCACGGGGTGGGGATGATCGCCTCGTCGCCCGCGTCCATGGTGGCGACCATGGCGTTGAAGATGACCTGCTTGCCGCCGGTGGAGATGATGATCTCCTCGGCCTTGTAGTCGAGCCCGCTGTCCCGCTTGAACTTCGCGGCGGCGGCCTGGCGGAGAGCCATGGTGCCGGCGACGTCGGTGTATTTGGTCTCGCCGTGCTGGATGGCGCGTATCGCCGCGTCCTTGACGTTCTGGGGCGTGTCGAAGTCCGGCTCGCCGGCGGACAGGCTGATGATGTCGCGCCCCTGTGCCTTCAGCGCGCGGGCCTTGCTGCTGATGGCGATGGTCTGGCTGGGGCTGATCTTGTCGAGGCGTGCGGCGGTGAGCGACATGGCAGGGTCCGGGCAAAGTGCGGCGCGGACCTTAGGCTTGGGGGGGGCCGGGGGCAATCGGGGTTCTGCTTGGCGGTTGGCAGCGCGCGATCTGTCCCCGTTTCGTGGCGCGCACCGTGTCAGGATGGCTGCCACGGGGCGATCATCCGTGCGCCGGATACAGCATGCTCTGCGCCGCGCTGTCCGCCTGATCCATCGGCCAAGCCACCGCGCCCGGACCCAGCTCCGCCACCTTCCGCGCCCGCACCCACGCCGCCCCGAACGCATGAACCATCGGCAGATGCAGGAACGCCCCGAACCTGAACGCCGGCGGCGGCACGATCTGCACCGGCACGCCCAGCCGCGCCTCCATCACCTCGAACCCCGTCAACGGCCCGAACAGCACCTTCAGCGCCGACTCCGAAAACCGCCAGAAATCGTTCGGCTCCTCGTGCACCGGCCAGGCGTGCGGCACCAGGTGCAGCGTCTCCCCACCCAGACGCAGGCAGCGGTTGATCTCCGCCGCCACCAGCCACGGCGCCGACAGATGTTCCAGCACCGCCAGCGAGAACACGCCGTCCAGGCTCCCCGGCGCCACATGCCGGCTGAGGAAATGCGCGTCCGCCACCAGGTCCACCCCGGCCGCCGCATGGATATCGCACCCGATGAACCGGCACTCCGGCAGGAACTGCGGCGCGTTCAGGCTGCTATGCCCCCCCACCACGCGCGCCCCGATCTCCAGCACCGTCCCGCGCCTGGCCTTCATGGCCGCGGCGAACGCGGCCACCGGCGCCTCACCGTCCGTCCCCGGGATCGGCGGTGGCCCGGCCGCAGCACCCACCACGACCGTCACCGCCGTCGCCCTCCCGCCACCCGACAACTCGATCGTCACCGGCTGGAACGGCGGGCACGCCAGATACCCGTCGAACCCCGTCCGCTGCCCCGCCGGAATGAACGGCATCGCCGCCAGCACGTCCAGCCGCTCCAGCAGCGGCAACTCCTGCCGATGCCCGGCGCAACACAGCGCCAGCCCCTCGAACGGCCGCTCGCCCCGATGCGCCCAGCCCGCGAGATACACGCCCTGCACGTCGCACCACGCCTTGTCGATGTGATGCCCCCCCATGACGCCGCCCGCCACGACGCCAAAGCCAACCTGCGTCAGCGGCCGCCCATCCAGTCTCAGGCGCGGCGTCGCGGTTTCAGCCCGCCTTGGCTTGTCCTGGCACACGTGCGTGC
>CAXTPG010000111.1:2751-14188 GCA_964246015.1 uncultured Acetobacteraceae bacterium
CGACGCCGCCCCCCGTCACGCCGCCCGCCGCCCGCCGGCGTCCTCCCGCACCATCGCCGCCCCGCGCTCCGCCACCATCATCACGGCCGGCTGGATGTTGCTGGACGGGATCAGCGGCATCACCGACGCGTCGACGACCCGCAACCCGTCGATGCCCCGCACCCGCAACCGCGGATCCACCACGGCCCCGTCGTCGCTGCCCATCCGGCACGTGCCGCAGGGGTGGTACACCGTCGTCCCGGTCTCCCGGATATACGCCATCAGCGCCTCGTCGGACTGCTCGCCAGGCGGCGGCAGCAACTGCTCCTCCACCAGGTCCCGGAACGGCGCCGTATCCCCGATCCGCTGCGCCACCCGCGCGCCCGCCAGCATGACTCGCTGGTCGGACGGCGCGGACAGGTAATTGGCCCGGATCTCCGGTTTCACCAGCGGGTCCGGGCTCCGCAACGTCAGCTCCCCCCGGCTGTCCGGCCGGCATTGGCAGAAGTTGAACATGAACCCCGGCTCCTTCGCGAGCACGTACCCCTTGTCCGGCTGCAGGCTGAAGTTCACGAACTGATACTGCACCTCCGCCTCCTCCGCCCCCGGAGTGACGCGCGCGAACAGCGTCGCCTCGCACGCGCCCACCGCCATCGGCCCGCGCCGGTGCACGGCATACCCCAGCGCCATCATCGCCTGCTTCAGCAGCGTCCCCGCCCGCTCGTTCATCGTCCCCGCCGGCCGGGTCCGATACACATACCGCGCGATGTAGTGGTCCTGCAGGTTCTTGCCGACGCCCGGCCGATCGACATGCACCGGCAGCCCCAACGCCTGCAACGCCGCCCCGTCCCCGATCCCCGACAGCATCAGCAGCTTCGGCGACGCGACCGCCCCGGCGCACACGATCACCTCCCGCGCCGCCAATATCGGCGCCTCCGCCCCCCCGTCCCGCGCAGCCAGGCACCCCGTCGCCCGCCCGCCCTCGATCAACAGGCGCGACACCAGCGTGTTCGTGAACACCCGCAGGTTCGGCCGCCCCCGCGCCGGCCGCAGATACCCCTGCGCCGTGCTGATCCGCCGCCCACGCCTCACATTCAGCTGCATCGGTGCCACCCCCTCGATGGCCGCCGCCGCGTTCACGTCCGCAACCCGCGGGAACCCCGCATTCTCGCACGCCGAGATGAACGCCGCCGCCCCCTCGCACAGGCCCTGCGGCTCGCTGACCGTGATGGCGCCCCCCGTGCCACGGGCCGCGTCCGGGGCGCCCTGCCAATCCTCGATCGCCCGGAACGCCGGCAGCACGTCGTCATACGCCCATCCCCGCGCCCCCGACTGCGCCCACCGGTCGTAGTCGTGCGGCGACCCCCGCAGGAACACGAGCCCGTTGATGGACCCCGATCCCCCCAGCACCTTCCCCCGAGGCCACCCGATCGTCCGCCCGCCCAGCTCCGGTTCCGCCTCGGTATTGAACTTCCAGTCGTACTTGCCGCTCGCGAACAGCCGCGCATACCCGGCCGGGATATGGATCCACATATCCGTGTCGGGCGGCCCGGCCTCCAGCAATATCACCCGGTTCCCCGGGTCCTCCGACAGCCGCGCCGCCATGATGCACCCGGCGGTCCCGCCGCCGATGATGAGATAGTCACAGCTCTCGGTCATGATGGGTCGATCACGCCTTCGTACAATTCGGCCAGGGGAAGCGTGACGCCGATCTCCGGGGTCCGCAGCGACGTCAGCAGGTTGATCGTGATGGACGCATGGGCTTCCGTCCCCCCCACCATCGCCACCGGCTGGAACCCGTCGAACTCCCAGCGCGCCTCCTGCCCTTCCTCCCAGGCCAGGAACCCGTCCAGCGTCATCCCAGGGCGCAACGCGACGTTCATGGGCATCCTCCGCCCACCAGCCTACGCCCGGGGACCGCGCCTACGCCAGTGCGGGCCGCGTCTCCCGCCACGGGTGCGCCGTCTCGTACGCATGCCCGGCCGCCAGCACCGTCCCGTCGGCGAACGGCTTGCCCACGATCTGGATCGACAGCGGCAACCCGCCCTCGCCGAACCCCGCGCACACCGAGAGCGCCGGCTGCCCCGTGACGTTGAACGGGATGGTGAGGCTCGGCCGCACGAAGTTCGCCCATTTCGGCACCGCCTCGATCTCCGGCGCCTCCCCGCTCGCCGACGCCGTCAGGATCAGGTCATACCCCTGCATCGCCGCCGCCATGCCCGCGCACAGCTCCCGCCGCTTCCGCACCGCCTGGACGTAGTCGGGGCCGCTGACCAGCGCGCCCAGCGCCATCCGGTCCCGCAGCAGCTCGCCGTAATCCATGAACCGCGTCCGCATCCACGGCTCGTGCGCCGCATACGCCTCGGCGACCAGGATCAGGAACCCGCACGCGCCGTAATCCTCCAGCGACGGCAGCTCGATGTCCTCCACCACGGCCCCCAGTCCGCGGAACGTCGCCTCAGCCTCGCCCAGCGCCGACAGGGTGGCCGGGCTGACGGGATGCGCCTCCGTGAACCATTGCCGCGCCACGCCGATCCGGAGCCCTTTCACCCCCCGGTCCAGCGCCGCGACGTAGTCGGCGGGCCGCGACGGCGCGCTGGCCGGGTCCGCCGGGTCGTGGCCCGCCATGGCCTGCAACAGGTATGCGCAATCCTCGACCGTCCAGGCCATCGGCCCCGTATGGTCCAGGCTGTACGACAGCGGCAGCACGCCCAGCCGGCTGCACAACCCGTATGTCGGCTTGATCCCCGCGATCCCGCACAGCGCCGCCGGCCCCCGGATCGACCCGCCGGTGTCCGACCCCGTGCCCCCCAGGATCATCCCCGATGCGACCACCGCCCCGGTGCCGCTGCTGCTGCCCGCCGTGAAGTGCCTCGTGTTCCACGGGTTTCGCACCGGCGGCCAGGGCAGGTCGAAGCTCGGTCCGCCGAACGCGAACTCATGCGTGGCCAGCTTCCCCAGCAGCGCCGTCCCGGCCCCGCGCCACAACCGCACGACGGTCCCGTCATGCTCCGGCACGTGCTGCTCCAGCAGCTTGGAGTGCGCCGTCGTCGCGATCCCCGCCGTCTCGTAGATGTCCTTGTGCGCGATCGGGATGCCGTCCAGGGGTCCCAGCGGCGCGCCCACCGACCACCGCGCCTCGCTGGCGCGCGCATCGGCCAGCGCCCGCTCCGGCGTCGTCCGGATGAAGGCGTGCAGCTTCGGATCGACGGCGTCCATGCGATCCAGGCATGACTGCACCAGCTCGACGGGCGACAACGACTTGGCGGCGAACGCCCGGTGGGCGGACGCGATCGTATGCACGCTCATGCCGCGTCCCAGCCCTGCCCGGGCACGAAGATGTGGCTCGGCTCCGCACCGCGGTCCCGGGCCGGGGTGCGGACCCGCGCGCACATCGCCTCGAAATGCCCGAACACCTCGTACAGCGTTGCCCGCTGCGCATCGTCCAGCGTCAGGCCGGCATGGCGCACCAGGACGGCGAACTCCGCCTCCGACACGCTGGGCGCGATCGTCTCCATCACAGGTTCGTCGCCGCGTCGGCGTGCGGCGCCTGCCGCTCCATCGCCCCCGCCTTCTTGATCAGCTCGCCGATGTGCTGCCAATGCTGCACCGCCTCGCTCAGGCTCAGCTCGATGAACATGCGGCGGGCAGGGCGGCCCCCTTCCGATTCCATCTCGCGCTTCAGGTGCACCACGATCGCGCCGGGGATCGCCTGCGTCAGCAGGTGCGAAGCCTCGACCTCGGCCAGGTAACCCGGCGTGGGAACGCGCGACATCGACCCTCCTGCTGCATCAACTTGCCAACCGAACGGTAACACGTCCGTGATTGCATCGCGCAACCGCCAAATCACATGCAACCTGCAGGCCAGGGCTGGTGCAGCAGAAATGCCACATCCCGCCTCAGCCCTTCTGCCAGCCCTGCTCGGTCTGCTTCCAATACGTCATGTCATGACCCCCGCTGCGCGCCGCCGACCAGCGCCGCCGCGCCGCCGCCAGCGCCGCCTCGTCCTTGCCGTCGAACAGATCGAACACCCGGTCCCATGCGCCGAGCGCCGCCTCCGCCCCGTCCAGCAAGAACACGTATCGCGCGCCGTTCGGGCACTCCTCTCCGGCGGTGATCCAGATCGGCTGCAGCGCCCCATGCCCGGTCCGCACCGTTCCATGCGGCAGCCAGTCCGGCCGCTCCGCCGCCCACAGCGCACGATCCACCGCCGCAACCCGCGCCTCGCTCCCGCACCGCACGACCGCCCGCTGCCCCGTCGCCAGCGTCCGCCCCAGCAGCTCCGGCAACGCCGCATCGGGCGACGTCCGGGTCAGGTGATAGAACCCCACCTGGGTCATGGGGCGCCTCGGGCAGCAGGGTTGATGTGGAACGACACGCCGCCTTTATGATAAGGATCGCCATGCCCGCCAAGACCAACCTGCGCCCCATCCCGGAACCGGCCTCCCCCCCCGACGGAACTCGCAAGGGCCCGCGTGGGCTGGGCTCGATGCGGCATATCCCGCTCGACCTCGATCCCCGGATCGACTTGACGCAGCCAATCTACGAGCAGGTGCTCGCGCTCCAAAAGCTCGACGAAGCCGCCGGACAAGGGGACTGAGCGCGGACCGGAGTGCTCCTTCTCGATAGTCACGCGCTCCTCTGGCTCGTGAACGACGCGCCGGTTCGCCCGGGCGTCCTGGACGCGATCGAGGATGCACAGGCACTCCGAAACCTCTACGTCTCCCCCATCACCGCCTGGGAACTCGGCACCGCCGAGCTGAAACGCTCGAACCGCCCCGGACTAGGCATGCCCCCGGCCGACTGGTTCCGCCAGGCCCTTCGACAGACCGGCGCGAGGCTCGCGACCATCACCCCCGCCATCGCCGCCGAGGTCGCCTCCGTCCCCGCCATCTACGGCCGCGCGGACCCCGGCGACTGCTTCATGATCGCCACCGCCCGCCTCCGCCGCCTGCATCTGGTCACCAGGGACGCGGCCCTCCTGAAACTGGCCGCGACCCGCCCGGACTACCTCCAGGCCCTACCCTGCTGACGCGCACCGACACACGCGCACCGACAACCCTGGCCCCACGCCCCACGCCCCTGTAAACACCCCCCGATGCCGGTGACACTCAGCGTCTACATCGCCAACCAGTTCGTGGCCGCCGTCCTCGCGATGCTCGCGGCCCTGTCCGGGATCGTCTGCCTGTTCGACTTCATCGAGCTGCTGCGACGCTCCGCCACCAAACCCGACGCCACCTTCGGCCTCGTCGTCGAGATCGCCGCCCTCCGCCTTCCCTTCGTCGCCATGCAGATCCTCCCCTTCGCCGTCCTCCTCGGCGGCATCCTCTGCTTCTGGCGCCTCACCCGCTCCTCCGAGCTGATCGTCGCCCGCGCCGCCGGAGTCTCCGCCTGGCAGTTCCTCGCCGCCCCGCTCGCCTGCGCCATCCTGCTCGGCGCCTTCGCAACCGGCGCCGTCAGCCCGCTCTCGTCCGCCATGCTCGCCCGCGCCGAGGCGCTCGACAACGCCTACCTCCGCACCGGCGGCGGCCCCAGCGCCCTCGCCGGCGGCCAGCTCTGGCTCCGGCAGGCCGACCACGCCCTGCAACAGGGCGGGGTCGCCATCATCCACGCCCGCACCGTCCAGATGAAGGGCGACCAGCTCCTCGCACAGGACGTCAGCGTCTTCCGACTCGACAGCGGCGACCGCCTGCTCGCCCGCCTCGAATCCCAGCAGGCCTCCCTCGGCCGCGGCGAATGGACCCTCACCGGCACCCGCCGCATGCTGCCCGACAAGCTGCCCGAGACCATCGGCACCGCAACCCTCCCCACCGACCTCACCGTCGGCCGCGTCCAGGACAGCTTCAGCAGCCCCGACACGCTCAGCGTCTGGACCCTGCCGGACTTCATTGGCCTGCTCGAACGCTCGGGATTCTCCGCCATCCGCCACCGCCTCCACTTCCAGGCCCTCCTCGCCCTCCCCCTCCTCGCCGGCACCATGGCCCTCGTCTCCGCCGGCTTCAGCATGCGCGCGACCCGGCGCGGCGGCGTCGCCCAGATGATCGGAAGCGGAGTCGCCGCCGGATTCGCCCTCTTCGTCGTCAGCAAGGTCGCCGAGGAGTTCGGACAATCCGGCGCATTGCCGGCCGAGCTCGCCGCCTGGGCCCCCGCCGGCGCCGGCCTCATGATGGCCGTGGCGCTGCTGCTGCACCTCGAAGACGGTTAGCCTCCACCGTACAAATGGAGGACTCGGCTTTTCCACGGGCCGCCAGTATGAAGCCCCATGCCCGTCGCCCACCCCCCGGCCCGGCCCCCATGCGCCGCCTGATCGCACTGGCGGCCCTCGCCGCATGCCTCCTCGCAGGCCCCGCGACCGCACAGTTCCCAACCGCGCGCCGCGCGCCGGGCACGCCCGAGCCCACGCCCGTCAACCGCACCGACCCCGTCGCCTTCACCGCCGACGCCGTCCAGTACGACCGCGACAACGCACTCGTCACCGCCACCGGACAGGTCGAGGCATGGCAGAACGACCACGTCCTCCGCGCCGACAAGATCACCTTCGACCGCAACACCAACGTCGCCGCCGCATCGGGCCACGTCGTCATCGTCGAACCCGACGGCCAGGTCCTCTTCGCCGACTATGCCGAACTCACCGAGGGCATGCGCGAGGGCGTCCTGCGCGGCATGCGCGCCATCCTGGCCGAAAACGGCAAACTGGTCGCCAACGGCGCCCGACGGGTCGAGGGCAAGGTCAACGAACTCTCCCGCGCCGTCTACACCACCTGCAACCTCTGCGCGGCCGACCCCACGAAACCCCCGCTCTGGCAGCTCCGCGCCCGCACCGCCGTGCAGGACACCGAAAACAAGCGTATCGAATACCGCGACGCCGTCGTCGACTTCCTGGGCGTTCCCATCGCCGCCTTCCCCTACTTCTGGCACACCGACCCCTCGGTCAAACGCGCCAGCGGCTTCCTCATCCCCTCCTTCGGCCAAAGCAAGCATCTCGGCGCGTTCCTCACCACGCCCTACTTCTGGGCCATCGACGACATCTCCGACGCGACGCTCTCGCCCACCTTCAACACCCAGAACTACTTCAACCTCAACACCGAATACCGCCGCCGCTTCAACGACGGCACGCTCGAGGTCAACATCGGCGTCGGCTACGACGAAAAGCAGCTCGAGGGCGACATCTTCGCCAAGGGACGCTTCGCCTACGACGACACCTGGCGCTACGGCTTCGACATCGCCCGCGCCAGCTCCTCCCAATACCTCCGGGACTACCGCGTCCAGAACCGCGGCGACATCCTTACCAGCCGCGCCTTCATCGAGGGCTTCGGCACCGGCGCCTACACCAAGGTCGACGCCCTCGCCTACCAGGGCCTGGTCGCAAGCATCCGCCAGACCCGCCTCCCCTTCGTGCTCCCCCGTTACACCTACAGCTACTTCGGCGAGCCCGACTCCCTCGGCGGACGCCTCACCTTCGACACCATCAACTTCAACGTCATCCGCCAGATCGGCACCAACACGCAGCGCGTCGGCGGCATCCTGGAATGGCAGCGCCCCTTCACCGGTCCGATCGGCGACCGCTGGAACCTCACCCTGCAGGGCGTCGGCGCCGCCTACACCGCAACCAGCCTCGACCAGAACCCGAACTACTACACCGCCAGCAGCACACAGGTCGCCCGCGCCCACCCGCAGGCCGCGCTCGAGGTCCGCTGGCCCCTGGTCCGCGACGCAGGAAAGCTCGGAACCCAGATCATCGAACCCATCGCCCAGATCATCGTCGGTCCCAACGGCACCGGCAGCCGCAACCAGCGCATCCCCAACGAGGACAGCCTCGATTTCGAGTTCACGGACCAGAACCTATTCGCCCTCAACCGCTACCCCGGCATCGACCGGCTGGAAGGCGGCGTCCGCGCCAACGTGGCACTCCACGCCAACTGGACCATCGGCAACACCATCCTCGACGGCCTGATCGGGCAAAGCTTCCGCAGCCACAAGGACGACACCTTCCCGATCGGCAGCGGTCTCGAAAAGAAGGCCTCCGACATCGTCACCCGCGGCACCATATCGCCGTCCCCCTGGCTCGACATCACGGGACGCGCCCGGCTCGACCACAGCCGCTTCACCCCCCGCTTCGCCGACGTCATCGGCGGCGTCGGCGTGCCGCAATTCCGCCTCTCGGCCGGCTACATCTACTCCGCCGTCAACCCCTACTTCCTCTATGACACGCCCGCGGTGCCCGCCAGCTACCTCCAGCACCGCAACGAGATCACGCTGGGCGCCAGCTCCCAGATCGACAAATACAGGGTCAGCGGCTACGTCCGCCGCGACCTGCAGACCAGCAAGCTCACCAGCACCGGCGTCCGCGCCACCTACGAGGACGAGTGCTTCATCTTCGACGTCAACTACAGCCGGCGCTATACGTCGCTGAACGGCGACACCGGATCCAGCATCATCCTCTTCCAGATCACCTTCAAGACGGTCGGCCAGTTCGGCTTCAACGCCTTCTGAACCGCCGCAGGAAACGCTCATGACCCCGTTCCGCCTCGCCCCCCCCGCCCTTCTGCTCGCCGCAACCCTGCTCGCCATCCCGGCCCTGGCGCAGCCCCGCGCCCCGGTCCCCGCACAGCGCGGCCCGGCGCCTCAGCCCGCCGCCCCGGGCGAAAAGATCGTCGCCGTCGTCAACGGCGACATCATCACCTCCGGCGACGTCGCCAACCGCGGCCGCCTGTTCGCCCTCAGCACCGGTCTGCCCGTAACGCCCGAAGTGCTCGAACGCCTCCGCCCCCAGGTCTCCAAGCAGCTCGTCGACGAGCGCCTCCGCCTCCAGGAAGCCCAGCGCCGCAAGATCGCCGTCAGCGACCAGGACATCGCCGAAGCCATCCGCGAGATCGAGCAGCGCAACAACATGCCCCAGGGCGCCCTCGGCGCCAGCCTCCGCGGCAAGGGCGTCGCCATGCGGACCCTCATCGACCAGGTTCGCGTCCAGCTCGGCTGGACCCGCGTCCTCCGCCAGGAACTCGGCACGAAGGCCGAAATCACCGACGCCGACATTTCCGACCAGGAACGCATCTTCAAGCAGCAGATCGGCAAGCCCGAGTTCCGCGTCGGCGAGATCTTCATCCCCATCGACGACCCGGCCAAGGCCGCCGACGTCCAGCGCTTCGCCGACACCGTCATCGCCCAGCTCCGCCAGGGCGCGCCCTTCGGCGTCGTCGCCGCCCAGTTCAGCCAGAGCCAGACCGCCCTCCAGGGCGGCGACCTCGGCTGGGTCAGCGCCAACGAAATGGACCCGGAAGTCGCCGCCGTCGTCACGCAGATGCCCCCCGGCGCCGTCAGCAACCCCACCCGCGTCCCGGGCGGAATCAGCATCGTGACCCTCCGCGGCAAACGCGAGATCGGCCGCGACCGCAGCACCGTCATCAGCCTCCGCCAGGCCTTCTACGCCTTCACCGCCGTCCTCAATCCGCAAGCCCCCACCGACCAGCAGAAGCGCGCCGTCGAAACCGCCGGCGCCACCGCCCGAAGCGTGAAAAGCTGCGCCGAGGTCGAGGAAGCGAACCAGCGCGCCGGCGCCAGCCGCCCCTCCGACCCCGGCGAAGTCCGCCTCGAAGGCGTCGCATCCCCCCCGCTCCGCCAACTCCTCGGCAGCCTCCCCATCGGCCAGCCCAGCAAGCCCATCGTCTCCACCGAAGGCGTCGCCGTCGTCATGGTCTGCTCCCGCGACGAAAAGACCGCCGCGGCGCCGTCGAAGGAAGAGATCACCAACCGCCTCCTCCAGGAACGCATCGAACTCGCCTCCCGCCAACTCCAGCGCGACCTCCGCCGCCGGGCCGTGCTGGACGAACGCGGCTCATAGCGCGGGCGTCCCGCCCGCCCGTAGCGCCGGCGTCTCCCCGGCCCCCGCCCCCGCCCATCGACACACAGGAAAAGAAGCCCGCAGCGAAGACCCGTGCCGCCAACCACCAAACCCAGCTTCTCCGTGACCTTCTCCGTGCCTCTGCGCCTCTGTGGCCGATCTCCAGCCTTTCCGTTTGACTCCTGTCAAAGATTATGTTCCTATAATCCCGGCATGACACCCAACCCCACCCTCTCCCCCCCCAACGACCAACCCGGGGACCAGCAGTCGGAAGACGCCCAGCTCTACCGCCGCACCCTTCACAAGCTCCTCGGCCTCGCCTCCAACATGGCCCAGTCCCTCCACGACGAGGCGACCGAGAAGCTCGCCACCTACGCCCCCCGCCGCACGCCCGAGGAAACTCAGGCCCTCAGCGTCGCCTTCGACCGCGTCGCCCGCTGCATCCGCCGCACCATCCTCCTCTGCCAGAAGCTCGCCGAACCCCCGAAACCCCCCCGAACCAAATCCCGCGAAGCCGCCCGAAAGCGCATCCTCCGAGAAGTCGAGGACGCCATCGACCGCGAAGCCCCCGCCAAATCCGCCCCCGCCCTCCACGCCGAGCTGCTCGACCGCCTCGACGCGCCGGAAACCGAGGACGACATCGAAAACCGTCCCATCGAGGACATCATCGCCGAAATCGCCCGCGACCTCGGCGTCCCCACCACCGGCCGCGCCTTCAAATGGAAGCGCCGCCCCCCAGAAGCCCTGGCCACCCTCAAAGCCCAAGCCACCACCCCCCGTCGCGCCAGCAGCGCGCCACCCCCTCGTAGCGCCAGCGGCGCGCCACCCCCTCGTAGCGCCAGCGGCGCGCCACCCCCTCGTATCGCCGGCGTCCCGCCGGCCAAATCCCCCGGCCAACACCCCGCCGCCCCATAGCCCGAAAAGACCACCACCAAGGACACCAAGACCACCAAGTCCTTGCTCACCCGACGCAATCATCGGCCCAGGACAAGACCTTGGTGCTCTTGGTGGTGAATCCTTGCCCAGAACCCATGAAAATCCTCGGCTCAAACCAGGACCCGCGGTGGCCCTGGTGGTGAACGACTATGGGGCCCTCACGACGAACACCCACCACCCCCGATTGACTAAACCCCGCCCCAGCCCGAAGCTCCCGTGAAACGTCCAAGCGCATCCCGAACCTGTCCCCCCCAGCGACGAGGCCCGCCATGCCCTTCGACCTTTCCCGCCGCGCCCTGCTCGCGACCGCCGCCGCCCTCGCCGCGACCGCCGCGAACGCGCAATCCGGCGAACCCATCGTCCTCGGCGTCAGCGGCCCCCTCACCGGGCCCAACGCCCAGTACGGCGCCCAATGGAAGGACGGGTTCGAACTCGCGCTCGACACCGTCAACCGCAGGGTCGGCGACCGTCCCCTCACCTACATCTTCGAGGACAGCCAGTCCGACCCGCGCCAATCCGTCGGCCTCGCGCAGAAATTCGTCGCCGACAAGCGCATCGTCATGGAGCTCGGCGACTTCTCCTCCCCCGCCTCCATGGCCGCCTCCCCCATCTACCAGCGCGGCGGCCTCGTGCAGTTCGGCATCACCAACTCCCACCCGGACTTCACCAAGGGCGGGACCT
>CAXTPG010000112.1:0-13962 GCA_964246015.1 uncultured Acetobacteraceae bacterium
TGATGCAACCTTGTGTGCCTAATTTCCGTGTCTCACTCACGGGGTGCAGTCCAGGTTAGTCGAGTAACCTTTCTCTGTGCCCTCCGCGCCTCTGTGGCGAATCTTGTCCTGTGACGCCGTTCGAGCGATCGCCCTGGAGGCGCATCCAGGCGTCGCGTCCTCGACGCCGCTGGCCGCCGTGCCTATCGTCCATCGATGTCCATGCACGCGCCCACAGCCTACGACCGCGACCTGATCGGCTACGCCGACACCCCGCCCGACCCGAAATGGCCCGGCGGCGCCCGCATCGCCATCAACTTCGTCATGAACTACGAGGAAGGCAGCGAGCCGTCCGTCCAGGACGGCGAAGGCTTCTCCGAACGCGCCATCACCGAGAACCCGGCCCCCGACCCCGACATGCGCGGCCGCGACCTGGGCGCCGAGGGGATGTTCGCCTACGGCAGCCGCGTGGGCTTCTGGCGCCTGATGCGCCTCTTCGCGGAACGCGGCATGCCCCTGACCGTGTTCGGCTGCGCGCTGGCGCTGGAGCGCAACCCCCGCGCAGCGGCCGCGATCGTCGCCGCCGGGCACGACGTGTGCTGCCACGGCTGGCGCTGGATCAAGCACTACGCGCTCGATGAGGCGACGGAGCGGGACCACATCCGCATGGCCGTCGAGAGCCTGCAGCGCACGGTGGGCGCACGCCCCCTGGGGTGGTACTGCCGCAGCACGCCGGGCGTGAACACGCGGCGCCTGCTGGTCGAGGAAGGCGGCTTCCTCTACGACAGCGACGCCTACGACGACGAGCTGCCATACTGGGTGACGCAGTCGGGCAAACCCCATCTTGTGGTGCCCTACACGCTGACCAACAACGACGGGCGATTCATGTCGGGGCAGTTGGGCACCGGCGACGACTTCTTCCACTTCCTGCGCGACGCCTTCGACATGCTGCATGCCGAGGGTGGCAAGATGATGTCGGTGGGCATGCACATGCGCCTGCTGGGCCACCCGGCGCGGGCGGCAGGGCTGGCGCGGTTCCTGGACTACGTGCAGGCGCGCGAGGGAGTGTGGGTAGCGCGGCGGCTGGAGATTGCGCGGCATTGGATGGCGGTCCATCCGGCGCCTGAGCGAATGGCTGAACTGCTCGGCTGACGCACACCGGCACGGCGTCCATGCCCCCTGGACGCTCAGGCCCCTGCGCCCTACACCCCGCCTCCCCATCCGCATTCCTGGCAGGACCCCCCCATGCGCAAGAAGCGCGGCCGGCCGCTCAATGGCTGGCTCATCGTCGACAAGCCCGCGGGCCTCACCAGCACCGACGTCGTGAACAAGGTCCGCCGCGGATTCGACGCGCAGAAGGCCGGGCACGGCGGCACGCTCGACCCGCTGGCGACCGGCGTGCTGCCCATCGCCTTCGGCCACGCGACGAAGACCGTGCCCTACGTCATGGACGGGACGAAGCTCTACCGCTTCACGCTCCGCCTGGGCGAATCCCGCGACACCGACGACGCCGACGGCCAGGTCACGGCAACCAGCGACGTGCGCCCCACGGACGACCAGTTGCGCGCCGCGCTGCCCGCCCTCACCGGCGACATCATGCAGGTCCCGCCCGTCTACTCGGCGCTCAAGATCGCCGGCGAACGCGCCTACGACATGGCGCGCGACGGCCGCGCGCCCGACCTGCCGCCCCGCCCCGCCCGCGTGGACCGCTTCACGCTGATCGACCGCCCGGACCAGGACACGGCGGTGTTCGAGGTGCAGTCCGGCAAGGGTGTCTACATGCGCAGCCTGGCCCGCGACGTGGCCCTGGCCTGCGGCACGCTCGGCCACGTCGCGGCCCTGCGGCGCCTGCGCGTGGGGCCGTTCACCGAGGCGCAAGCGGTTCCCCTGGACGCCTGCCTGCCGGGACCCGACGCGCCGCCCGCCTCCCCTGCCCTGCTGCTGCCCGTCACCACCGCCCTGGGCGACATCCCCGCCTTCGCGCTGACCGAGGCGGAGGTGTTCGCCCTGTCCCAGGGCCAGCCCATCAGCCTGGTCACGCTCATGGGCCGCATCCCCGACGACGCGAACCCCGATGGCGGGCTGGCGCGCGCGATGTCGGGCCCCCGCGTCGTGGGCCTGTGCCGCCTGCAGGACGGCATGCTGAAGCCGGAGCGGCTTCTCTGACGCGGCACGGCGTCGATTTCACTGGACAAATCTTCGATTGCGGCCGATATCCCGCGCGCTTCCCCGGACCTTCCGTTCCGGGTCGCGACCCCGCTGGCCGACATCCCGGCGCGGCCCCGACCCTGACGCAGGCCTTCACCCAACCGCCATCCGGCAGACCTGGGCGGGGACGCAGCCCTCAACCTTCTTTCCAACGGAGCATTCCGATGTCGATCACCGCAGAGCGCCGCACGGCGCTCGTGTCCGAGTACAAGCTGGGCGAAGCCGATACCGGCTCGCCCGAGGTCCAGGTGGCGCTGCTGTCCGAGCGGATCAGCAACCTCACCGAGCATCTCAAGACCCACGCCAAGGATTTCCACAGCCGCCGCGGCCTGCTGATGCTCGTCGGCCGCCGGCGTCGCCTGCTGGATTACCTCGGCAAGAAGGACCACGACCGTTACGCGGCGCTGATCGCCCGCCTGGGCCTGCGCCGCTAGACTGGACCACGCCTATTCCGGCTCCATGGGGGGGCCGGGTTGACCGCGGGGCGATGGCGCCCCGCACTGCCGCGACCCGGCAGGGCTGCAAGCAGGCACGACGGGGCCCACTCCGTGCGACGGCGCCTCCGGCCACCTGGTTCCGCGGCTGCATCTTCCCGATGCATCCGCGCCCAAGTCGCCCGAGACGCCGCACCCGCACCGGACCCCAAAGCGCCCGCCCCGCCCCGCCCGGCGCCGAAGGGACCACCGCATGTTCAACTACTTCCGCAAGGAACTCGACTGGGGCGGACGCAAGCTCGTCCTCGAAACCGGCAAGATCGCCCGCCAGGCCGACGGCGCCGTCCTGGCCCGCTACGGCGACACCATCGTGCTCTGCACCGCCGTCGGCGTCCGCAACGCCAAGCCCGGCCAGGACTTCTTCCCGCTGACCGTCAACTACCAGGAAAAATCCTTCGCTGCCGGCAAGATCCCCGGCGGCTTCTTCAAGCGCGAAGGCCGCCCCTCCGAGAAGGAGGTGCTGACCAGCCGCCTCATCGACCGCCCGATCCGCCCCCTGTTCCCCGACGGCTTCCGCAACGAGGTCCAGGTCGTCGCCACCGTGCTGAGCCACGACATGGAGAACGACCCCGACGTCGTCGCCATGATCGGCTGTTCCGCCGCGTTGACGCTGTCGGGCATCCCCTTCTTCGGCCCCGTCGCCGCCGCCCGCGTGGGCTACGAGAACGGCGCCTACGTGCTGAACCCCACCGCCGAGCAGCTCAAGACCAGCCAGCTCGACCTCGTGATGGCCGGCACCACCGAAGGCGTGCTGATGGTCGAGTCGGAAGCGCAGGAACTGTCCGAGGACATCATGCTCGGCGCCGTGACCTTCGGCCATGATGCGTGCCGGCCCGTGATCCAGGCGATCATCGAGCTGGCGGAACACGCCGCCAAGGAGCCGTGGGACGTCGCCGAGCCGGCGCCCGAGCTGGCCGCCCTCAAGACCCGCATCGACTCGCTGGCCCGCGCCAGCATCGCCGCCGCCTACACCGAGACGCAGAAGCAGGTCCGCCAGGAGAAGGTGGGCGCCGCCAAGAAGGCCGCCATGGAGGCCCTGGTGGCCGAGGGCCTCGAGGCCGACAAGGCCAAGCCCCTGTTCAAGGAGCTGGAGGCCGACGTCGTCCGCAACGCCATCCTCGACACCGGCATGCGCATCGACGGCCGCGACACGAAGACCGTCCGCCAGATCGTGGCCGAGGTCGGCGTGCTGCCCCGCGCCCACGGCTCCGCCCTGTTCACCCGCGGCGAGACGCAGGCCCTGTGCGTCGCCACCCTCGGCACCGGCCAGGACGAGCAGGTCATCGACGCCCTGGAAGGCGAGCGGCGGGAGCACTTCATGCTCCACTACAACTTCCCTCCCTACAGCGTCGGCGAGGCCGGCCGCATGGGCAGCCCGGGCCGTCGTGAGATCGGGCACGGCAAGCTCGCCTACCGCGCCATGCGCCCCGTCCTGCCCGCCAAGGACGCCTTCCCCTACACGATGCGCGTGGTCAGCGAGATCACCGAGAGCAACGGCAGCTCCTCGATGGCGACCGTCTGCGGCACCAGCCTCGCGCTGATGGATGCGGGCGTCACCCTGAAGCGCCCCGTGGCCGGCATCGCCATGGGCCTCATCAAGGAGGATCGCGCCTTCGCCGTCCTGTCCGACATCCTGGGCGACGAGGACCACCTCGGCGACATGGACTTCAAGGTGGCGGGGACCGAGCAGGGCGTCACCAGCCTGCAGATGGACATCAAGATCACGTCCATCACCGCCGACATCATGAAGATCGCGCTCGACCAGGCCCGCGACGGCCGCCTGCACATCCTGGGCGAGATGGCGAAGGCCATCACCGGCGCGCGCAGCGACGTCGCGGCGACGGCGCCGCGCATCACCGTCATCACCGTGCCGAAGGACAAGATCCGCGACGTGATCGGCACCGGCGGCAAGGTGATCCGCGAGATCGTGGCCGAGAGCGGCGCCAAGATCGACATCGAGGACGACGGCACCATCAAGATCGCGGCGACCACCGAGGAAGCCAGCCAGAAGGCGATCAACATGATCCGCGGCATCGTCGCGGAGCCCGAGATCGGCGTCATCTACAACGGCAAGGTCGTGAAGACGGCCGAGTTCGGCGCCTTCGTGAACTTCCTCGGTGCCAAGGACGGTCTGGTCCACATCAGCGAACTGGCGCAGAGCCGGGTCAACAAGACGACGGACATCGTCAAGGAAGGCGACCAGGTGAAGGTCAAGGTCATCGGGTTCGATGACCGCGGCAAGGTCAAGCTGTCCATGCGCGTCGTCGATCAGACGACGGGCGCCGACATCTCCGACCAGGTCGGCGCGAAGCCCGGCCGCGACCGCGACGGCCCCCGTGAAGGCGGGCGCGACGACCGGCGAGAAGGTGGACGCGAAGGCGGCCGCCGCGACCGTGACGCCGCGGAGTAACTTCTCCGTCATAAATGTGAAGCGGCCGGGTCTGGCAAAGCCGGACCCGGCCGCCAATCTATCTGCCTCTTGAGATCGAGGGTCCGGCGGCGATGAAGGAAGTCAACGCAATTCGCATGGGTGGGGTGGACGTCCTGCCACTCATCGAAGGCGGCAAAGGCATCGGCGTGTCGACCGGCGTCTCGTCCGGCCACTGGGCCGCGGCGGGCGGCGCCGGCACGTTCAGCGCCGTCAACGCCGACTTCTACGACGAAGCCGGCAACCCGCTCGACCAGACCTACCACGGCCGCACACGGCGCGAGCGGCACGAGGAGCTGATCCAGTTCGGCATCCAGGGCGGCATCGCCCAGGCCCAGCGCGCGCATGAGCTGTCGGGCGGCAAGGGCCGCATCCACGCCAACCTCCTCTGGGAGATGGGCGGCGCCGAGCGCGTCATCACCGGCGTGCTCGAGGGCGCGAAGGGCCTCATCCACGGCATCACCTGCGGCGCCGGCATGCCCTACCGCCTCTCGGACATCGCGGAGCGGTTCGGCATCCACTACTACCCCATCGTCTCCTCCGGCCGCGCGTTCAACGCCCTGTGGAAGCGCGCCTACAGCAAATGCGCCTCGCTGCTGGGCGGCGTCGTCTACGAGGACCCGTGGCTCGCCGGCGGACACAACGGCCTCTCGAACGGGGAAGACCCGACGAAGCCCGAAGACCCCTTCCCCCGCGTGCTGGCCCTCCGGAAACTGATGCGGACCTTCGGGCTCGACCAGGTGCCGATCATCATGGCCGGCGGCGTGTGGTGGCTGGAGGAATGGGAGGACTGGATCGACAACCCCGACCTCGGCCCCATCGCCTTCCAGTTCGGCACCCGCCCGCTGCTGACGCAGGAAAGCCCCATCAGCGACGCCTGGAAGCAGCGGCTGCTGACCTTGAAGGAGGGCGACGTCTTCCTCAACAAGTTCAGCCCCACCGGCTTCTACAGCAGCGCCGTCAACAACGGCTTCATCGGCGAGCTGCGCGAGCGCGGCGACCACCAGGTCGCCTACACCACGGAGCCGATCGGCGAGCACGTCGCCGTCCTCGGCATCGGCCCCCGCAAGCGCCCGGTCTACCTGACCCCGCACGACCTGGTGAACGCCGAGCATTGGATCGGCGACGGCTTCACCGAGGCGCTCCGCACCCCCGACAACACGCTGATCTTCGTCACGCCCGAACGGGCGGCCATGATCACGAAGGACCAGGTCGAGTGCATGGGCTGCCTCAGCTTCTGCCGCTTCAGCAACTGGAGCCAGCACGGGCCGGACTACCACAACGGCAAGAAGGCGGACCCGCGCAGCTTCTGCATCCAGAAGACGCTCCAGCAGGTGCGGCGCGACGACCAGACGCCGGAAGCCATCGAGCACCAGTTGATGTTCAGCGGCCACAACGCATATCGCTTCGCGAGCGACCCGTTCTATTCCAACGGGTTCATCCCGACGGTGAAGCAGTTGGTGGATCGGATCATCTCGGGGCGCTGAGCCCCGCGGGCCCCCACGAAGCCCTTCCGCCGCACCATCCTGTGGTCCACACTGGCCGCAAGAAAAGTCGGAGGGCGTCATGGCTGCAGTCACGCGGGAGCTTTCGGCGTTCACCGCCGCAATCCGACTCGACACGGTGCCCGCACCCGTCGTGGCCCGTGCCCGGCTGCTGGTCATGGACCTCGTCGGCAACATCGTCCGCGCCCGCCACGACGCCGAAAGCACGCAACCCCTGCTTGCCGCCGCCCGCGCCCTGGGCCTCGCGGCCGGCAACAGCGCCGTGTTCGGCGACAACGCCCGCTACACCCCCGCCGGCGCCGCGTTCCTGAACGGCGCCCTGGGTCACTCCCTGGATTTCGACGACACCCACGCCGCCGGCTCCCTGCATCCCGGCTGCCCCGTCATCCCCGCGGCGCTCGCGGCCGGGGAGATGACGGGCGCGTCCGGCGCCGACGTCCTGGCCGCCATCGTGGCCGGCTACGAGGTCACCTGCCGCATCGCCCTGGCCCTGCCGGCCGCGGATCACTACCAGCGCGGCTACCACCCGACCGCCACCTGCGGCGCCTTCGGGGCCGCCGCCGCCGCGGCCCGGGTCTTCGGCCTGGACGCCGGCGCCGTCGCCGACGCGTTCGGCATCGCGCTCAGCACCAGCGCCGGGTCGATGCAGTTCCTGGCGAACGGAGCCTGGACGAAGCGTTTCCAGGTCGGCTGGGCCGCGATGTCCGGCCTCGCCGCCGCCACCCTGGCCCGCGAGGGCTTCAAGGGCGCATCGGAGGCGTTCGAGGGCCGCCACGGCTTCCTCCGCACCTACGCCCCCGCCCCCGATCCCGCTCGCGCCCTCCAGGGCCTCGGCACCGAGTTCGAGCTGATGCGGACCGCCGTCAAACCCTACCCGTCCTGCCGCTACGGCCACGCCGGCATCGACGCGGCCCTCGCACTCCGCACCGAGTTGGGGCTTCGCGCCGACGAGATCGAATCGGTCACCCTGGGCCTCCCCGAAAGCGGAATGCTCCTGGTCGGCGAACCCGCGGCCAAGAAGGCGAACCCGCAGAACGTCGTCGACGGCCAGTTCAGCGGTCCCTTCGTGATCGCCGCCGCGCTCTCGACGGGCACGATGGGCTGGGACAGCTACGCCCTGCTGCACGACCCGGCCATCCGCGCCCTCCTGCCCCGGATCCACTGCGAGCAGGACAGCGACGCGCAGGCGGAGTTCCCGGCCAACATGGCGGCCAAGCTGACCCTGCGCGCCCGCGGGGCCACGCACCAAAGGATGGTCGTCATCCCGAAAGGCGAACCCGACAACTTCCTGACCGACGCCGAGCTACGGCAGAAGTTCGAAGGCCTGGCAACGGCGGTCCTGGGGAAAGACCGCACCGCGCAACTCGCGGATTCGCTGCTCGCTCTCGACCGCGCCCCGAACCTGGGCCTCACGATGCGCCTGGGCGCTCCGCTGGCAGGCGCCAGGATGGCCGGGAACTGACGGCCCCCTCAGCTCCGCGCGGTGTGACCCGGCGCTTCGCCCGCATCGATCCGCTTCTGCGCCGCCGCCTGCGCGGAAAGCTCGTACGCATCGGCCAGCAACGTCAGCCGCGCCGTGTTCGGCAGCTTGCGGAACGCGCTCAGCAGCAACGCCTCCTCGTTCGACGTCTCCGCCTCCGGCCCCGGCGTCGCCTCGTTCTCCAGCAACGCGCCCACCGGCACGCCCAGCGCCTGCGCCAGCTTGATCAGCCGCGACGTCTCCGGGAAGCACGTGCCCCATATCCACGCATGGACCGCGACCCGCGATACGTCCATGGTACGCGCAAGGCTCGCCTGCGTGATCCCACGCTCGGACATGATCCGGGCCAGGTTGTGACGGAACCGGTCCCGAGAGGGGTCGGGCCGCCCCTTCCCCTCGTTCGGCCATCCCCGGAGCACCATCGGCTGCCGCTGCGTCATCGAAGACCCTTTCCGCGGGACGAGGCCGCTGTGGCTCCAGGAGCACATCGCGGCCGAGTTACGTTACATCTGCCCAATGTCAGTATCACGATCTTGGGAACATGCAATGTTCAATTTCCGGGATTGGTGAAGTTGCGCTTGTCCACACGCAGTCGGGTGCGTAAGATGTAGCAAATGCTACAACACAAAGCGGGGGCTTTATGGCGACGTTCCAACCCAGATCGGCCCTGCTGTTCACCCTGCTCGCCCTCGCCGCCCCCGCCTGGGCCCAGCAGGACGACGCCACCCCGGCCGGACAGCCCGCAACCGGGTTCTGGGACCGCCCCAACCTCTTCGGCGACCCCGGCGGCGTCCGCTCCCGCCTGGCTGCCAAGGGCGTCACCTTCGGGCTGCTGGAAACGGCCGAGGTCCTGGGCAACCCTACCGGCGGCACGCGCCAGGCCGTCGTGTTCGAGGGCCTCCTGCAGCTCGGCCTCGGCATCGACACGCAGAAGGCGTTCGGCCTCCCCGGCGGCACCTTCAACGTCAGCGCCTACCAGATCCACGGGCGCGGCCTCAGCCAGAACGCCCTCGCCAACAACCTCATGACCGTCAGCAGCCTCGAGGCCGAGCGAGGCTTCCTCCTGTTCGAGCTATGGTACGAACAGCAGTTCTTCGGCGACAAGCTGGGCGTCAGGATCGGCCAGATGGCGGCCGACCAGGAGTTCATGACGAGCCAATACGCCGGGCTGTTCGTCAACCACACCTTCGGGTGGTCCACCTTCCCCAGCGTCAACCTGCCCTCCGGCGGTCCCGCCTACCCGCTCGCCACCCCCGGCGTCCGGGTCCGCGTGCGCCCCACGGACGAGCTGACCGGCCTCGCCGGCGTCTTCAACGGCGACCCGTCGGGCCCGGGACCCGGCACCCCCCAATCCCGCAACCCCTCCGGCACCGCCTTCCGCCTGAAGGACAACGTGCTGGCCCTGCTGGAAGTCCAGTACGCCATCAACCAGGCCGAGGGCGCGACCGGCCTCCCCGGCACCTACAAGCTCGGCGCCTACTATCACGGCGGCAGCTTCGCCGACCAACGCCGCAACGCCGCCGGCCTCTCCCTGGCCGACCCCGACGCCGAGGGCACCGACCCCCGCGGCCGCCGCCGCAACTACGGCCTGTACGCCGTCGCCGACCAGCTCGTCTGGCGTCCGCAGGGCGCGAAGGAGGGCGGCCTGGGCGTCTTCGCCCGCATCATGGGCGGCCCGGGCGACCGCAACCTGGTGAACGTCTATATGGATGCCGGCGTCACCTACAAAGGCATCGTCCCCAGCCGCCCCGACGACACCGCCGGCCTCGCCTTCGGCTACGCCCGCTTCAGCGACACCGCCGGCAAGCTCGACAGCGACACGGCCCGCTTCAGCGGGACCCGGGTCCCGATCCGCCGCAACGAAACCGTCCTGGAACTCACCTACCAGGCCCAGCTCGCCCCCTGGTGGCAAGTGCAACCCACCGCCCAATACGTCTTCAACATCAACGGCGGCACCCTGGACCCGACCCGCCCCGGCAAACGCATCGGCGACGCCCTGGTCCTAGGCCTCAGAACCGCTGTGACGTTCTGATCGTCACCGCCGTGACGGTCTGATCGTCACCGCCGTCACGGTCTGGTTAACGCCACAGTCCCGGCGAATACGCCGTCTCCCGTAGCACGCGATCCTCGATTGCACCCACAAGCTGCCCCTCGGCGGCGCCTGACTCGTCTTTGATCCTGACCCACTCCTCATCGGCCATGAACCCAGCCCAGCCGTCGCGCATCCTGGCCTCGTCCGGCCAGCGTATCGCATACACGAACTCCGTCCGTTCACCCGTCCGTCCCTCCCATGTGGCGGCGATGTCGAAACCATGCCTCCGCATGATGCGGATCACATGGGCGTCGAAGCGCGCATGGAACGCTGCCTTGTTGCGCTCGAAGATCTCGTAGATCCGGAGTTGATGGATCATGTCGGCCTCCTCATCGGTTGTCCGGCACGTGTCGTGCCTGGCCCCGATGTCGCCCCTCCCCCGGCGCCGATCCAATACTATCGGACGTCGTCCACGATCCGCGCCGCCAATCACGCGCGCCCGGTCATGGACGCAAACCGCGTCGCAGCCGGCCCCAGCGGCGGCAGCCAGCACAGTGCGGTCTCGAACTGCGCCTCCGCCTGCTCAAGTGGGTGATACGTCACCTCATCGGCCCGAAACCCCGACATGCTCGCCGGCACGATCGACACCCCGGCCCCCACCGCCACCAGCGACAGCACCGCGTGCATCCCGTGCGCCTCCTGCACGATGTCGGGCACGAACCCTGCCTCCGCGCACAGCCGCGCCACCCGCACGTGGAAGCCCCGCCCCTCCGCCGCCGGCCATAGCACGAACCGTTCCCCCGCGAGCCGATCCAGCGCCACGCGCCCCTCCGCCGCCAGCGCATGATCGCGCGGCAGCGCGATCGCCAGCCGATCGGTGTCCATCGCCCGGAGCTGCATGTCCGAAGCGTCCGCAAGCGGTGGGATCACCACGGCAAGGTCCGCCCGCCCGGCCCGCACCAGATCCACCTGCTGGACCGATGTCGCCTCCCGCAACTCGAGCCGGACGGCCGGGCACTCGCGCCGGAAGCGCCGGATCAGCGCCGGGAGCTGCCCGTACAGGGCGCTGCCGACATGGCAGACCCGGACGGTTCCCGAACGCCCATCCGCCGCGTTCCGCGCGGCAGCGACCGCCTGGTCCGCCTGCCTCACCGTCCGCCGGGCCTCGTCCAGGAACGCCGCCCCCGCCGCCGTCAGCCCCACGACCCGATTGCCTCGCTCGATCAGGGCGGCGCCGATCGACTCCTCCAGCTTCCGCACCGACGCCGTGAGCGGCGGCTGCGACATGTGCAGCCGCGCCGCCGCCCGGTGAAAATGCAACTCCTCCGCGACCGCGATGAACTGGCGCATCTGCCGCAAATCGATCATCGGGCGAAGCGCCTCCCCTCGGAATCAGGCCCCAGCCAGCGTCAACCCCTCGACCCGCACCGTCGGCGAATCCGTCCCCCGCCGCAGCCGCAGATCGTCCGCGGGCACCATGTTGAGGAACATCTCCAATATGTTCCCCGCCACCGTGATCTCCGAAACCGGCTCCGCGATCACCCCGTCCCGGATCATGAACCCGGCCGCCCCCCGGCTGTAATCCCCCGTGATGCCGTTGACGCCTCCACCAAGCATCTCAGTCAGATACAGCCCTTCCTTGATATCAGCCATCAACTCGACAGGGCTCATCGCCCCCGGCATCAGGCACAGGTTGCTGGCCCCCGGCGATGGCGGGCTGCTCGTCCCCCGCCCCGCATGCCCCGTCGGCGCCATGCCCAGTTGCCGCGCGCTCCGGCTGTCCAGCAGCCATGTCGTCAGCACGCCATCCTCGATGATGTCCCGCGCCGCCGTCGGCACCCCCTCGGCGTCGAACGGCCGCGACCGCAGGCCCCGCCGCCGCCGCGGATCGTCCCGCACGACGATCCCCGGCGCGAAGATCCGCTGCCCCAGCTTGTCCTTCAAGAAGCTGGTGCCCCGCACCACCGCAGCCCCGTTCACGGCCCCCATCAAATGCCCCAACAGGCTGCTCGCCACCCGCGGATCGAACACCACCGGCAGCTTCGCCGTCTTCGGCCGCGCCGGGTTCAACCGCGCCAGCGCCCGTTCCGCCGCCACCCGCCCCAGCGTCGCCGCATCCTCCAGGTCCGAAAGGTGCACCGCGGTCGAGTAGTCGTAGTCCCGCTGCATCCCCGTCCCCTCCCCGGCCAACGCCGTGGCGGACACCGAATGCCCCGTCCGGACATACGACCCGGCAAACCCCGCCGACGTCGCCAGCGAAACCTCCGTCCGGCTATACCCGGCCTCCGCACCCTCCGAGTTGGTGATCCCCGCCACCGCCAGCGCCGCCTCCTCGGCCGCGCTCGCCCGCGCCACCAAAGCCTCGGCCGACGGCTCCCGCGGATCGTCCATGTCCAGCCCCGGATCGGCCACCACGAGCGCCTCCGCCGCCAACCCGGCGAACGGGTCCTCCGGCACGACCCGCGCCATCGCCACCGCCCGCTCCGCCAGCGCCGCGAATCCCGCCGGATCGACCGTCGACGACGACACGATCGCCTGCCGCTGCCCCACGAACACCCGCAGACCCAGGTCCCGCGCCTCCGACCGTTCCAGTTGCTCCGTCCGCCCCAGCCGCCGCTGCACGCTGATCGACGTGCCCGACACCAGAACCGCGTCCGCCACATCCGCCCCGGCCGCGCGCGCCCGCCCGATCAGCTCCGCAAGCAGCGCCTCGCCGCTCATGCCGCCAGCCGATCCACGATCGCCGGCAGCCCCGGCACGTTCCCGGCCGGCCCCAGCGCGGCCAGCGTCGGCGGCGCCCGGAAGATCCGCCGCGCCGCCCGCTTGATCCCGTCCAGATCGACCGCCGTCAGCCGCGCGACGCTCTCCGACGTCGGCAGGATGCGCCCGAACACCTGCATCTGCCGCGCCAACTGCTCGCACCGGCTGCCCGTGCTCTCCAGCGACATCAGCAGGCTCGCCTTCACCTGCGCCCGCGCCCGCGCCAGCTCCTCCTGCGTCACGTCCTCCTGCACCCGGCGCAGCTCCTCCAGCGTCACCGGCACCAGCTCCTTCGCCTCGTCCTCCCCCGTCCCCGCATAGATCCCGAACAACCCGGCATCCATGAACGGCGACGCGAACGAATAGATCGAATACACCAGCCCCCGCTTCTCCCGGATCTCCTGGAACAGCCGCGACGACATGCCGCCGCCCAGCAGCGTGCTCAGCAGCAGCGCCCCGTAGTAATCGGGATCGCCATACGGCACCGACGGGAACCCGAGCACGATATGCACCTGATCGAGGTCCCGTTCCTCCCGGAACTCGCCGCCCTTGTACAGCCCGGGCTCGACCTGCGGCGGCAGGTCGGAAGGCAGGTCGCCGAAATGCCGCTTCGCCAGCTCCACCACCGTCTCGTGCCGCAGGTTCCCCGTCGCCGCGATGACCACGTTCCCCGCCGCGTAGTTGCGGTGCATGTACCCCGTCAACTGGTCCCGGCTCATCGCCTTGATGCCGTCTTCCGTGCCCAGCGTCGGCCGCCCCATCGCCTGCCCGGGGAACGCCGTCTCCTGGAACCGGTCGAAGATGATGTCGTCCGGCGTGTCGTTCGCCTGCCCGATCTCCTGCAGGATAACCCCACGCTCCCGCTCCAGCTCCTCGGGCGCGAACGCGCTGTGCGTCAGGATGTCGCCGATGATGTCGGCCCCCAGCGCCAGGTCCTCCTTCAGCAGCTTCACGTAGTACGCCGTCTGCTCCCGCGCCGTGTAGGCGTTGATGTGGCCGCCGACGTTCTCGACCTCCTCGGCGATCCCCGCCGCCGTCCGCCGCTCCGTCCCCTTGAACGCCATGTGCTCCAGGAA
>CAXTPG010000113.1:0-13601 GCA_964246015.1 uncultured Acetobacteraceae bacterium
GTCCAGGAGCTTGTGCAGGGTGCGGCGATAGAGCTGCGCGTCTTCGGCCTGCTGGCTCTCGGCTGTTTGGGGGGTGGGTTGGTGCGTCATGCGGGATTATAGGAACATAATCCGATCACGAAGTCAAACGGAAAGCTGGCGCGCGGGCGCGGTTCCTGGCAATGCGTGGGCAACGGCCGTACGAAGCCGAACGATACCGACACCGGGGAGTTCAACATGTCCGATCCTATCGCCCGCCGTACCGTCCTGGGCGCCGCCGCCGCGATCGCGGCCGCGCCGCTGGGGCGGAGTGCCGTGGCGCAGGGCGCCAAGCCCAAGGCGCCGCTTGCCATCACGATCGTCGACGTCGCGGGGAACCTGGCGTTGAGCCAGAAGGCGTTCGAGGCGTATCGGCGCGCGAAGCCCGAGATGGTGGCGCGGTTCAACTTCACGAAGGCGCCGGCGCCGGAGCTTCCGGCGAAGATCAAGGCGCAGCAGAGCGCGAACCGGGTCGATATCGATCTCGTGATGACGGGCACGGACGCGATGGCGGCGGGGATCGAGCAGAAGATCTGGACCGAGCTGCTGCCGGCGCATGCGGGGGCGCTGCCGAAGCTGGAGGAGATCCTGCTGCCGGCGGCGCTGAAGATGCAGTCGCTGGCGCAGAACCAGGGGATCATCGTGAACTACTGCCCGGGGGGGCCGATCCTGGAATACATGCCGGACCGGGTGAAGACCCCGCCGACGTCAACGGACGAGCTGCTGGCGTGGACGCGGGCGAACAAGAATCGGTTCATGTATGCGCGGCCGGCGAATTCGGGGCCGGGGCGGGCGTTCCTGATGGGGTTGCCGTATATCCTGGGTGACAGCAATCCGAAGGACCCGATGAAGGGGTGGGACAAGACGTGGTCCTACCTGCAGGAGCTGGACAAGAACATCGAGTACTATCCGACGGGGACGGGTGCGACGATGAAGGAGCTGGGCGAGGGGTCGCGCGACATCATCGCGAGCATGACGGGGTGGGACATCAATCCGCGTGTGCTGGGGATCGTGCCGAAGGAGGCGAAGATCACGCTGCTGAAGGGGTTCCGTTTCGTGACCGACGGGCAATACATGTGCATCCCGAAGGGGCTGGACGCGGAGCGGATGGCGGTGCTGCTCGATCTTGCGACGTTCATGCTGAGCAAGCCGGCGCAGGCGTTCGCGTGGGACGAGGGGTATTTCTATCCGGGCCCGGCGGTGAAGGACGTGCCGTTGAGCATGGCGCCGAAGGAGAGCCAGGACGCGATGCGGGAGTATGGGCGTCCGGAGTATGACGCGCTGCTGGCGAATACTCCGACGGAGTTGCCGCTGGAGGCGGACCAGATGGTGATCGCGTTCCGGCAGTGGGACGAGCGGGTCGGCGCGAAGAAGACGAAGTGAGGGTGGTGGGGGGCTGCCGTGTGCTCATTGCCGGGTTTGGAGGCGGCGGCAGGCCCTCACCCAACCCTCTCCCGACGGGAGAGGGCTTTCAGGGTGGCGATCGCGTTCCGGCAGTGGGACGAGCGGGTCGGCGCGAAGAAGACGAAGTGAGGGTGGTGGGGGTGTCTGCCGTCGATTTCGGCGGCGGCGGGCATTCAATGATCGCTGTCCCGGGACGGGGGAGTGGGCTTTTCCGCTGTTTCGCGGGTAGCCGCGTGCGTGTGGCAAGCACCCTCACCCAACCCTCTCCCAACGGGAGAGGGCTTTTGCTGCCATGACGATTCATGCGACGCCGTTTCGGGAGTTGCGGCTGGATCGGTTGTCCCGGGATTTCGGGGCGTTGAATGCGCTGCGGGATATCTCGTTGACGGTCCGGCAGGGGGAGTTCATCGCGCTGCTGGGGCCTTCGGGGTGCGGGAAGTCGACGACGCTGAACTGCATCGCGGGGTTGTTGCCCGCGACGGGGGGCGGGATCTGGCTGGACGATCGGCGGATCGACACGTTGCGGCCGGAGCAGCGCGGGTTCGGGATGGTGTTCCAGAACTACGCGCTGTTCCCGCACATGACGGTGCGGAAGAACATCGGGTTCGGGCTGATGATGCGGGGGACGGCGCGGGGCGAGATCGGGCGGCGGGTGGACGAGGCGGTGGCGCTGGTGCGGCTGCAGGGGCAGGAGCACAAGCTGCCGGGTCAGTTGAGCGGGGGGCAGCAGCAGCGGGTGGCGATCGCCCGGGCCATCGTCGTCGAGCCGCCGCTGGTGCTGATGGACGAGCCGCTTTCGAACCTCGATGCGAAGCTGCGGCTGGAGATGCGGGCGGAGATCCGGCGGATCCACACGATGCTGGGGGCGACGACGATCTATGTGACGCACGACCAGGAGGAGGCGCTGAGCCTGGCGGACCGGATCGTCGTGCTGAAGGACGGGGTGATCCGGCAGGTCGGGGCGCCGGCGGAGCTGTTCGCGCGGCCGGATCATCTGGACGTGGCGGCGTTCATGGGGTTCCGGAACGCGGTGCCGGGTCGGGTGGTGAGCGTGGAGGGGGAGCGGGCGGTGATCGCCGTGGGGGACGCGCAGCTTCCGGCGACGGCGCGGGAGGCGCTGGTGGCCGGGGGGGACGCGGTGTTGGCGGTGCGGCCGGACGACCTGGTGCTGCGGAAGGGGGGTGGGCTGCACGCGACGGTGGTTTCGACGGAGTTCCGGGGGAACGATTTCACGGGGTTCGGGCGGATGGCGGACGGGACGGAGCTGGTGTTCACGGCGCATGAGGGCGTGGCGCCGGGGACGGCGGTGCGGCTTGCGGCCGACCCGGCGCGGACGCTTGCGTTCCTGCCGGCATGAGCGCGCTGCCGCTGAGCCAGCGCCTGGCGGCGCGGGGGGTGGATGGGTTGACGTTGCTGGTGGTCCCGGCGGCGTTGTTCCTGGTTTCGACGTTCGTGTATCCGTTCCTGTACGGTCTGGTGCTGTCGTTCGAGCCGAAGGCGGGCGGGTTCTTCGGGAACTACGAGCGGTTCTTCGGGGATGCGTTCCTGTACGACACGATCGGGAAGACGCTGTGGCTGGCGATTCCGGTGACGTTGCTGAACCTGCTGCTGGCGGTGCCGATCGCGTTCCGGGTGCGGCTGATGCGGCGGCAGCGGCTGCTGACGACGATATTGGTGGTGCCGATCACGCTGGGGACGGTGCTGGTGGCGGAGGGGATGCTGAACTACCTGGGGCCGCAGGGGTGGTTCAACCGGACGATCATGCTGCTGGGGATCGTCGATGCGCCGATCCGGCTGGTGCATAATTACGCCGGGGTGTTCCTGTCGCTGCTGATCACGGGGTTTCCGTTCACGTTCCTGCTGACGCTGTCGTATCTGTCGGGGATCGACCCGGCGCTGGAGAACGCGGCGGCGACGCTGGGGGCGGGGAATGCGAGCCGGTTCCGGCACATCACGCTGCCGTTGCTGGTGCCGGGGCTGGCGATCACGTTCTGCCTGAGCTTCGTGCAGGCGTTCTCGGTCTTTCCGTCGGCGGTGCTGCTGGGGGCGCCGGCGGGACCGACGCGGGTGATTTCCATTGCGGCGTACACGGCAGCGTTCGAGGAGTACGACTACTCGCTGGCGTCGGCGATCGCGATGCTGATGGGGGTTGTGGAACTGGCGATCGTGGCGGCGGTGCTGGGGGCGCGGGGGCTGCTGTATCGGGGCCCGGCAAGCGGGGGGAAGGGGTGATGGCCCGCGTGGCGGGCGGCAAGACGCTGGGGGAGCGGGCGTGGGCGACGGTGGTCTGGACGTTCGTCGGGTTCTTCATCGTCAACCTGTTCGCGTTGATCGGAACGGTTGTCACCAGCTCGTTCGCGACGCGGTGGCTGCGGTCGTGGTTGCCGGCGGGGTGGACGACGAAGTGGTATGACAGCGCGTGGACCGAGTTCCAGCTGGACGACGTGCTGTTGACGACGTTCCAGGTGGTGTTCCTGGTGGTCGGGTTTTCGGGGTTGCTGGGCGTGCCGGCGGCGTATGCGCTGGCGCGGCGGGACTTCCCGGGGAAGCGGCTGGTGATGCTGCTGTTCCTGCTGCCGTTGCTGGTGCCGCCGATCACGTTCGGGATTCCGTTGGCGACGGTGCTGTACAAGCTGCATCTGGCCGGGTCGATGTCCGGGGTGGTGATTGCGAACCTGGTGCCGACGGTGCCGTTCGTGATTCTGGTGATGATCCCGTTCATCGAGCAGATCGACCCGAAGATCGAGGCGGCGGCGCGGGTGTTCGGGGCGAACACGCCGCGGCTGTTCCTGCATGTGCTGCTGCCGTTGCTGCTGCCGGGGATGCTGGCGGCGCTGCTGCTGGTGCTGGTGCGGACGATCGCGATGTTCGAGCTGACGTTCCTGACGGCGGGGCCGACGAGTCAGACGCTGGTGGTGGCGCTGTATTACGCGGTGTTCGCGGCGGGGGTGCGGGCGGTGCAGTCGATCGACGCGATGGCGGTGATCTACATGGTGACGACGCTGGTCTGGCTGCTGATCGCGCTGCGGTTCGTCAATCCGACGCAGATCGTCGCGCGCGGAAAATAGTGGACCAGCGGAAGTCCCAGGGCTCGCCGAGGGCGATGTCGGTGCGGGGGTCGGGGAAGGGCATGCAGCCACCGTCGGGGGTCATGGTGAGTTCGCCGACGCGGGGGCCGTCGGGGCGGTCGTAGAGGTCGACGCGGACGAAGTCGATGCCGCGGGAGAGGGTGGCGGCGAGGTCGAGCATTGCGGCGAGGCCCGGGGGGCGGGGCGGGCGGACGGGGGTGGGGGGGAAGGCGAGGGGCAGGTCGATCAGGGTCCAGTCGGGGTCGAAGAGGTCCTGCGTCTTGTCGTGGAAGCGGCTGGCGACGTGGTGGATGATGCGGGGCACGCCGTCGTAGCAGAAGATCTTGTAGTCGACGGGGACGGCTCCGCCGGGTTCGGTCATCAGTTCCTCGATGATCACGGCGCGCTGGAGGGGTTTGTAGAGCCATTCGCGGCAGTATTTGCCGTAGTCGTTGGCGAGCCATTCGGCGCAGAGGCGTTCGAGGTGCGGGCGGTCGAGGGGCATGGCGGCGCGCTGGATGTGGAGGAGGCCGCTGGCGTGGCTGGCCTTCATGATGAAGTCGGGCGGGAGGTCGATGGCGCGGAGGTCGGCGGGGGTTCGGACGACGCCGAGGAGGGGGACGAGCGATGCGTCGGAGCCGGTGCGGTGGCGGACGAAGGACCGGAGCTCGAGCTTGCCGGCGACGCGGGGGAGGAGGGGCCGGCGGTCGAAGAGGAGGCGGGCGGTGACTTTTTCGTTGAAGGTGCGGGGGCGGAGCAGGCGGGGCCAGTAGCCGTTGCGGCGGCGGAATTGGCGGAGCATGGGGGCGAGCATGATGGGCCACTTGTCCCAGAGCCGGTCATACCCCCATCGGAGCGGCGCGCGCACGTTCATGGGCGCAGGGTAGAGGATCAGAGTCGCGGCGTCTTTCCCTGCGTGTATTCGAGGCGGTAGAGGCCGCGGAGGGGGGGCGTGGTTCCGGCGGAGAGCAGGTCAGGGTCGGGGAGGAGGCCGTCGAGGGCGGCGGGGTCCGTCGCCTCGAGCATGGCGAACCAGGTGGGGGGGCGTTGCAGGTCGGTTCGGCCGGCGGATTCGGCGGTGGTGGCTGCGGAGGCGTCGGGGTCTGCGGCGCAGAGGTGGGCGCCGGTGATGCGGGGGCGCGTTGCGGCTTGCCGGAGCAGGGCTCGGAGGGGGGTTGTGGCGGCGGATGGCGCGTCGAAGCGGAGGGTGAGGGCGACGGCGCCGGCGCCGGGTCCATGGGTTGCGAGGACGCGGGCGAGGGCGCGGGAGGTGTTGCGGAAGGCGGCGGTGGCGGTGCGGGTCCAGGGGGAGGGGGCGTTGAGGCGGGCGAGGTATCCGGGGCCCTGGAGGGTGGCCATGTCCTCGGCTTCGTAGAGGGTGAAGAAGGCGGGGGTCGCGCCGTCGATGCCGGCGTAGCGGCGGCCGCGGAGGAAGCCGGGGATGGCGGTGCGCTCGGCCATGTGTTCGTGCAGGTGCCAGGCGTAGAACTCGGCGCGGCCTTCGTCGGTGATGTCGTTCCAGATGGCGACGACGGCGTGTCCGGCGAGCATCAGGAGGTGGCCCGGCCGCCGGAGAGGTCGAAGACGGCGCCGGTGGAGAAGGTGCAGTCGGGTCCGCAGAGCCAGGAGACCATGGCGGCGACTTCCGTGGCTTCGAGGAAGCGGCCCATGGGGATCCGGGCGAGGAGGTCGGCGCGGCGGTGTTCGGTCATCTCGAGCTCCATGGGGGTGCGGACGACGGTGGGGGTTATGGCGTTGACGAGGATGCCTTCGGTGGCGAGTTCCTTGGCGAGGACCTTGGTGAGGGCGATCATGCCGGCCTTGGAGGCGGCGTAGGCGCCGGCGAGGGCGGTGCCTTCCTTGGCCTGGAGGGAGGAGACGAGGACGATGCGGCCGCGGTGGGGACCGGGGTTTCCGAGCATGGCGGGGATGACGGCGCGGAGGGTGAGGAAGGCGGAGAGGAGGTTGGTGTCGAGGACCCGGCGGATGTCTTCGGGGGTGGTTTCCCAGACGCGGGCGACGGGGCCGAGGATGCCGGCGTTGACGACGACGGCGCCGATGGGGCGGTCGATGCGGGCGGTGGCGGCCTCGAGGGAGGCCGGGTCGGTGGCGTCGACGGGCGCGTGGCCGGCGAGGTCCCAGGCGACGGGGTGGAAGCCGTCGGCGGCGAGGCGGGCGAGGACGGCCCGGCCGATGCCGCCGGCGCCGCCGGTGACGATTGCGGCGAGGGGGGGGGCGGCCGTCACTTGGGCAGGAACTCGTTGGTCCAGAAGGCGGTGGGGGGGAGGGTGGTTTCGAGTCCCTGGAACTCCTTCATGAGGGCGACGGTGCCGGTCCAGTCTTCGTCGGACATGACACCCGTGGGTTTGCCGCGGCCGTTGGGGCTTTGCATGAGGAGCATTCCGGCCTTGAGCTGGGCCATGGAGAGGGCGCGGTCGAGGGTGGGTTTGACGGCGACGAGGGCGTCAATGGCGGCTTCGGGTTCCTTTGCCGCGAGGTCGTAGGCGGCGCGGGTGGCGGCGGCGAAGCGGCGGATGAGGGCGGGGTCTTTTTTCGCGAGGTCGGTGGTGACGAGGATGGCGAGGCCGAGGGTGTTGGCGCCGAGCTCGCTGAAGAGGAGGGTTGTGGTGGGGGTGCCGCGCTGGTCGAGGATGATGGCCTGGTTCTCGATCCCGCCGAGCATTCCGGCGGCGCGTTTCTCGAGGACGGCGACGAGTTTTGCGGCGCCGTCGACGCGGAGGGCGCGGAGGTGGTCGGGGGGTAGTTTCTGGGCGCGGAGGACGGCGGGGAGGAGGACGAGGCTGGCCTCGCCGGTTGTGGCGGCGATGGTTGCGCCGGCGAGTCCCTTGAGGTCGGTGATTCCGCTGGCCTTGGGGACGATGATCCCGTTGGGGCCGCTGTTCATGATGCCCATGACGGCCTGGATGGGGACTCCGCGGGCGATTCCGGCGACGATGGAGGTTCCGTCGGCGAGGCCGAAGGTGTCGGAGCCGGCGGCGACGGCCTGGACGGCGCGGCCGGAGCCCTGGCCTTCTCCGATGTCGAGGTCGATGCCGTGCTGCTTGTACAGGCCACGGGCGACGCCGAGGTAGAAGGGGGCGTGGAAGCCGTAGGCGAGCCAGTTGAGGCGGAGGCTTGCCTTGTCGTCGGCGTGGGCGGGGGTCGTGAGGCAGATCGCGGCGAGGGCCGCGAGGATGATGCGGGTCATGGGGGTTCCTTTCAGATACCGGGGGCTTCGCCCGAGAGGCGGCGGCGGGAGACGTGCCAGGGGACTGCGAAGCCTTCGACGATCTCGACGGCGCCGTAGAGGGCGAGTCCGAGGGCGGAGAGGGTGAAGACGGCGGCGAAGCTGCCGGCGGTGTCGAGGTTGCCGTTGTATTCCATGAGGAGGTAGCCGAGGCCGCGGTCGGAGGCGACGAACTCGGCGACGACGGCGGCGGTTGCGGCGAGGGCCGCGGCGACCTTGAAGCCGCCGAAGAGGGCGGGCATGGCGTGGGGGAGCTGGACCATGCGGAAGGTGCGGAGGCGGCCGGCGCCGGTTGAGCGGACGAGCTCGATGATTTCGGGCTCGATGGAGCGGAAGGCGGTTATGGCGGCGACGACGATGGGGAAGAAGGAGAGGAGGAAGACGAGGAGGATCTTGGGGGTGATGCCGAAGCCGAACCAGATGATGAAGAGGGGTGCGACGGCGATCTTGGGGACGATCTGGAGGAAGACGAGGAGGGGGTAGGCGATGGCCTGGACGGGCCGGCTGAAGGCGATTCCGAGGGCGATGAGGACGCCGAAGACGACGGCGGCGGCGAAGCCGAGGAGCATGGGCTGGAGGGTGTAGCCGGCGGCGGAGGCGAGGCTGCGCCAGTTTGCGCCGACGTTGACGAGGATGACGCTGGGTGCGGGGAGCAGGTAGGCGGGGATGGCGAGGGCGCGGGCGAGGATTTCCCACAGGAGCAGGAAGGCGGCGATGCCGATGAGGGGTCGCAGCCTGGGCAGGAGGTTCATCGGTCCGTTTCCCAGCCGGCCCGCTTGACTGCGGGCTGTTAATGGAACAGTGTTCCGCTAACATGCGCCTTGTCAAGTCCCTGCTGCAGCGTTGCGCCGAGGTGGTCGAGCATATGGCCGCGGCGGCGGAGCCGTGCCGGTTGTCGTCGATCGCGCAGGCGCTGGAGCTGCCGAAGTCGGCCACGCATCGGTTGTTGCGGGAGATGCTGGCGCTGGGGTGGGTGGAGCAGGAGGGGGATGACGGGCCGTATCGGCTGACGCTGCGGTTCGCGCTGCTGGGGCACCGGGTGCTGCAGGCGAGCGGGTTGCCGGATCTGGTTCAGCCGGTGCTTGACCGTCTTGCGGGGGAGACGCGGGAGCTGGTGCGGTTGACGATCGCGCGGGATGGGGCGGCGGGGCAGGGTCTGGTCTGGTTTGCGGCGGCGCAGGGGGCTCCGCCGGGATTGCTGTATCAGCCGGCGATGGATGGGGCGGTGGTGCTGCATGCGACGGCGAACGGGAAGGCGTATCTGGCCTTGCTCGGGGATGCGGCGCTGCCGCTGGTGCGGCGGCATGGGCTGGCTGCGGTGACGCCGCGGACGCTGACGAGCGAGGCGGCGCTGGTTGCGGAGCTGGCGCGGGTGCGGGCGGCCGGGCATGCGGTGGCGGCGGAGGAGGCGGAGGTGGGGATCACGGCGGTCGCGGTCGCGGTTGCGGCGGGGGGGCGTCCGTTGGGGACGGTTTCGGTTGCGGGACCGAGTATTCGGATCGGGGCGGGGCGCATCCCGGAATTGGCTGCGGCGCTTGGCGAGACGGCGGCGATCCTGTCGGCGGTCTGGCCGGGGGAATCACGACGTCTGGTGCGGGAGGCACGTCCATGAAGCTGGAGATTGCCGGGGCCGGGAAGCGGTTCGGGCCGGTGCAGGCGTTGTCGCCAATGGATCTTGTCGTCGAGGATGGGGGGTTCATTGCGATCGTCGGGCCTTCGGGGTGCGGGAAGAGCACGCTGATGCGGCTGGTGGCGGGTTTGCTGCCGGCGAGCGAGGGGGCGATCACGGCGGGTGGGCGACGCGTGGCCGGGCCGGTGACGGAGCTGGGGATCGTGTTCCAGCAGCCGGTTCTGCTGGAGTGGCGGACGGCGCTGGAGAACGTGCTGTTCCAGGTGGAGATGCGGGGGATGCCGGCGTCGGCGCACCGGGAGCGGGCGATGGAGCTGCTGGACCAGGTGGGGCTGGCGGATTTTGCGGGCAGTTATCCGCACCAGTTGAGCGGGGGGATGCGGCAGCGGGTGGCGATCGCGCGGGCGTTGGTGCACGACCCCGGGCTGCTGCTGATGGACGAGCCGTTCGGGGCGTTGGATGCGCTGACGCGGGAGCAGATGCGGATCGACCTGGAGCAGCTTTGGCTGCGCCGGCGGATGACGGTGCTGTTCGTGACGCACAGCGTCGACGAGGCGGTGCTGCTGGCGGACCGGGTCGTGGTGATGTCGCCGCGGCCTGGGCGGGTGGACCGGGTGATCGATGTGGCGTTGCCGCGGGCGCGGGGGCTGGAGGCGCGGCGGCACCCTGCGTTTCTGGCGCATGAGGCGGAGATTACGGAGATCTTCCTGGAGCGTGGGGTGTTGCGGCGGGGGTGATCGGTGGTTGACGTGGTTGCGGCGGATGTTACATCGGTCGGATGACAACCAGGGTGCCGCGACGCCGGGCCAATGAGGACAGGGTGCGGACGGCGTTCCGCAACCGGGCCAACAGGGCGGTGGCGGCGCTTGCGGAGTCGGCGGGCGTCGATGCGCTTGCAAGGGCGCTGGAGTCGGCGACTGATTTCGGCACGATCGCCTGGGCATTGGGCCACGTGGCGCTGCCCGGGGCGGCGCGGTCGGTCGATCCATTTGCCGATGCCTTGGCGCGGGGCGCCGAGGAGCGGGCACGGCTGAGCGCTTCATGCGGCGGGTTGCTGTCGGCGACGGAGGCGGCCCGTGTTCTGGGCGGCATCAGCCGGCAGGCGGTGGACAAGCGGCGACGGGCGGGGCAGCTGCTGGCAGTGCAGATCGGGGGAGACTGGCGCTATCCCGGCGTGCAGTTCGGGCGGGACGGCGTGGTGCCGCGTGCGCTCGCCATCGTGCTGTCGAAGGCCTTGGCATCGGGGATGGGAGCCTGGTCGGTGCTGGACTTCCTGCTTGCACCCGAACCGGCCCTGGCAGGCCGGTCGCCGGCCGACGTACTGCATGCGGGTCCTGACGGGCGAGAGATCATTCGGCTTCTGGACGCAGCGCAGGCCGACGCCTTCGGATGACTGGCACCGATCGCGGCCCGTCTGGCCGTGCGGCGGCGCCAGCGGAGGGGTTGCGGGGTCTGCGGCTTCCGCTGGCCGTGCATGATGCCGGGCGTTCGTTCGCGCGCATCCACCGGACGACGCATGCGGCGGTATTCTTCTCGCCGGGACCTGGCCGGTTGCCTGCAGGGCGGTTCGACAGCGCGTCTGGACGGTTCGGCGTTCTGTATGCCGGGTTCAGCGTCGAGGCGGCGTTCGTCGAGACGGTGCTGCGCAGCCCGGCGCGCCGTCTGGTCGGTCGGGCCGAAATCGCCGATCGGTCGCTGAGCATGCTGACGCTGTTGCGGCCCGTGCGCCTCGTGCAGCTGCACGGCGCCGGGCTGCAACAGCTCGGTCTGGACAATGCGATCACGACCGGGCCGTACGCGCCGTGCGCCGAATGGGCGGACGCGCTGCACGATCATCCCGAGCGGCCGGACGGCCTTGCGTACGCGTCTCGGCACGACCCTGACCGGCTCTGCCTGGCGTTGTTCTCGCGGGCGCAGGACGCGATCGTGCCATCGTCAGGACCTGCGGCGCTGTCGAGCATGAGGCACGAGGTCGCTCGGCTACTTCGGCAGTACGGGAAGGGTTTGGAGCCGTAGCCGCCTATGGCGCCAGCACCGCGCGGAAGCCGCGTCGGGAGCCCGTGAGCGTCTCTGGACCGCTGAGGATCAGGGCGGGGACCGAGGTGTTGCGGCGGGGGTGAGGGCTGGGTCGAGTTCGGCGAGGGTCAGGAGGTCGGCGTATTTCTGGCCCATGTCGAAGAGGTTGGCGTCGTGGGGGGCCTGGGCGCGGTCGCCGACGCAGTCGGTGACGACGGTGGTGCGGAGGTTGTAGGCGCTGGCGTCGATGACGGTGGCGCGGACGCAGCCGCTGGTGGTGCAGCCGGCGACGAGGAGGGTGTCGATGCGGCGGTAGAGGAGCCAGCCGGCGAGTTCGGTGCCGAAGAAGGCGCTGGCGTGGCGCTTGCGGAGGACGAGTTCGCCGGGGTGGGGGGTGAGTTCGGGGACGATCTGGCTGAGGGGGCTGGTTTCCGTGAGGGTGCGGAGGGCGGGGACCTTGCGGGTGAAGCCTCCGGCGTCGGCGCCGTCATCGGCGTAGACGACGCGGGTGTGGATGACGGGCCAGGCGCGGCTGCGGGCGAGGGCGAGGAGGTGGACCGTTCGTTCGATGGCCGGGGCGATGTTGCCGCCGCCGAAATGGGCGGGGTCGGTGAAGCCGTGGATGAAGTCGACGATGACGAGGGCGGGGGCTTCGCCCATGCCGATGCGGCCGGCGAAGCCCTGTTTCCGGTAGATGTCGAGGTCTTCGGTCATGCGGCGGCTCCGTGGTCGGGGGGGAGCGGGGCATGGGAGGCGGGGGTCTGTCCAGCCCTGATCGCGGCGCGCTGCATGGCCCTGGCGATGGCGCGGTAGGCCGGGTCGGGGGAGGCGGCGAGGGCTGCGCCGGCCTCGTGCAGGAAGTCGGGGCTGCCGTGGGCGGTGGCTTCGTGCAGCCAGTGTCGGGCCTCGTCGTGGCGGCCGTGCTGGGCGAGGAGGCTGGCGAGGTTGAACTGGCCGCGGAAGTCTCCGCCGCGGGCGGCGCGGGCGTAGCATTGGAGGGCGGCGGCGGGGTTGGGCGGGGTGGCCCAGCCCTGTTCCAGGAAGCGGCCGAGCATGTTGAGGGCTTTGGGGTGGCCCTGGGCGGCGGCGCGGCGGAACCAGCGGAGGGCGGCGGGGCGGTCGCGGGGGACACCCTGGCCCTGGAGGAGGAGGTTGGCGAGGTTGAACTGGGCCCAGTCGAGCCCGGCTTCGGCGGCGCGGCGGTAGAGGGCGGCGGCGCGGGCCGGGTCGGGTTCGGTGCCCCAGCCGCGTTCGTGGCAGCGGGCCTCCATGTTGAGGGCGGGGGGGTAGTCGGCGGTGGCGGCGGCCTGGAACCAGCGGAGCGCTGCGGCGGGGTCCCGGGGGACGCCGTCGCCGTCGAGGTGGCGCTGGCCGAGCATGAGCTGGGCCTCGACGAGGCCGGTGCGGGCGGCGGCTTCGATCCAGGGGGCGGCGGCGGCGCCGGCGAGGGTCGCGGCGCGGCGGGCGGGGGTCATGGCGGCGAGGGCGGCGATGGTGGGGTGTCGTTCAGGAGGGGGGCCGGGGTGGATGCCCGCGGGGAGCGTCGATCCACCCCCGGCCCCTCCCTTTCCAGGGAGGGGAGACGGATCGGTGAGGTTCGATCGGGGGCTCGATCGGGGGTTCGAACGGGAGTTCGGGGGGGGCATTGTTCGGCCTTGCGGTGGTCGGAAGGGTGAGGTAGGGGTGGGTTATTGAGAATGACTCTCATAATCACTCGCGATAGGCTAACCCATGATGCAGCGCCCTGACCAGTCCGGACCGATGCTTCCGCCGCTGCGGATCCTGATGGGGGGTGCGTTGGGCGCGACGCTGGCCAATCTGGGCGGGTCGGCCGGGGCGCAGGTGCCGGCGCCGGCGGTGTCGCCGGACCGGGTGGCGCTGGAGCCGATCCAGGTTCAGGGGGCGCAGGACCAGCAGGGCGCGTACCGGGTGAACGTGCCGTCGATGTCGCGGTATACGCAGCCGCTTTCGGACACGCCGCAGACGATCAACGTGGTGCCGCGGCAGTTGATCGACGACCAGGCCATCACGACGACGCGGGACGCGTTGCGGAACGTGCCGGGGCTTAGTCTGGCGGCGGGGGAGGCGGGGAACCAGGGCGACAACCTGACCTTGCGGGGGTTCAGCGCGCGGAACGACTTCTTCCTGGACGGGATGCGGGATTTCGGCAGCTACACGCGCGACCCGTTCAACCTGGAGAGCATCGAGGTGCTGAAGG
>CAXTPG010000114.1:0-13484 GCA_964246015.1 uncultured Acetobacteraceae bacterium
CACTGCCCCCGGGTCCACAACGCTTATTCCAACCCTCGTTTATCACCATAGTCGGCCCCAGGATGGGGTGACCCGCAAGATATAGGCGTCCGGCGTCCGCGATGCTAGGGGTGCCCGCATGTCCCTGACCCCCGAGCAGCAGGCCGAGATCGCCGCCCAGCGCGACGCCGCCACCCCGACCCGGCGCGCCACCGTGCCGGCCCTGGAAGCCATGCTGTACGAGGCCAGTCCCGTGCTGGATCACGGGTTCGTCCGCGTCGTCGACTACATGGGCGACGACGGCGCCGTCGTGCAGGCCGCACGCGTCAGCTACGGCCGCGGCACCCGCAAGGTGAGCGAGGATGCCGGCCTGATCCGCTACCTCATGCGCCACCGGCATTCCACGCCGTTCGAGATGTGCGAGATCAAGTATCACGTGAAGCTGCCGATCTTCGTCGCGCGCCAGTGGATCCGGCATCGGATGGCGAACGTGAACGAGTACTCCGCCCGCTATTCGATCCTCGATCGCGAGTTCTACATCCCGGCGCCCGAGCACCTGGCCGCGCAGAGCAGCAGCAATCGGCAGGGGCGGGGCGACGTGCTGCAAGGCGCCGAAGCGGAGCACGTGCTGCGGCTGCTGCGGGACGACGCCACGCTCACCTACGACCATTACGCGCAGATGCTGAACGAGGACGGAGCCGATCCGGGTCGGCAGGGCCTGGCGCGGGAACTCGCCCGCATGAACCTGACGCTCAACACATATACGCAGTGGTACTGGAAGAGCGACCTGCACAATCTGTTGAACTTCCTGTCTCTGCGCGCCGACGCTCATGCGCAGTACGAGATCCGCGTCTACGCCGAGGCCATGCTCCGGACGGTCGAGGCATGGGTTCCCGCCACCTTCGCCGCCTTCCAGGATTACCGTATGGGCGCCGTTACCCTGTCCGCCGGGATGCTTGCCGTGGTGCGCCGTCTGCTTGCGGGGGACGCCGTGGAGCAGCCGGGCAGCGGATTGTCGAAGCGCGAATGGGCGGAGCTGATGGCGGCCATCGGCCGGTGACCATCGTCGTGTTCGGGTCGATCAACCTCGACCTCATCTTCGCCGTCGACCGGCTGCCGGGGCCCGGGGAGACCGTCCTTGGTCCCGGCACCCGGATCGAACCCGGCGGCAAGGGCGCCAACCAGGCCGTCGCTGCGGCGCTGGACGGCGCGCGCGTCGTCATGGCGGGGGCGGTGGGCTGCGACGCGCTGGCGGACGAGGCGATGGCCGGGATGCATCGTGCAGGAGTCGATGTCTCACGGGTCGCACGCGTTACCGGGAGTACGGGATGCGCCGCCATCTGCACGGACGCGGAGGGGCGCAACCTGATCGCCGTCGGCTCGGGCGCGAATCTGAGGGCGCACGCGGACCAGGTGGAAGACGCGCTGCTCGGCCCCGGCCACACGGTGCTGCTGCAGATGGAGGTGCCGGCCGGGCAGACCGCGGCGTTGATTCGCCGCGGCCACGGGGCGCGCTTTGTCCTGAACCTCGCTCCAGCCCTGCCGCTCGACCCGGCTGTCTTGCGCGCCGTCGACGTGCTGGTCGTGAACGAGCATGAGGCGGAGTGGCTGGCGGGTTCGCTGGGATGCGGGGCGGATGCCGGGTCGCTGCACCGGGCGGTGGGGGCGGCCGTGGTGCGGACGCTCGGCGCGGCCGGGGCCGAGTACGCCGGTCCGGATGGCGGCGGGCTCGTTGCCGCCCACCTCGTGACAGCGATGGACACGACGGCGGCGGGCGACTGCTTCACCGGTGTCATGGCTGCGGGGCTGGACTGGGGGTTGGCGTTGCCCGCCGCGCTTCGCCGGGGGAATGCGGCTGCCGCCCTGTGCTGCACGCGGCCCGGCTCGCAAGGCAGCCTGCCGAACGCCGCCGAGACCGACGCGCAGTTGCAGCAGTAGCGCGCGGGACGTGCCCTACAGCCACGGCGGCGTCGGCAGGCCTTTCTCCTTCAGGAACACGGGGTTGAACAGCTTCGATTGATACCGGGATGCGCCGTCGCACAGGATTGTCACGACCGTGTGGCCCGGGCCGAGGCCGCGGGCGACCTGGATCGCGGCGGCGACGTTCAGGCCGGCGGAGCCGCCGATGCTCAGGCCTTCGTGGATCAGCAGGTCGAACACCTGCTCCAGCGCCAGCGGGTCGGCGATGCGGACGGCGTCGTCGATGGGGGCGCCGGCCAGGTTGTCCGGCACGCGGGACTGGCCGATCCCTTCGGTGATGGAGCTGCCAGCGATCGAGAGGTCGCCGGACTTGATCCAGCCGTAAAGGCCGCTGCCCTCGGGGTCTGCGAGCACGATCCGGGTGGACGGGTTCGCGGCCTTCAGGGCCATGGCGACGCCGGCCAGCGTGCCGCCGGTGCCGCAGGCGCAGGTGAAGGCGTCGACGCGGCCGCCGGTCTGCGCGAGGATCTCGGCGCCGGTGGTCAGGCGATGGCCTTCGCGGTTGGCCAGGTTGTCGAACTGGTTGGCCCAGACCGCGCCCAGCTCCTCGGCCAGACGGCGGCTGAAGTGGACGTAGTTGCCGGGGTCCTTGTAGGGCTTGGCGGGGATCAGGCGGAGGTCGGCGCCGATCATGCGGAGGAAGTCGATCTTCTCCTGGCTTTGCGTCTCCGGCATCACGATGACGCTGCGATAGCCGCGGGCGTTGGCGACCAGGGTCAGGCCGATGCCGGTGTTGCCGGCCGTGCCCTCGACGATGGTGCCGCCGGGCTGGAGGACGCCGCGCTGCTCCGCGTCCAGGATGATGGCCATGCCCGCCCGGTCCTTCACGGAGCCGCCGGGGTTCATGAACTCGGCCTTGCCCAGGATGGTGCAGCCCGTCGCCTCGGACGCGCGCTTCAGGCGGATCAGCGGCGTATTGCCGATGGCCGCGAGCAGTCCGTCGAACGCAGGGGGGTTTGTGCTGCTGACCATGCTGGGGCACCTTCCGGGCTTCTGCTGGTAGAGCAGGATGACCGCTGATTGAGCGGTCATCCTGCTCTAGCCTCTTGTTTTTCGATCATGTTTATGCGTTTGGGTGAAGCGATCCAAACGCATCATGATCCAAGGTGGTTAGCATGGTCGAGAACGTCGCCCCAAAACAGGTCTGGGACGCGCTGCGCACAGACCCGGCTGCCCGTCTGGTGGATGTCCGCACCAACGCCGAATGGGCCTATGTCGGAATGCCGGACCTGTCGGACACCGGGCACGAGCCGACACTGGTCCCGTGGCAGGTGTTTCCGTCGATGCAGGTCAACGGCGCCTTCCTGGAGCAGATGCAGGAGGCGGGGATCACGCCCGAGCACAAGGTCTATTTCCTATGCCGCAGCGGCGTCCGCAGCCTGGCGGCGGCGCAGGCCGCGGTGGCGGCCGGGTATCCGCACGCCTACAACATCGCGGACGGGTTCGAGGGTCCGCCGGACGGGGACGGGCATCGCGGGCAGGTGTCCGGGTGGAAGGCGGACGGGCTGCCCTGGCGGCAGCGATAGGCCTACTGCTCGTAGAGGACGCGCAGCACCACGAACCACGGAAAGCGCCCATCCAGAACCCGCCCGTCTGGCGTCGCGAGCGTGCCGGCCTGCGTGGTGGGCACGTGCTTCAGCGTCACGCCGCCGACCACGTTGCCGCCGATCACGTCCACCTGGCCCGGCACTGCCCGCACGACGATGTCGCAGTGCCCGAAGAACCGCGTCGTCGGAAGATCGTCGAAGGTCAGCCCCTGCGCCCCCGATCGGCCGAAGCACAGGAGGTCTCCGGGGCGGACGGCGTACGTCGACGGCCGCTCCGCCCGCAACACGCCCTCGTTCCGGGCGGCGGCGTTGATGTAGTCGGCGTGGAGCGGCGTGTAGGGAAAGCCGGTCGCGGCGCCCGCGGCGCGCATGACATACGAGATGAAGGCGGCGGACCAGGCGGGCGAGTCGTTGGCATAGGGCGTGCCGTACTCGTTGTAGCGGCTGGTCCAGCCGCCCTCCCGCGCCGCCGCGTCCATGCCGAACCACCAGTAATCGCCGACGCGCTGCCACAGGCCGGGCTGCAGGTCCGGCCGGAACGCGCGCGAGAAGGGCGCGCTGGGCGGGTCGTCGTTCACGACGCTGCCGAAGGCCCGCCATTCGCGCAGCGCGATCGCGATGGCGTTGGCCCGGCCGAACGGCTCGAACCGGCGTTTCGCGTAGTCGGGGATATGCTGGTCCGGCGCGATGCCGCCCTGCAGGACGGCGGGGGCCGGCGCGGGCCGCGTGGCGCAGCCGGCCAGCACGAGGAGGAGGAGAAGGCGCTTCATCGCCTGGCTGCGATGGCACGGTTCTCCAGCCGGCTCAACAGGCGCACGAGCGGCCATAGCATCACGAAATAGAGCGCCGCCGCAACGACGATGGGGGTGGGGTTGTAGGTGACGGCCTGGGCCTGGCGGGCCTGGAACAGCAGCTCGGGCAGGGCGACGACGCTGGCGAGCGACGTCAGCTTCACGACCTCCAGGGTGTTGGAGAGCAGGTCCGGCATCACGTTCCGCACGGCCTGCGGGAGGATGACCAGGAAGAAGGTCCGCAGGCGGGACAGGCCGAGGCTGCGGGCGGCCTCGCTCTGCCCCGGGGGGACGCTGTCCAGGCCGGCACGCAGGACCTCGCCGTAGTAGGCCCCGGTGTTCAGGAAGAACGCGAGCGCCACGGCGCCGTACGCGCCGATGTCGATGCCGGCGAAGGGCAGGCCGGCGTAGAAGACGATCAGCAGCACCAGCGGCGGCACCGCCCGGAACACGTCGACCCACGCCACCAGCGGCCAGCGCACCCACCGGCTGCGGGACGTCGACAGCAGCGCCAACGCAAGCCCGCCCGCGAGGCCCAGGGGCACCACCAGCACCGAGAGCAGCGCCGTCTGTACCAGGCCGCGCCACAGGATCGGCCAGGCGGCCACGGCGATCGGGCCGTTCAGGAAGGTCTCGATCACCGGAACCGCCGCTCGATCCAGCGGCCCAGCGACACCACGGGCACGAACAGCACCATGTAGGCGGCGGCGCCCAGCAGAAGCGGGGAGGGGTTGGAGGTGAACGAGACGACGGCCGTCGCCTTCGACAGGATTTCCGAAACCGCCACCACGGAGCCCAGCGCCGTGCCCTTCGTGATCGCGATCGTGCGGTTCGTAAGGGGCGGGATGGTGATGCGGAGCGCCTGGGGCAGGGACACCAGCAGCAGGGTCTGCACGAACCCGAGGCCCAGGCTGCGTGCGGCCTCCCGCTGGCCGGGCGGCACCGCCTGCAGCCCGGCCCAGTAGATCTCCTCGGCGAAGGCCATCAGCACCAGCGACAGGCTGATCCACGTGGCGGTGAAGCCGGAGACGGAGAGGCCGGCGCCGGGGAGGCCGAAATAGAGCAGCACGATGATGACCAGCGGCGGCAGGGCGCGGAACAGGTCGACGACGAAGACGATGGCCCAGTTCAGCGGGCGCACGTCGAAGCTGCGGGCCAGCGCCAGCGCCAGGCCGGTCAGCAGGCCTGTCACGACGATCGCCAGCGCCAGCTCGACCGTCACGACGAAGCCTGCCGCGATGTCCGGCAACGCCCGTGCCAGGACACGGGCGTTCAGGAAGTTTTCGGCGAACCGGTCCCAGCCTCCGCCCGGCAGCCCCAGCACTGTCCTACTTGCAGACGATCTCGTGCGGGGTCGGGTCGTAGCCCGTCATGCCAGGGACGCCGTAGCCGGGGGCGACGACGCGCTCCAGATCGTCATCGGCGGGGGGGGAGCCGAACCACTTCTCGCTAAGCTTCGCGACGGTGCCGTCGCGCTTCATGCAGGCGAGGACGTCCTGGATCTGGTTGCGAAGGGCCACGCTGTCCTTGCGGAACGGGGCGGCCCACTCGGCGCGGGTGTCCTTCAGGACCAGGTCGGGGACGAACATCGGGGTGCGGGTGCTGGCGTATTTGACGACGGTGTTGCCGGCCAGGTTGGCGTAGGCGCGGCCGACGACGACGGCCTGAACGGCGTCGGGGTTGGTGTCGTAGACCTGTACCTCGAACCCGATCTCCTGCGCCTTCTTCTCGGCCAGGCTCTGGTATGGGGTGCCCTTGTTCACGGCGACGGCCTTGCCCTTCAGGTCCTCCCACCCGGCCAGGGGCTTCGAGCCTTTCTTGATGCCGAACTGGAACTGCGTCCACAAATAGCCCTGGGTGAAGATCATCGCCTCCGCCCGTTCCTTCGTGACGGTCACGGGGGCGGCGAGGAAGTCGTAGCGGCCGGCGTTCATGGCCGGGATCAGGCCGCCGAAGTTCGCGCTGTCGATCGTGATCTCGCGGCCCACGCGGCGCGCCACCTCGGTGAACAGGTCGACGTTGAAGCCCTCGACGCCGCCGCCCAGCTTCGCCATCGCGTGCGGCGCGAAGGTGCCGTCGACGGCGGAGCGCAGCGGCTGCGCGAGCGCGGGCCCGGCGAGCAGGAGTGTGGCGGCGAGGGCGAGCAGGCGCATGGGTGATCTCCGGGTGATGATCCGCCCATGCAAGCCCGATGCCCGCGCGGCGGCAAGCCTAGGCGGGCGCGAGTTCCGGGAACAAGGCACGAAGGCCCTCGGCGGAGGCGTCGCAGCGGCCGCGTTCGGTGATCAGGCCCGTCACCAGCCGCGACGGGGTCACGTCGAAGGCCGGGTTGGCGGCCGGGCTGCTGGAGGGGGCGATGCGGACGGTGGTGACCTGGCCGTCCAGGCCGCGGCCCTGGATGGTTGTCACTTCCGAGGCGTCGCGTTCCTCGATCGGGATTTCCGTCATGCCGTCCGACACCGTCCAATCGATGGTGCTGGAGGGCGTCGACACCCAGAAGGGCACGCCGTTGTCGCGGGCGGCGAGGGCCTTGAGGTATGTGCCGATCTTGTTCGCGACGTCGCCGCTGCGGGTCACGCGGTCCGTGCCGACGATGGCGAGGTCGACCTGGCCGTGCTGCATCAGGTGGCCGCCGGCGTTGTCCGAGATGACGGTGTGGGGCACGCCGTGCTTGCCCAGCTCCCATGCGGTCAGGAACGCGCCCTGGTTGCGGGGCCGCGTTTCGTCGACCCAGACATGCAGGGGCACGCCGTCGTCATGGGCCTTGTAGATGGGCGCAAGCGCGGTGCCCCAGTCGACGGTCGCGAGCCAGCCGGCGTTGCAATGGGTGAGCACGTTGACAGGGCCGGGGCGGCGGGACGCGATTTCGGCGATCAGTCCCTTGCCGTGTTCGCCGATGGACTGGTTCTGGGCGACGTCCTCGTCGGCGATCGCCGCGGCTTCGGCGTAGGCGGCTGCCACGCGCTGGGCAGGGAGCGTGTTGCGGAGCCGGGTCAGCATGCGGTCGAGCGCCCAGCGCAGGTTGATGGCGGTGGGACGGGTGTCGGCCAGGACCTCTGCGGCGCGTTCCATGCCGGGTGTGGAGGGATCGTCCCGCAGCGCCAGCGCCAGGCCGTAGGCGGCGGCGGCGCCGATCAGGGGAGCACCACGGACCTGCATCGAACGGATGGCATGCGCGGCGTCCCGGAGGTCCGCCAGGCGCAGGATATCGAGCGACCAGGGCAGCCGCGTCTGGTCGATCACGCGGACGGACCAGCCGTCGGAGTGGTCCACCCATACGGTGCGATATGGCACGCCGTCGATCTTCATTCCTGCCCCCGGGTTCGCGGGGGCGGACCATAGGGCCTGCGCACGGCCCGTGCCATGCACACAGGTCAGGTCAGTCGCGTTTGTCGAGAAGTGCCAGGAGTTCCTCGGGGATCGGTTCCCGCAGGGTGAGGGAATACCGGTCGGAGAGGTCGCGGCGCAACCAGGCCTCGAACGGCGTCCGTTCGTTCCGCATCGTCGCCTCCTTCGATGGCAGTTTCACGTCCATGGCAATAGAAAGCCCGGCGGGGCGCCCCGGTTGCAGCGGGGCAGGGATGTGGGCCGCACGGCTGCGCGACCGCGGCCAGGACGTCACACCTATTGGCGAGAGCCGGCCATCACCATGCGGGCGAGATGCGAGCCGAGGCAGGCGTGCAGCGCTTCGACCATGCGCTTCCGTTCCGCGCGGGGCGTGCGCTCCAGGTCGATCTGCCCGTCATTGGCCCAGCTCCGCATCAGGTCGAAGCGGTGGAAGAGCAGCACGCCGGACATCGAGGCGGTCTGCTGCAAGGCCTGGGTGTAGGGGTCGAGGTTGCTGTTGGTTTGCAGGAAGCGGCTGTATTGGCTGTCGATCAGCACGAGGTTGGCGCCCGCGGCCTCGACGGCTTCGGCGCCCTCGGACAGGACCTGCGCGAACTCACCTGTGGGCGAGTTGCGGACCGCCTCGACCGTGCCGGTCTGCCACAGCACGAGTTGCCAGGGCCCGCCGGTCTGCAACTCCTTCCGGAGCAGCCCGAGCATGTCGCCGGCCATCATCCCGCGTCCGCCGCGCACGACGACCTGGACGGTGGCGCCGGGAACGGCGGCCTGCAGGGCCTTTGCCATCTGCTTGGGGAATGCGCTGTCGCTGGCCTCCTGCGGCAGGGGCGCGGGGGTGGCCGGCATGATGGGCTTGGGGTTTGCGGCCAGGGACTGGCTGGTGAGGGTGCCGGGGCTGAGGCTGGCCTCGGGCCCGAACAGCGTGGCCGAGCCGATGGCGAGGACACGGAGCGTGCCGCCCGGCTTCAGCACTGCCGCCACCTTCGGCAGCATGGCGACGGCGCCCGTCACTTCGTCAGGGGCCTGGCACAGGTCGCGCGGCGGCGCTGCCAGTGCAGGAAGGCTCCAGGCCATAACCGCCAGGAGCAGGGCCCGGCATGTCCGACGCATGATCATGTCACCTTTACGTTACCAGCATGTGAAGCAGCCTGCAAGCCCGGCAGCGCCGTTGGTACGGGTTCGGGCCGAGGATTTCGTCCTTTGTCGCGATACCAGCCGGATAGCGCGCCCACCGCGACCAGAAGGGCCGGGCCGACCAGGTTCACGGCCGCCTGCACGCCCCACCATCCGCCCTGCTCCTCCATGACCAGTCGGCCGAGGAACGACAGGAAGATGCCGACGCAGAACACTGGCAGGGAGTGTTGCCCACAGAGGATGACCGGGGCGGCCGCCCGGCTGCGGAGCCATTTTGCGCCGAACGGCACCGCGCGGCTGACCAGCCAGGTGAGTGCGAGAATGGACAGCAGCCGCATGGGGTGCAGCCCCTCCTTGTCGACCAGCAGCACGAGCCGGGCCAGCACGCGCGGCACCCGGGCGCTGACGTCGTCGCTGGGCCATACCAGCCAGACCAGCAGCAGGCCGAACGCGACGACGGCCAGGGCGGCGGCGTCGACGATGCGGGGGTTGATGCGAAGCCGGGGCGGATGCTGGGACAGGGTGGCGCCGATGACGAACAGGAACTGCCAGGCGAGCGGGTTGAAGTACCAGCCGCCCTGCGTCCAGGACGGCAGGTTCCAGCCCATCGCCCGCACCAGGACGTACAGCCCGCCCGAGAGCCCGAGCATCAGCCACGGCCGCGACAGCGAGGGCAGCAGCAGCGCGAACCAGGCCAGCAGGACCACGTACATCGGCAGAATGTTGAGATAGGCGGGCTGGAACGTCAGCAGCAGCGCCTCGAGCATTGCGCGATAAGGCGCCTCGGCCAGCACGTCCAGGTGGATCTCGTCGAGGTATTCCGACCGGTCGAGCGCCGTCGCCGAGTAGGACACCTGAGCGACGAAGACGACGAACAGGAAGATGTGCGCGATGTAGAGGGTCCAGGCGCGGCGCAGCACGTCGGCGCCGGCATACAGCCAGCCGAACCGGTCGTAGCTTCGTCCATAGGCGATGCCGGCGGCGTAGCCTGCCAGCAGCACGAACATCTCCGTCGCATCGCAGAGGGCGAAGTTGCGGAGGCTGAACTGGGCGATCCAGTTGGCCGGGATGTGGTCGATGAAGATCCACCACAGCGCGACGCCACGGAAGAAATCGACCCGGAGGTCGCGGTTGGAGCCGGTCTGGATCAGGGCCGCCTCCTGCTGCGCCGTTCACGTGCAGCATATGGGGCGGGCGGCCGGGATCAAAGGGTGGCGGCAATTCGGGCGACGTCCTGCGCGGCCGGGCTGCCGGGGTGGCGGGTGAGAAGCAGCGCCTGGTTGCGGATGGATTGCGGCACGCGCGGGTCGCGCCGGATCGCGCCCAGCAGGGCGGGGGCGTGGCCCAGGAAGGCGGTGCAGGCGCGGGCGATGCTGGCGGCGGCGCGGTGGGCCGCGCCGGGGGAGGCGGCGGCGTTGACCACGAGGCGGGCATCGCCGCCCGGGCGGTCGGCCGCGTGGAGCTTCAGGGTCGCGTAGGCGTCGGTGATGCTGGTCGGTTCGTCGCTGGCGACCACCAGCAGCGCGTCCGCCCACGCAGCCATGCGCCGGACCCCCCCTTCCAGCCCGGCCGCGAGGTCCAGCAGGACGTGGTCGTAGGCCGCGCCGTGGGTGGCGAGGAGCGCGAGGACGCGGTCGAGCAGGGCCGGGTCGAGGCCGGCGAGGGCGCCGGAGCCGGAGCGCCCGGCCAGCACGTCGAACCCGCCGGGTGCGTGGCGGGTGACCGCGTCGGGGAAGGGCACCGTCCCGGCGAGCACGTCGCCCAGGTCGTGCCGAGGGACCATGCCGAGATGGATGTCGATGTTGGCCAGGCCCAGGTCCCCGTCGAAGAGCAGCACGCGGCGGCCCTCCAGCGCCAGGGCGTGGGCCAGCGTCACGGCGAACCAGGTCTTGCCGACTCCGCCCTTGCCGGAGGCGATCGCGACGAATCGGGGCATCAGGCGGCCTTCCTGGCGAGATCGGGGAGGAGGCGGGCGGCGAGCAGCCCGGGGGTCATGGGGCGAAGCCCATCGGCGGCGCCGGGACCGACGCCTGCTTCCGCCAAAGGCAGGGCGGCGGCGGCGGCGAGGATGCCGCCGATCCGGCGGGCGACGTCCATGCGGGTGGCGACGAGGAGGGCGGCACCGGCTGCGGCGAAGGCTGCGGCGATGTCGGCGGATTCCTGTGCGTCCAGCCCTGCCGGGAGCGCCAGGGCGGTGCGGGCGCCGGCGACGTTGGCCAGGGCGGCGATGCGGGCCTGGTCCGCGGGGCTGAACGGGTCGATTCCGGCGGTGTCGATGAGGACCGCTTCCCCGTCCTGACGCCGGGCCACGGCGCGGGCGAGGGCGACGGGGTCGGGCGCCATGACGAGGCCGATGCCGAGGACGCGGGTGAAGGCGGCCAGTTGCTCGGCGGCGCCGGCGCGGTCTTCGTCGGTGCAGACGACGAGGGGGGCGCGGCCCTGCATGACCAGGCGGGTTGCGAGGCGGGCGACGGTCAGCGTCTTGCCTGCGCCGGGCGGGCCGGCGAGGAGCAGCGGGGCGCGGTGCCCGAGTTCGATGGGTGCGAAGCGGAGGTTTGTCTGGAGCGACGGCTCGAACGGTCCGGCGGCGAGGGATGCGGCGAGAGGGGCGGGGACGCCGTGGAAGCGGAGTGCGGCGAGGCGGGCCGGGTCGGGCGGGGTGATGGGTGCGGGCGCCGGTTCCAGCGCGGCCGTGACTTCGACCCCTTCGGCGGTGCGCCGGGTCGTGAGGATGAGCGCGTCGTCGCCGAGCTCTGCCCGGACGAGCGCCATCGCTGCTGCCACGCTGGGGGCCCGGTAGAGTTTCAGCCGCATGGGTCGAGGTTAGGGTGGGGAGGTTTACGATTGGTGAGCGGGGGGCCTGTCCGCTTCGGACGAGGCGTTCGAGGTCAACAGCCTTCTCCGAGCGGGAGAGGGAGCCACGGGTTCATGGGGCCGATGACATGTGTATGCGGCGTGCTCCGGCGCCGGCCGTGTATGCGTGGCAGGCCCTCACCCCGATCCTCTCCCGATGGGAGAGGGGGTCATCGGTTCGTGCCGAAGGCATGGCGGGCGATGCGCGGCGCGGGCGGCGAGGATGACGATGTCCTTGGGACGGCGGCGCTTCCAGGGGTTGGTTCCCGGGAGGGCGGCGATGCCGAGGTCGCGGCAGATGTCGGCGATGATGCCGTCGACGGGGCGGGAGGCGATCTCGTGTTCGAGGTCCTCGGCGAGCTCGGGCGCTTCGAGGCGCTCGCGGAGTTCGGCGTGGAGGACTTCGGCGGCCTTCGGGGCGGCCTTGCGCTGGATGGTGTCCTCGACTTCGCGGAGGATGCGTTTGCGGGCGGCGCGGGCGGTCGTTTCGGGGTTGGGGGCGGGGAGAGGGCGGGTGACGACGCGTGCGAGGAGGATGGTGCGGCGGACGCAGCGGGCGACGCGGTCGAAGGCGATCGCGAGTTCTGGGGTGGTGGGTGCGGCGGGGGTTTGGGTGGCGGGGGTTTGGGTGGCGGGGATTTCGGTGGCGGGGGTCTGGATGGCCTGCTGCTGGATGGAGCGGGCGAGGGTGACGCCGAGGTCGATGAGGTCGTGGAGGACGGCGCGGTAGAGCTGGGCGTCTTCGGCCTGCTGGGCTTCGAGGCTGGTTGGGGTTGGGGTCGGGTCTGGTGACATTCGTGGGTTATAGGAATATTGTCGCAGCCGTGTCAAGGGGCGTCGGCGCCAGGGCGATCGCTCGAACGGCGTCACAGGAAAAGATACGCCACAGAGGAGCGGAGGGCACCGAGAAAGGTTCCTCGACTACCCTGAAACACGCTGCCTCTGTGGCTTTCTCCATGATCTCTGTGCCTCCGTGGTTCGCCTTTCGACGAGACGCGCGCTTGTTCGTCCTTCAAGCGATCCCCCTGTCGTCGGCGCTTCTGTGAGTCACCGGGACGACACACCCCCCCCGGCTCGTCCCTGATCTCGGGGAGGGGAGACGGGTGGCCCTGGTTTGCAGGGGCGGGGGTGACGTGGGGGAGGGGGGGGTGTTGAATGGGAGATTGGCGCCGGGTGGGGGTTTCGATGCGCGTGCTGTTGATGGTTTTGCTGGCGGGGCTGTTCACGGTTCCGGCGCAGGCGGCGGGGGTGCTGCGGTATGGGCTGGAGCAGGATCCGGACATCCTGGATCCCGCGCGAAACGGGTCCTATGGCGACCGGGTCGTGTTCACCGCCATGTGCGACCAGTTGCTGGATATCGATGCGAAGCTCGATTACGTGCCGCAGCTTGCCACCGCGTGGGCATGGTCCGACGACCGGCTTGCGTTGACGCTGACGCTGCGGGAGGGGGTGGTGTTCCAGGATGGCGCGCGGTTCGACGCGGACGCCGTCAAGCTGAACCTCGATCGGTATCGGACGGCGCCCGAGAGCCTGCGCAAGACGGAGCTGGCGCCCATCGTCGGGGTGGATGTCGTCGATGCGCGGACGGTGCGGATCCGGCTTTCGGCGCCGTATGCGCCGTTGCTGTCGTTGATGGCGAACCGGCCGGGCACGCCGCTGAGCCCCCGCATCCTGACGTTGAAGCCGGACGAGATCGCGGCGAATCCGGTGTGTGCCGGGCCGTTCCGGTTCGTGAGCCGGGTGGCGCAGGACCGGATCGTGCTGGAGCGGTTCCCAGGGTATTGGAATGCGGCGGCGATTTCGCTGGACCGGATCGAGTTCCGGATCGCGACGGATGCGAACGTGCGGCGGGTGA
>CAXTPG010000115.1:0-13369 GCA_964246015.1 uncultured Acetobacteraceae bacterium
TCGTCCTTGTTGATCGCGACGATGACCTTGCTGTCCTTCATGCCGGCCAGATGCTGGATGGCGCCGGAGATGCCGATGGCGACGTAGAGGTCGGGGGCGACGATCTTGCCGGTCTGGCCGACCTGGTAGTCGTTGGGCACGAAGCCGGCATCGACGGCGGCGCGGGAGGCGCCGACGGCGGCGCCGAGCATGTCGGCGATGGGTTCGATCAGCTTGAAGTTCTCGCCGTTCTGCATGCCGCGGCCGCCGGAGATGACGACACGGGCGGCCGTGAGTTCGGGGCGCTCGCTTTTGGACAGTTCGGCCGAGACGAAGCGGGAGGTGACGGCGATGGTGTCGGTGGACACGGGTTCGATGGTGGCGGTGCCGCCTTCGGCCGGGGCCGGGTCGAAGCTTGCGGCGCGGACGGTGATGACCTTCTTGGTGTCGCTGGACTTCACCGTGGCCATGGCGTTGCCGGCGTAGATGGGTCGGACGAAGGTGTCGGCGTCGATGACGGACGACACGTCGCTGATGGGCTGAACGTCCAGCAAAGCGGCGACTCGCGGCATCACGTTCTTGCCGGTGGCGGTGCTGGCGGCGAACAGGTGGTCATGGTGACCGGCCATCTGGACCAGGAGGGCTGCGAGGGGTTCGGCCAGCGCATGCGCGAGTGCCGGGCTATCGGCGACGTGGACCTTGGTCACGCCGGATAGCTTGGCTGCGGCCTGGGCTGCGGGGCCGCAGCCCTCTCCGGCGATGAGGACGTGGACTTCGCCCAGCTTCGACGCGGCGGCGACGGCGCTGCGGGAGGGCTGCTTGATCTCGCCATTCTCATGGTCGAGGAGGACCAGGGATGCCATGTCAGATCACCTTCGCTTCGGTGCGGAGCTTTTGCACGAGTTCGGCCACGGACCCTACCTTTTGCCCGGCCTGGCGTTTCGGCGGTTCGGCGACGCTGACCAGCTTCAGCCGGGGGGCCGGGTCGATGCCCAGGGCGTCGGGCTTGATGGTCTCGATCGGCTTCTTGCGGGCCTTCATGATGTTGGGAAGGCTGGCGTAGCGCGGTTCGTTCAGGCGCAGGTCGGTCGTGACGACGCAGGGCATGTCGAGGGAGAGGGTTTCGAGGCCGCCATCGATCTCGCGCGTCACGAGCAGCTTGCCGTCCTCGATCACGAGCTTGCTGGCGAAGGTGCCCTGGGGCCAGCCGAGGAGGGCGGCGAGCATCTGGCCGGTGGCGTTCATGTCGTCGTCGATGGCCTGTTTGCCCATGATGACGAGGCCGGGCTGTTCCTTGTCGACGAGAGCCTTCAGGAGCTTGGCGACCGCGAGGGGCTGCAGCTCGACGTCGGTCTCGACGAGGATTCCGCGGTCGGCGCCCATGGCGAGGGCGGTGCGGATCGTCTCGGCGCAGGCGGGGAGGCCCATGCTGACGGCGACGATCTCGGACACTGCGCCTTTTTCCTTGAGGCGGACGGCTTCCTCGACGGCGATTTCGTCGAAGGGGTTCATGGACATCTTGACGCCGGCGGTCTCGACCCCAGTGCCGTCCGACTTCACGCGGACCTTCACGTTGTAGTCAACGACCCTCTTGACGGGGACAAGGAGCTTCATGGGGGAGATCACCGGCGGCTGTGGACGGGTTTCGCGGACCCGGGCGGGGCCACGTGTTGCAGTGCACTTGCCATATCGCGGCGTGGCAGGAAACGCCAGAGGCGGAGGAGGCCGCGCGGGTCAGCCGCGCATCAGCAGCAGAAGCAGGATAAAGAGGCCCAGTGCTGCGCCCTGCAGCATGACGCGCCAGCGCATGAGGGCGTTGGATCGGCCCGGATCGTTCGCGCCGCGGACGATGCCGAGCATGCCGGCAAACAGGGTACCCAGGGTGCCGAGCATAGCCAGGCCGGTCAGGATGGCGACGAAGGTGATCATGACCGTCAGATGGCAATCGCGGCCTGGTTGTCCATCCCTTCCGGGTTGACTCGGACCGCCAACGGGGTGTTCGTCCCGCGCGATGCGAGATCGATTTTTCCGACTTCCGCTGGTGCTGCTGGCGATCCTGCTGTCGTGGCCCGCCTGGGCGCAGGTGGCGGCGCCTGCGCCGCGCCCGGCCCCGGCGGCGCCGGCGATCGGGGCGGGGCAGGCGCAACAGACGCTGGACGTGTTGCGCGACGACAAGCGCCGGGCCGAGCTGATCACGACGCTCGAGACGATCGCGCGGTCGGCGCCGGCCGTGGCGGCGCCGGCCGGGCCGGGTCCTGCGACCGTGGCGACGCCGGTCGGGACGACGCTGCCGCTGGCCCCCGACAGCCTGGGCGCGCAGCTTGTGCTGCAGGTGAGTGCGGCGGTGTCCGATGCCGGGTCGCAGCTTGTGGCGTCGCTGCGGGCGGTGAACGACGTTCCGCTGTTGTGGCGCTGGGTGGTGAGCCAGTCGCGGGACGAGGCGGCGCGGGCGCGGCTGTTCGATGCGGCGTGGAAGCTGCTGGTCGTCATGGCGGCGGCGCTGGCGGCGGAGTGGTGCGGGCGGTTCGTGCTGCGGCGGGTGCGCGCCGCGCTGTCGCGTGGCGCGCACGCGGCCCCGGCACCGCCGCCGCCGCACGAGCCGGCGGAGGCGCCGGAAGAAAGCGGGCTGGCGGCGGCGGAGGCGGGCGAGAGCGAGCGCTCCGCCCGCCAGCGCCGGCTGACGGGCGCGCTGAGCGCGCTGCGGCGGCTGCCGTTCCTGTTCGGGCGGCTGCTGCTGGATGTCGTGCCGATCGCGTTGTTCGCGGTGGTCGGAAACGTGCTGATGGGGACCGCGCTGGGCGAACCGGCGATCACGCGGCTGGCGATCGTGGCCGTCGTGCAGGCCTATGCCGTGTGCCGGCTGATCCTGGCCGTCGTCGCGATGCTGGTGTCCCCGGCCAGCCCGCGGTTGCGGCTGCTGCAAGTGACGGACTGGGCGGCCGAGTTCATGACACGGTGGAGCCGGCGTGTCGTGATCATCGGCATCGTCGCCTATGGGATCACCGAGGTGGGGTTGCTGTTCGGCATGTATCGGACGGCGTACGAGGCGCTGCTGAAGCTGTTCGCGCTGGTGCTGCACATCTGCTTCGTGGTGGCGGTGCTGGAGGCGCGGGAGCCGGTGGCGCGGCGCATCCATGCGCGGCACGGCGCGACCGGGCCGTGGGCCGTGGCGCTGAACCGGCTGAGCGAGATCTGGCACCTGATCGCCATCTTCTACATCGTCGCGCTTTGGCTTGTGTGGGCCGTCGAGCTGCGGAACGGCTACGTGCGGCTGCTCAACTTCTTCCTGCTGACGGTCATCGTGGTGATCGCGTCGCGGCTGGTCGCGATCGTGCTGCTGGGGGGGTTGGACCGGCTGCGGATCGGGCCGGCGGTGGCAAAGCGGCATCCGGGGCTGGAGGCGCGGATGAACGCCTACTATCCCATCCTGCGGAGCGTGCTGATGGGTGCGATCGCGTTGGCGACCATGGTGACGCTGCTCGAGGTCTGGGGATTTGCGGTCGTCGGATGGTTCCAGTCGACGGGGCTGGGTGGCAGGGCGCTTTCGGCGGTCACGTTGATCGGGGTCACGGTCGTGCTGGCGGTGCTGGTGTGGGAGGGTGCGAATGCGGGCATCGAGCTGCATCTGGCCAAGCTTGCGCAGTCGGCGCAGTTGGCGCGTGCGGGGCGGCTGCGGACGTTGCTGCCGATGCTGCGGACGGTGCTGCTGGTGACGATCGTGATGGTGGTCGGGCTGATGTCGTTGAGCGAGCTGGGCGTGAACATCGCGCCGTTGCTGGCGGGCGCCGGCGTGGTGGGGATCGCGGTGGGGTTCGGGTCGCAGAAGCTGGTGCAGGACCTGATCACGGGGCTGTTCCTGCTGCTGGAGAACGCGATGCAGGTGGGCGACGTCGTGACGCTGGGGGGTCTGAGCGGGACGGTCGAGGCGCTGTCGATCCGCACGATCCGGCTGCGGGCGTTGGACGGGTCGGTGCACATCATCCCGTTCAGCGCGGTGACGACGGTGACGAACCAGACGCGGGATTACGGGTATGCGGTCCTCGATATCAGCATCGGGCTGAACGAGGAGCCGCAGCAGATCATCGACATCCTGAAGAAGGTGGCGGACGAGATGCGGACGGACGGGAAGTGGCAGAACATCCTGCTGGAGCCGTTGGACATCATGGGCGTGGAAAAGTTCATCGACACGGCCTGGGTGATGCGGGCGCGGATCAAGACGCAGCCGGCGAGCCGGTGGGCCGTGGGGCGCGAGCTGAACCGGCGGATCAAGGTGCGGTTCGACGAGTTGGCGATCGAAAGCCCGTTCACCAGCCACCGCGTGCTGAGCAGCAACCCGGCGCCGCCTGCGCCGCCCCAGGAGTCGCCGGCATGACGGATTGGGCGGATGCGTTGCGCGAGACGGGCTTCGTGTTCGTGCGCGGGCCGGAGATGCGGGCGGCGCTGGAAGCCGAGGGGCTTGCGGCGTGGGAGGCGTTTGCCGCGAGCTGGGACGACCTTGGCCTGGATACCTACATGGCTGATGGCGGGCGCTATCGGAAGCGGCGGCATGCGGCGTTCCATGCGACGGTTTCGGGGGCGGTCCGGAAAGCGCACCAGCCGCATTACCAGAGCCGCGACTACAACGCGCTGAATGGCGGGATCGCGCGGTGGTTCGATCCGGTCACCGCGGCGGTCGCGGACGGGCCGGCGTTCCAGGCGATCCTGCGGCTGTGCACCGGGCTGTTCGATGGATTGACGCCGGCGCCCGGCTGGCATGTGGAGGCGCACCAGTTCCGGATCGAGGCACGGCCGGACCAGGCCGGGCAGCCGACGCCGGAGGGGATGCACCAGGATGGGGTCGATTGGGTGCTGGTGCTGATGGTCGGACGGCGCAACATCGCGTCGGGGACCACGACCATCCATGGGCTGGATCGTGGCCTGCTGGGCAGTTTCACGCTGGAGGCGCCGATGGATGCGGCGCTGCTGGACGATCACCGGGTGTTCCACGGCGTGACCGCCGTGCAACCGCTAGACCCGGCCCAGCCCGCCCATCGCGACGTCCTGGTGCTCACTTTCCGGCGGGAGAGCCTTCCGGGTTGAGGCATCGTCGCGGTCGACCTCGCCGACCATCGGCAGGGTGAGCACGGCGCGGAGGCCGGGATCGCCGGGGTCGAGCGCGATGACGCCGCCGTGGAGTTGTGCCACGGCGCGCACGAGGGTGAGGCCCAGGCCGAAGCCTGGCGTGTGGCGCGCCGTCTCGCCGCGGAAGAAGCGTTCGGTGGCGCGTGCGAGGTCCGTGGGTGGAATGCCGGGTCCCTGATCGGTGACGCTGAGGCGGAGCGAGCCGGATGCGCGTTCGCCGGCGAGGCGGACGGTGCCGCCCGGGGGGGAGAACTTGAGGGCGTTGTCGATCAGGTTCGCCACCGCCTGCTGGATCAGCTCGCGGTCACCGCGGGTGGGCAGCGGGCCGGCGATGTGGAGGGCCAGACGCAGGCCGCGCTCCTCGGCGACGGCGCCGTAGAGTTCGGCGAGGTCGCGCAGCAAGGGTGCGAGGTCGAGCTGGGTGAAGGCGGAGCGGCGGGCGCCGGCCTCGATCTCGCTGATGCGGAGCAGGGCCTGGAAGACGGCGGTGATGCCGTCGAGGTCGTCCATGGCGCGCTGGATCTCGGTCCGCAGCTCCTCGGGGGTTCGGGCGTGTTCGGCCGCGTCTTCCAGGCGGGCGCGGGCGCGGGTGATGGGGGTTCGCAGGTCGTGGGCGATGGCGTTCGACACCTGGCGGACGCCGTCCATGAGGCGGCCGATGCGGTCCAGCATGTCGTTGATGGTTTCGGCGAGACGATCGAACTCGTCGCCGCGGCCGGAGAGGCGGACGCGGGGGGAGAGATCGCCGGCCGAGATGGCGGCGGCGGTTTCCGACACGTGCGAGAGCATGCGGCGGAACAGGCGCTGCACGACGATGGCGCCGCTGACGCTGAGGACGATGATGAGCAGCAGCGCCCAGGCGAGGGTGTGGGTGAGGAGTTCGCGGAGGTCCGCGCGGGGGGCGACGTCGCGGCCGACGAGCAGGGAGTAGCCGGCCGGGAGGGCGAAGCGGTGGAGCCGGGCCAGGCTGCGGTGGCCGTTGCGCTGGACGGGGATTTCGTAGATCGGCCCGGCGCGCGACACCTCGGCCGGCCATGCGGCGAGGTTGCCTGCGACCCGGCGCCCGTCCTGGTCGATCACCAGATAGATCGCGTCGTCGTCGACGTTGCCGGCCATGCGCTCGTCGATGGTCTGGAGCAGCGCGCGGGCGCCGCCGTCCTGCCAGCGTTCCGACAGGCCCAGGGCGTCCGCCTGGATCGCTGCGTCGACCTGGCCGTTCAGAAGGCCGAGGGTCGCGGACCAGAGCACGATGATGAGCACGAGCGCGCTGGCGCCGAACAGGCCGGCGTAGCCGAGCGCCAGCCGGACGCCGGCGGAGCGGAAGAAGCGGCGGAGGCTGGGCCCCACCCTACTCGGGCCGGAGCATGTAGCCGGCGCTTCGCACCGTGTGGATCATCGCCGTCTCGAACGGCTTGTCGATCTTCTGGCGCAGGCGGCTGACGTGGACGTCGATGACGTTGGTCTGCGGGTCGAAGTGGTAGTCCCAGACGCCTTCCAGCAGCATGGTGCGGGTGACGACCTGGCTCGCGTGGCGCATGAGGTATTCCAGCAGGCGGAACTCGCGGGGCTGGAGATCGATCTTCTGGCCCTGGCGCTTCACGGTGCGGGAGAGCAGGTCCATTTCCAGGTCGCCGACCTGCAGGCGGGTTTCGGGGCCGGCGTTTCGGCTGCGGCGGGCCAGGGCTTCGACCCTGGCGAGGAGCTCGCTGAAGGCAAAGGGCTTGGTGAGGTAGTCGTCGCCGCCGGCCTTGAGGCCGCGCACCCGGTCGTCCACCTGCGCCATGGCGGACAGGAAGAGGACGGGGGTGTGGTTGTCCTGGCTGCGGAGCGTCTTGAGGACGTGCAGGCCGTCGATGCCGCCGGGGAGCATGCGATCGAGGATGATGGCGTCGAAGGATTCGCTTGCTGCCAGGAACAGGCCGTCGCGGCCATTGTCCGCATGCTCGGCCAGGTGCCCGGCCTCCCGCAGGCCCTTCAGGACGAAGCCCGCGACCTCCCGGTCATCCTCGACCACCAGGACGCGCATCGCCGTCAGCCCTGCTGCTCGGCGGGGCGGCGGCCCACGGTGACGGGGAGATCCATGTTCTGTGCGCCGCGGCGGACCGTGAGGCGGACGGAGTTTCCGGGTGGGGTGGCGGCGACGGCCTTGATGAGGCCCTGGGCGGTGTCGACGCGGTCCCCGTTGACGGACAGGACGACGTCGCCCGGGCGGAGGCCGGCGCGGGCGGCCGGGCCGGTGCGGTCGATGTTGGCGATCGCGACGCCGTTGCCGGCGCGGGAGGTGCGGCTGCCCGGCACGTCCTGGACCGAGACGCCGAGCCAGCCGCGCTCGATCCGGCCCTTGTCCCGCAGGTCGGCGACGATCTTGGACGCCATCTCGCTGGGGACGGCGAAGCCGATGCCGACGGAGCCGCCGGTGGGGGAGACGATGGCGGTGTTCACGGCGATCACCTGGCCGTCCATGTTGAAGGTGGGGCCGCCGGAGTTGCCGGGGTTGATGGGCGCGTCGATCTGCAGGAAGTCGTCGAACGGCCCGGCGCCGATGTCCCGCCCGCGGGCCGAGACGATCCCGGCGGTGACGCTGATGCCGACGCCGAAGGGATTGCCGGCCGCGAGGATCCAGTCGCCGACCTCGACGATCTTGCTGTCGCCCCATTGGACGAAGGGCAGCGGCGTGGGGCTGCTGACGCGGATGACGGCAAGGTCGGTGAGTTCGTCGCTGCCGATGAGGCGTGCGGGGAGTTCGGTGCCGTCGGTCAGGGTCACGGTGATGCGGTTGGAGCGGCCGACGACGTGGGTGTTGGTGACGATGATGCCGCCGGGATCGATGATGAAGCCGCTGCCGGCGCCCAGCACCTGGCGGCGGCCGCGCATGCGGTCGCGCAGGCCACGCAGTTCGGGGTTTTCGGCGGTGTCGGCCGCCTGCTCGACGACCGAGATGTTGACGACGGCGGGGACGACGCGCTTGACGAGGGGAGCGAAGCTGAAGGGGGCGCCGCCGCGGCCGAGCGCCGGGCCTTGCGCGAAGCTGGCCGGGGCGGCACAGCCGGCGAGGAGCATCGCCAGGGCGAACAAGGCTGGGCGCAGCATCGGGGGTTCCTCCGTCTGCGCCATCAATGGGCACATTCTGGTCAAGATTCAATGAGTGGAGGGGTTTTCGGGCCAATCATGGCGCGGGTAGCGGCCCCGCATGTCGCGGCGGGCGTCGGCCCAGGCGCCGGTCCAGAAGCCGGCGAGGTCTGCGGTGATGGCGATCGGGCGGCCGGCGGGGGACAGGAGTGCGAGGCGCAGGGGGACGCGGCCGTCGGCCAGTCGGGGTGTCGCGGCGAGGCCGTAGAAGTGCTGCGCCCGGGCGCTGGCGACGGGTATGGGCTGGGTGTAGTCGATCGGGGCGCGGCCACCGGGGAGGACCAGGTGGGTGGGCAAAAGCCGGTCAAGGCGGGCGGCCGCGTCCCAGCCGAGGCGGGCACGGAGCAGCGCAGGCAGGTCGAGTGCGGCGGCCGCGTCGAGCCGGCGGGCGCCGAGGAGCGCGGGGGCGAGCCAGTCCGGGGCGGACGCGGCGAGGGCTGCATCGGAGAGTTCGGGGGTGGAGGGGTCGAGCGTGCCCAGGAGGGCGGCGCGGGCCTGGAGCTGCCTTGCGGCGTCGGTCCAGGGCAGCGCGTCGTTGCGAATGATGGCGGCGGCCAGGGCGATGGAGGTTTCCTGTGGGTCGGCCTCGATGGTGCGGTCTTCCAGCACCAGGGCGCCCAGACGGCGGCGGCGACGCGACAGGACGGCGCCGGATGCGGCGTCGAAGCCGCTTTCGATGGTTTCGGTCACTTGTGCCGCGACCTGTGGCGGCAGGTGGGCGATGTCGAGCGGGGCGGCGAGGCGGATGAGGGACGCGCCTTTCGGGTCCAGGGCGGCGACGACCAGGAAGGGGGCGTTGGCGAGGGCGTCGCCGCGGGGGAGCTTGGCGCCTCCGCCGCCGCTGAAGCGGAAGCTGCCGGGTTCGCGGCGCTGGGCGATGCGGTCGGGGAAGGCGGCGGCCAGGAGGGGGCCGGGCTCGCCGTCGGGGGCGGCGGCGGTGCGGAGGCGGCGGCGGTATTGCGTCGATTGGCGGCGGATGCGGGCGACTGCTGCGCGGTCGGCGTCGACCAGGTCGTCCAGCGCGTCCAGGCGCGTGCCGATGCCGGCAGGCACGTCGCGGCCGCGGAGGGGGTCGCGTTCCTCGAGCAGGGCGGCGAGGTCGGCGGCGCGGGCGGCCTGGGGGGGCGTGGTGGCCGAGAGCATCATTGCGGCGAGGCGAGGGTGTGCGCCGAGGGCGGCCATGCGTTGGCCGAGCGGCGTGATGCGGCCGTCCTGCACGGCGCCCAGCGTGGCGAGAAGGGCGTGGGCGGCGGCGAGCGCGCCGGGGGGCGGCGGGTCGGGGAAGGGGAGCGCGTCGGGGGGCGTGCCCCAGGCGGCGCAGTCGAGGGCCAGGCCCGACAGCTCGGCCTCCAGGATCTCGGGGCGGTCGTGCTGCGGCAGGCCGCGGTGCATGGCGGGGGTCCAGAGGCGGATGGCCACACCCGGCGCTTCCCGCCCGGCCCGGCCTGCGCGCTGTTCCGCGGCGGCGCGGCTGATCCGGACGGTGGCGAGGCGGCTGAGGCCGCTGCCGGGGTCGAGGCGGGGGGTGCGGCGCCAGCCGCCATCGACGATGATGCGGACGCCCGGGACGGTGAGGGAGGTCTCGGCGATGCTGGTCGCGAGGACGACGCGGCGGCCGTCGGCGGGGCGGAGCGCCAGGTCCTGCTCGGCTGGCGGCAGTTCGCCGTGCAGAGGGAGGATTGTGGCGCCGCAGCCGGCCAGCGCGGATTGGGCGCGGCGTATCTCCCCCATGCCGGGCAGGAAGGCGAGCACGTCGCCCTCGTGCGCGTGCAGGGCCGCGCGGACGGCACGGGCGAGCGCGTCGGGGAGGTCGCGCGGGTCCATGATGTCCCGGGCGGAATGCTGTGTTTCCACGGGGAACATGCGGCCCTGGCTTTCGATGACGGGGGCGTTCAGCAGGGCCGAGAGGCGGGCGCCGTCGAGCGTTGCGGACATGGCGAGGAGACGCAGCTCGGGGCGGAGGAGGCGTTGGAGATCGAGGCAGAAGGCCATGGCGAGGTCCGCGTCGAGGCTGCGCTCGTGGACTTCGTCGAGGATGACGGCGGCGGTGCCGTCCAGAGTTGGGTCGGCGATCAGGCGGCGAACCAGGAGGCCTTCGGTCACGACCTCGATGCGGGTCGCGTCGGAGACGGCGCTGTCGATGCGGGTGCGGTAGCCGACGGTGCGGCCGACCGGCTCGTCCAGCAGGGAAGCCATGCGGGTTGCGGCGGCGCGGGCGGCGAGGCGGCGGGGTTCGAGGACGACGATGCGGCCGTCGCCGCGCCAGGGTGCGTCGAGGAGGGCGAGGGGGACGAGGGTGGTCTTGCCGGCGCCGGGCGGTGCAACCAGGACGGCGTTGCCGGCGAAGAGGGCATCGAGCAGGCGGGGGATCGCTTCGGTGACGGGCAGATTTGGACGCATCGGTTTCCATAGCGCGGGCGTGGTGCGGTGCGATATACGGGTCGAATGATGCGTCTCGTCCTGCCTGCGGTTGCGTGTGTTCTGCTCGCTGGACAAGCGGCGGCGCTGGAGAGCGCGCCGGTGCGGTCCGACCGGGTGACGGCGACGCTGGTGAGCGACACGGATGCGGTGCGGGCGGGTGAGGCGCTGCGGCTGGGGTTGCGGCTGCGCATCGCGCCGGGGTGGCACACGTATTGGCAGAACCCGGGTGATGCGGGCGCTCCGCCGGAGTTGACTCTCGTGCTGCCGGCGGGGGCGACGGCGGGGGAGATCGTCTGGCCGACGCCGTTCCGGCTGCCGGAAGGGCCGGTGATGACCTATTCCTATACCACCGAGGTCGTGTTGCCGGTGACCGTCACCCCGGGGGCGGGGGCGCTGGAGGTCGAGGCGTCGGCGACCTGGTTGGTGTGCGAGAAGATCTGCGTGCCGGAGGAGGGCAAGTTCCGGTTGACCCTGCCGGCCGGGACGCCGGGGGCTTCGGCGGAGGCGCCGTTGTTTGCGGCGGCAGCCGCGCGGCAGCCGCGCCCGTCCCCGTTCGAGGCGCGGGTGGCTGCGGACGGGACGTTGAGCCTGTCGGGCGCCGGGTTGTCGGCGACGACGGTGAAGGATGCGTGGTTTTTCCCGTCCGGGTGGGGGCCGATCGACCAGGCGGCGCCGCAGGGGGTGCGGGTCGAGGATGGGGTGGTGCGGCTGTCGCTGAAGCCCGGGTCGGGGTTCAAGGCGGATGCGGCGCTGGATGGGGTCGTCGTATTGCGGGATACCGGCGGGCAGGAGAGCTATCTGTCCGTTTCCGCGGTCCCGGGCGGGGTCGCTTCGCTTCCTGTCACGCCGCTGTGGCAGACGCTGCTGCTGGCGGCGTTGGGCGGGCTGATTCTGAACCTGATGCCGTGCGTGTTCCCGGTGCTGGCGATGAAGGCGGTGTCGCTGTCGCGGCTGTCGGGTCAGGCGCGTGGGGCGGTGCGGGCGCATGCGGTTTCGTATACGGCGGGCGTGCTGGTGGCGTTCGTGGGGCTTGCGGCGGTGCTGCTGGGGTTCCGGGCGGCGGGGAGTGCTGCGGGGTGGGGCTTCCAGTTCCAGTCGCCGGTGTTCGTCGCGGCCATCGCGTGGGTGCTGTTTGCGGTCGGGTTGAACCTGTCGGGCGTGTTCCAGGTGGGTGCGGGGCTTGCGGGCGCCGGGCAGGGGCTGGCGGCGCGGCAGGGGCATTCCGGGAGCTTCTTCACGGGGCTGCTTGCGGTGCTGGTGGCGACGCCGTGCACGGCGCCGTTCATGGGGGCGGCGATCGCGGCGGCGCTGGCGGCGCCAGCTTTCGTGACGGTGCTGGTGTTTCTGGCGATGGGGCTGGGGCTGGCGGCGCCCTATGCGCTGCTGGCGGTGGTGCCGCAACTGGCGCGGGCGCTGCCGCGGCCGGGGGCGTGGATGGACGTGCTGAAGGGGGCGCTTGCGTTTCCGATGTATGGCGCGGCGGCGTGGCTGGTGTGGGTGATCAGCCTGCAGGCCGGGCCCGGGGGAGTGCTGGCCACCGTGGTCGGGATGGTGCTGCTGGGGTTTGCGGCGTGGGCGTATGGGCTTGCGCAGGGATCGGGGCGGCGGCTGGGCTATGGCGTGGCGGTCGTCGCGGCGCTGGCCGCCGTGGCCGTGCTGCCCAGCATCGCCGCGGCGCCGCCGGCGCTGGCGTCCACCAGCGAGGGAACGGAGCCGTTCACGCCGGCCCGGCTGAGCGCGCTGCGGGCCGAGGGGCGGCCGGTGTTCGTGAACATGACGGCGGCCTGGTGCGTGACGTGCCTGGTGAACGAGCGGGTGGCGCTATCGCCGTCGGCCGTCCGGCGGGCGTTCAGCGATCGCCGCGTGACCTATTTGAAAGGCGACTGGACCCGGGGCGATCCGGCCATCACGGCCTTCCTGCGCGAGCATGCGCGGGACGGCGTGCCGCTCTATGTGCTGTATCCGGCAGGGCAGGGGGTGCCGAGCGTGCTTCCGCAGATCCTGACGGAGGCGGAAATGCTTTCTCAACTCGCGAAGATTGGAGGCTGACACCGATGACGCTCCTTACCCGACGCTCCCTGTTCATCGCCGGCGCTGGCCTGGTGATGCTTCCCTCCACGCTCCGGGCTGCGCCGAAGGTGGGCGCCGCCGCGCCCGATTTCACCGCGGTCGACAGCAACGGCGAGTCGATCGCGCTGTCGTCGTTGAAGGGCAAGCTCGTGGTGCTGGAATGGACCAACGATGGCTGCCCCTTCGTGCAGAAGTGGTACAAGGGCGCCATGCAGTCGTTGCAGCGGGACGCGGCCGACATGGGCGCGGTGTGGCTCTCGGTGATCAGCTCGGCGCCTGGGGAGCAGGGGGCGGCCGATGGGGCGCGGGCGAACATGCTGACGACCGAGCGGAATGCGGCGCCGGCGCACGTGCTGCTCGACCCGAAGGGCGATGTTGGCCGGCTGTACGACGCGCAGGTGACGCCGCATATGTATGTCATCGATAAGGACGGGTTGCTCGGCTACATGGGCGGTGCCGACAGCATCGCGACCAACAAGGTCGAGGACCTGGCGCGGGCCACTCCCTATGCCCGGAATGCGATCGTGGCGATCGCGGCGGGCAAGCCGGCGCCGGACCAGGTGACGCGGCCCTATGGCTGTACGGTGAAGTACGCGGCCTAGAGCGGGATGCCCTAAGATCGAATCGGGCTTCCCCCGGCTCGGCGTGA
>CAXTPG010000116.1:0-6116 GCA_964246015.1 uncultured Acetobacteraceae bacterium
CTCCTCGGCGTCGGCGACGGCCTTGCGGACGGCGCGCTCGGCTTCGTCGAGGTCGATGATGCCGCCGCCCTTCACGCCGCGGGATGCGAACATGCCGAAGCCGGTGACGCGCACGCCGCCATCGGGGTCGACGCGGCCGATGAGGCAGCAGATCTTGGTGCTGCCGACATCGAGCACGCCGAAGGGTCCGGTGCGGAGCGGCCGGTTGCGGGCCGGCGGGTCGGGCGGCATGGCGGGCGGCAGGACGGGACCGGGGCTGCTGGCCGGGTCGGAGCGGTTGAAGCGCGCGCGGGGCATCGACTTCATCCGGGCGTCCTCAGGTGGGCCGCTTGGGGGTGGCGGCGGGCTTCGGCTCGGGCTGCGGGCGGACGACCAGGCGGTCGGCGAGGCGCATGTCGACGGTCTGCAGCGGGCGGTCGAGCAGTTGCTGGCTGGCGTGGAGTTCCATGAGCTTGGTCATGGCGGCGGCTTCCTGGCCCTCGGGCAGCAGGACGTCGCCGCCGGTGTTGAGGCGGAGGTTCCAGCGGCGTTCGCCGACGCGGACGGCGGCGACGACGCGGGCGCGGAGGGCGGGCTGGGCGGCGAGGAGGTCGAGCAGGGCGGCGGCGGCTTCCGGCGCGCCGGGGCCGACGACGAGGGGGAGGGTGGCGAAGGCGGTCGCGTCCTTGGCCGGGTCCTGTTCGGCGACGACCTGGCCCTGGCGGTCGATCAGCACGAACTTGCCGCCGGACTGCCAGACGGCGAAGGGGCGGCGTTCCTGCAACGTGACGACGATGGTGCCGGGCAGGCGGCGCTCGACGGTGGCGGACTGGACCCAGGCGAGCTGCTCGATGCGGTGGCGGGCGGCTTCGAGGGAGAAGCCCAGCAGCTTGTCGCCGCGGCTGACGCCCAGGGCGGCGCGGAGCATGGGTTCGGGCGTCTTTTCCCGGCCGGTGACGATGACGTCCTGGACGGGGAGGCCGGTGGCGGTGCCGAGCTTCTCGCGCCAGGAGGCGACGGTGCTGCCGGGCTGGACGGTGCGGACGAGGCTGGCGACGCCGCCGACGGCGACGACGGCGAGGATGGCCCAGAGCGTGGGGCGGATGAGGCGGCGCTGGCGACGCCACATGAGGCTGAAGCGGCCGGGGCGGTCGCCGCCCATCTTGCCACCGACCGGGCGGGGGGGCTTGGCGGGGGTGCGCATGGGCGCGCGGGGGCGGTCGGCGGCGATCACACGCGGCATGTCGCGTGCTCCACCATCCAGGCGCACAGGGCGGGGAAGGGGATTCCCAGGTGCGCGGCCTGTTCGGGCAGGAGGCTGGTGGGGGTAAGGCCGGGCTGGGTGTTGACCTCGAGCAGCACGAGGCGGCCGGGTTCGCCTTCGGTGTCGTCGTAGCGCAGGTCGGCGCGGGTGGCGCCGCGGCAGCCCAGGGCGCGGTGGGCGGCGAGGGCCACTTCCATGGCGCGGGCGTAGGTTTCGGGGTGCACGGCGGCGGGGATCTGGTGGGTGCTGCCGCCGTCGCCGTACTTGCTCTCGTAGTCGTAGAAGGCGCCGGCCTGGGCGCGGATCTCGGTGACGGCGAGGGCGCGGTCGCCCATGACGGCGACGGTCAGCTCGCGGCCGGGGATGAACTCCTCGACCATCGCCTCCGGGCCGAAGCGCCAGGCGCGGGCGATCTCGGCGCGGCGGTTGGAGCCTTCGTGCAGGATCTCGACGCCGACGGAGCTGCCTTCGTTGAGGGGCTTGACGACGTAGGGGAGGGGGAGGGGGTCGGCGTGTTCGAGGGCTGCGACGTCGACGACGCGGCCGCGGGCGACGGGGAGGCCGGCGGCGGCGAAGACGGCCTTGGCTGCCTGCTTGTCCATGGCGAGCGCCGAGGCGCGGACGCCGGAGTGGGTGTAGGGGATGCCGAGCCAGTCGAGCACGCCCTGGATTGCGCCGTCCTCGCCATAGCGGCCGTGGAGGGCGTTGAAGACGGCGTCGGGGCGGGGGTCGAGTGCGGCGAGCACGGCGCCGAGATCGTCGCCGACGAGCACGGGGGTGACGTCGAAGCCTGCTTCGCGGAGGGCGGCGACGACCTGGCGGCCGGAGGAGAGGCTGACCTCGCGTTCGGCGGACATGCCGCCATAGAGGACGGCAACCTTGTTGAACGCCGGGGGCTTCACAGCAGCCTCCAGGGCGTGGCGCCGGGAATGCCGATGCGCTTGATTTCCCATTCGAGGTTCACGCCGCTGGTCTCCATGACGCGCCGGCGCAGTTCCTCGCCCAGGCCTTCGAGGTCGGCGGCGGTGGCACCGCCGTTGTTGAGCAGGAAGTTGCAGTGCTTCTCGCTGACCTGGGCGGCGCCGCGGACGAGGCCGCGCCCGCCGGCGGCGTCGATCAGTTCCCACGCGCGCTGGCCGTCTGGGTTGCGGAAGGTGCTGCCGCCGGTGCGGGCGCGGACGGGTTGGGTGGCTTCGCGGCTGTTGCGGATCTCGGCCATGCGGCCGGCGATGGTGACGCGGTCGCCGGGGGTGGCGCGGAAGCGGGCGCGGACGCAGATGGCGCCGGGGGGGAGTTGCGCGTGGCGGTAGGCGAAGGCGAGGCCCGCGGCGGGGAGGCGGACCTGGTCGCCGGAGCGGGTGACGAACTCCGCCCAGTCGAGGCAGGTGGCGACGTCGCCGCCATAGGCGCCGGCGTTCATGGCGACGGCACCGCCGACGGCGCCGGGGATGCCCGACAGGAACTCGAGCCCGGCCAACCCGGCGGAGGCCGCGTATTCGGCGACGGTCGCGTCGAGGCAGGCGGCGCCGGCGACGACGCCGTCCGGTTCCACCTTGATGTCGTTGAAGCCGCGGGCGAGGCGGATGACGACGCCGGCGATGCCGCCGTCACGGACGATGACGTTGGATGCGGCGCCGAGGATGGTGACGGGCATGTCCTGCGGCAGGCGCGCGAGGAAGCGCGCGAGGTCGAGGGCGCTGGCGGGGCGGACGAGGGCTTCGGCCGGGCCGCCGACGCGGAACCAGGTTGTGGGGCCGAGCGGCGCGTCGGCCTGGACGCGGCCGGCGATGGTGGGCAGGCGGTCCGTGAGGTGGACCGCGGCGAAGGCGGCGCTCATGGGCGGGGTGTCCGGGTGGGGGCGGGGGTCATGCGCTCCTCCGGCCGGCGGTCTGGAGATTGGCGAGTTGTTCGGGGAGGGCGCCGGCCCATTGGGTGATGTTGCCGGCGCCGAGGCAGACGACGAAGTCGCCGGGCTTGGCGATGGCGTGGACCATCTCGGCCAGGTGCTCGGGAGCGGGGAGGGGGACGACGCTGCGGTGGCCGCTGGCGCGGAGGCCGTCGACGAGGGCGTCGCGGGTGACGCCCGGGATCGGGGCCTCGCCGGCGGCGTAGATGTCTGCGACGATGACGGTGCCGGCGTCGTTCATGCAGGTGCAGAACTCGGTGAACAGGGAGGCAAGGCGGGAGTAGCGGTGGGGCTGGACGATGGCGACGACGTCCCGCGCGCCGGCCTGGCGGGCGGCCTTGAGGACGGCGGCGATCTCCACGGGGTGGTGGCCGTAGTCGTCGATGACGGTGATGCCGCCGCTCTCGCCTGTCTTGGTGAAGCGGCGCTTCACGCCGCGGAAGCCGGCGAAGGCGGTGCGGAGGGTGGCGTCGCTGACGTCCATCTCGATCCCTACGGCGATGGCGGCGAGGGCGTTCTGGACGTTGTGACTGCCGAGCATGGGCAGGCGGAAGGGTCCCATGCGGCGGGTGCTGCGGCGGGCGCGGTCGGTGACCACAACCTCGAACGTCGCGCCCAGCTTGTCGCTGACGAGGCGTTCGGCGCGGACGTCGGCCTGGGGGGAGAAGCCGTAGGTGACGATGCGTCGGTCGGACAGGCGGGGGATCATGGCCTGGACGCCGGGGTGGTCGATGCAGAGGACGGCGAACCCGTAGAAGGGGACGTTGGCGACGAACTGGTCGTAGCCGGCGACCATCGCCTCGGCGGTGCCCCAGTGGTCGAGGTGTTCGGGGTCCATGTTGGTCACGATCGCGATGGTGGCGGGAAGGCGGAGGAAGCTGCCGTCGCTTTCGTCGGCCTCCACGACCATCCATTCGCCCTCGCCGAGGCGGGTGTTGCTGCCATAGGCGTTGATGATGCCGCCGTTGATGACGGTGGGGTCGAGGCCGGCGGCTTCCAGCACGCAGGCGACGAGGCTGGTGGTGGTGGTCTTGCCGTGGGTGCCGCCGACGGCGATGGCCCAGCGGAGACGCATGAGTTCGGCCAGCATCTCGGCCCGGCGGACGACGGGCACAAGGCGGGCGCGGGCGGCTGTCACCTCGGGGTTGTCGGGTTTCACGGCGGTGCTGGTGACGACGACCTGGGCATTGGCGACGTGGGTGGCGTCGTGGCCGATGGCGACGGGGATGCCGGCGTCCCGGAGGCGGCGGACGTTGGCGCCGTCGGCGATGTCGCTGCCCTGGACCGCGTAGCCGAGCGTGTGCAGGACCTCGGCGATGCCGGACATGCCGATGCCGCCGATGCCGACGAAGTGGATGGTGCCGATGCCGAGCGGGAGGGCCCTCATGGTGTATTCCTTGCGGGGCTTTCGCCGGTCTGTGCGAACGCAAGGCGTTCGACCAGGTCTGCGAGGGCCTGGGCTGCGTGGGGCCGGCCGTGGGCGGCGACGGCGTGGGCCTTCATGGCGAGCATGTCGGGGCAGGACAAGCGTGACAAAAGCATGTCGGCCAGGATGGCGGGGGCGTGCTCGAACTCCGCCTGGTCCAGCAGGTCGGCGTCGATGCTGGCGGCGTTGTGGGCCTGGTGGCCGTCGATGGCGCCGGGAAGAGGGACGAGGAGGGCGGGACGGCCGATTGCGGCGATCTCGGCGACCGTGCTGGCGCCGGCGCGGGCGACGACGAAGTGGGCGTCGGCGAGGCGGGCGGCCATGTCGGGGAAGAACGTCGACAGGTCGGCGGGGATGGCGAGGGCGGCGTAGGCTTCGCTGACCCGGTCCAGGTCCTCGGCCCGGCATTGCTGCACGATGCGGAGGCGGGCGCGGAGGGGGGCGGGGAGGAGGGCGATGGCGGCGGGGACGGCGTCGCTGAACACGCGGGCGCCGAGGCTGCCGCCGGTGACCAGCAGGCGGATGGGCTCGTCGTCGGCCGGGGGCACGTAGGGGGCTGCGGCCAGGGCCTGGATGGCGGGGCGGACGGGGTTGCCGACGACGGAATGGGTGACGTGGGGCAGCCGGCGGGTGTCGGCCATGCCGAGCGCCAGGTGGGCGGCGCAACGGGACAGCGCGCGGTTGGCCCGGCCGAGCACGGCGTTCTGCTCGTGCAGGATGATCGCCGGGCGGTGGCGCAGGGTGCGGGCGGCGAGGATGGGGGGGATGCACGGGTAGCCGCCGAAGCCGACGATGACGGCGGGGTGGAGGGTACGGAGAAGCCGGCGGGCCTGGATCGTGCCGGCGGCGAGGGCCATGGCGGCGCGGGCGGCGCGGACCGGGCCGCGGCCGGCGATGCCGGCGCCTTTCAGGACGTGGGTGTCCCGCGGCTGGAAGGCTTCCGACGTGAGGGCGCCGCTGCGGGCGTCGGTCATGAGGATGACGCGGTGGCCGCGGGCGGTGAGCTCGGCGGCGAGGGCTTCGGCGGGGAAGAAGTGGCCGCCGGTGCCGCCCGCGGCGAGGACGATCGGCGACCTGCTCCCTCTCCCATCGGGAGAGGGCTGGGGTGAGGGCGTGGCGTCCGTACCCGTCTGGCCCTGAGCAGACGGCAGGCCCTCACCCAACCCTCTCCCGAGGGGAGAGGGCTTTTCGGCGTGCATGGCCATCATTGGGTGGCCTCCATTCTTGTGCGGCGGCGGGTCAGGGCCAGCAGCATGCCGATGCCGAGGGCGACGGCGAGGACGGAGGAGCCGCCGTAGGAGACGAAGGGGAGGGTCATGCCCTTGGTGGGGATCAGGTGTAGCGAGCTGGCCATGTTGACGAAGCTCTGCAGGCCGAAGCTGGTGACGAGGCCGGTGGCGGCCAGCACAATGAAGAGATCCTGTTCGGCGAGCAGGCGCAGCAGGCCGCGCAGGACGATGAAGCCGAACAGGCAGAGGACGAGGAAGCAGATGACGAGGCCGAACTCCTCGCCCATGACGGCGAAGACGAAGTCGGCGTGG
>CAXTPG010000116.1:6216-10649 GCA_964246015.1 uncultured Acetobacteraceae bacterium
GCAGATGACGAGGCCGAACTCCTCGCCCATGACGGCGAAGACGAAGTCGGCGTGGGCGTCGGGGAGGACGTCCTTCACGCGGCCTTCGCCGGGGCCGCGGCCCAGCAGGCCGCCGTTGCCGAAGGCCTCGAGCGCGGTGGTGACCTGGTAGCTGTCGCCGGAGGCCGGGTCGAGGAAGCGGGTGACGCGGCTGCGGACGTGGGGGAAGAAGGTGTAGGCGCCGATGGCGGCCGCGATGATGCCGCCGCCGGCGAGGCCGACGAGCAGGATGTTGAGGCCGCCGACGAAGAGCTGGACGAAGAAGACGCAGCCGACGACGGCGAGCATGCCCATGTCGGGCTGGGCCTTGAGCAGCAGGGCGATGAGGACGAAGACGGCGCCGGCGGCGAGCATGCCTGGGAAGCGTCGGCTTCGGGCGCCCTCGCTGAGCAGCCAGGCGGTGACAACGGCGAAGCAGGGTTTCAGGAACTCGCTGGGCTGCAGGGACATGCCGGGGAGGGAGATCCAGCGGCGGGCGCCCTTGATCTCGGTGCCGATGACCATGGTGGCGGCGGTGAGCAGGATGGCGCCGAGGCAGCCGAGAAGGGCGAGGCGGCGGACCCCGCGGGGCGACAGCAGCGAGACGCCGACGACGACGAGGCCGGCGAGGGCGAGGAACACGACCTGCTTGAGGATAAAGACGTCGCGGGACTGCTTGATGCGCTCGGCGACGGCGGGAGAGGCGGCGAGCATCATGACGTAGCCGAAGCCGATGAGAGCGGCGATGGCGAACAGGGTCCAGCGGTCGACGGTCCACCACCAGCGGCCGAGGACGGAGGTATCGGCGCGGGAGAGGGCGGGCATCAGGGGGAGCCCCGGAAAAGGGGGACGATCTCGGTCAGGACGAGGTCGCGGAAGCGGTCGCCGCGGGCGTCGAAGCCGGTGAACTGGTCCCAGCTCGCGCAGGCGGGGGAGAGCAGGACGGTGGGGACCTGGTCGCCCCGGGCGATCAGCCAGGCGGAGGCGACGGCGAGTTCGAGGCAGCCGGCGATGGAGTGCTCGACCCCGGCGGCCTTGAGGGTGCGTGCCAGGATTTCGGCGTCGCGGCCGATGAGCAGGGCGTGGGCGATGCGGGGGAAGAAGGGGGCGAGGGATTCGATGCCGCCCTCTTTCGCGGTGCCGCCGGCGATCCAGACGATACGGTCGTAGCAGGCCAGGGCGCGGGCTGCGGCGTCGGCGTTGGTGGCCTTGCTGTCGTTGATCCATGCGATCCCGTCGATGCAGGCTATGCGCTGCTGGCGGTGGGGCAGGCCGGGGTAGGAGGCGATGCCGGCGGCAATGGCGTCGTCCGGCACGCCCAGGGCGCGGGCGAGGGCGGTGGCGGCGGCGGCGTTCTGCGCGTTGTGGGGACCGGGGAGGGCGGGGGCCTCGATCATGGGCAGGATGGGGCCGTCGGCGTCGCGCAGCATGGCGCCGTCGCACCAGATGGTGGCGGGCTGCTCGCCCGAGACGGTGACGGCGGCGGGGGTGACGAGGGCACGTGTGGCGGCGTCGTCGATGCCGAAGACGGCGGTGTCGCCTTGTTGCTGGCGGTCGAAGACGTGGAGCTTGGCGCGGACGTAGCCGTCCATGTCGCCGTGGCGGTCGATGTGGTCGGGGCCGAGGTTGAGCAGCGCGGCGGCGTCGAAGCGCAGGGTGGTCAGGCGCTCCAGCATGTAGGACGACATCTCCAGCACATAGACGCCGCCGTCGCCCAGCAGGGGCAAGGCGAGTGCGGCGGTGCCCAGGTTGCCGCCGGCCGCCGAGTCCACGCCAGCGCCTTGGAGGATGTGGGCGAGGAGGGCGGTCGTGGTGCTCTTGCCGTTGGTGCCGGTGATGCCGACGAAGCGGGCGCGGCTGCCGCTGGCGCGCACGGCCTGGAACAGCAGCTCGGCGTCCGAGAGGATGGGGATCCCCGCCTCGCGCGCCGCCAGTGCCGAGGGGTGCGGCGCCGGCAGCAGATGCGGAATGCCGGGGCTGAGCACCAGGGCGTCGAAGCCGCGCAGTCCCTGCGTCGGGTCATAGAGACGCAGGCCGGCCTTCGCCCGCGACTCCGCCTTGTCGTCCCAGACCACCACGTCGGCGCCCAGGGCGGCCAGGGCCCGTGCCGCGGGCAGGCCGTTGCGGCCGAGGCCGACGACGGCGTAGCGGCGGCCGGTGAAGAGGTTTGCGGAGGGGGGGTGCGTCATCGGATCTTCAACGTGGCGAGGCCGACGAGGGCCAGGATCATGGAGACGATCCAGAAGCGGATGACGATCGTGGGTTCCGACCAGCCCTTCTTTTCATAGTGGTGGTGCAGCGGGGCCATCAGGAAGACCCGGCGGCCGGTCCGCTTGAACCAGAAGACCTGGATGATGACGGACACCGTCTCGACCACGAACAGGCCGCCGACGATGGCGAGGACGACCTCGTGCTTCGTCGCGACGGCGACGGCGCCGAGGGCGCCGCCAAGGGCGAGGCTGCCGGTGTCGCCCATGAAGACGGCGGCGGGGGGGGCGTTGAACCAGAGGAAGCCGAGGCCGGCGCCGACGAGGGCGGCGAGGAACACGCCCAGCTCGCCGACGCCGGCGACGGGGTGCAGTTGCAGGTAGTCGGCGAAGACGCGGTTGCCGACGAGGTAGGCGATGAGGGCGAACACGCTGGCGGCGATGATGGTGGGGACGATGGCGAGTCCGTCCAGCCCGTCGGTCAGGTTCACGGCGTTGCTGGCCCCGATCATGACGAACATGCCGACCAGCGGGAACGCGAAGCCGAGGGGGATCAGCACCTCCTTGAACACCGGGATGGTGAGGCCGGTGCCGAGGGGCCCGCGGGTCAGCATGGCGATGGCGATGGCGCAGGCGAGGCCCATGACGACCTGGGCGATCAGCTTCGTGCGGGCGGAGACGCCCTTGGTGTTGCGGCGGGAGAGCTTCAGGTAGTCGTCCATGAAGCCGATGCCGCCGTAGCCGAGGGTGAGCAGCAGCACCGCCCAGACATAGCCGTTGCGGAGGTCGGCCCAGAGCAGGGTGGAGAAGGTGAGGGAGACGAGGATGAGGACGCCGCCCATGGTGGGGGTGCCCTTCTTCTCGATCAGGTGGCGGGCCGGGCCGTCCTCGCGGATGGGCTGGCCGCCGTTCTGGACGGATTTCAGCCAGCGGATGACCATGGGTCCGAGCAGGAGGCTGAGGACGAGTGCCGTGAGGCAGGCGGCGCCGGAGCGGAAGGTGATGTAGCGGAACAGGTTCGCCAGGATGAACTGGTCGGCGAAGCCGCGGGCGAGGTTGAACAGCACTAGCCGGGTCCTTCGAAGCTGGCGGCTTCCAGCGCGCGCACGACGACCCGCATCCGGCTGCCGAGGCTGCCCTTGACCAGCACCGCATCGCCGGGCCGGATGGCGGCGGCGACGATGGGGGCCAGGGCCTCCGACGTGTCCGTATGGGCGGCGCGGAGGCGGGGCGGCACCCGGTCGAACAGCGACCGGGTCAGGGGGCCGCACGCATAGAGCAAGTCAGCGGCGTTTGCCACATCGGGGGCGAGGCCGGCATGTTCACTTTCGCCGAACGCGCCGAGTTCGAGCATGTCGCCGAGGACGGCGAGGCGTCTTGTGGCGGGGAGGGTGGCGAGGACGGCGAGTGCGGCGCGGACGGAGGCGGAGGATGCGTTGTAGCTTTCGTCGAGCAGCAGCACCTGGTTGCCGACGATGCGGCGCTGCTGGCCGCGGCCGGGGCCGGGGGTGAAGGATTCGAGGGCGTGGGCGGCTCGGGCGGGGTCGAGCCCCAGGGCGGCGACGGCGCCTAGGGCGGCGAGGGCGTTGGAGGCCATGTGGGCGCCGGGGGCCTGGAGATGGAAGGTGAGTTCGGCGCCTTGAACGATTGCGTGAACGGGGGGGTGGGAGAGGAGGCAGATGGTGGCGGCGGGGTTGCTGCCGAAGGTGAGGATTGCGCGTTCTTCGCCCTCGTTCGTCATCCCCGGGCTTGACCCGGCGATCTCGTGCCTTGGAGTTTCGGCGTTCACGCTGGCACGAGGTCCCCGGGTCAAGCCCGGGGATGACGTACCGATCGCTTTGCTCATTTGCGTGTTGCCGAGCAGGCGGCCGAACCGGTCGCTGTTGATGGGGAGCACGGCGGTTCCGCCGGGCTCGAGGCCTTGCAGGAGGGTGGCTTTCTCGTCGGCGATGGCGTCGAGGCTGCCCAGGTGGCCGATGTGGGCGGCCGCGATGGCGGTGATGACCGCGACGTGGGGGCGGGCGAGGCGGGCGAGGGGGAGGATCTCTCCGGGGGCGTTCATGCCGATCTCGATGACGGCGAAGGCGGCGTCCGGGGGGGTGCGGGCGAGGGTGAGAGGAACGCCCCAGTGGTTGTTGTAGCTGGCGTGCGCGGCATGGGTGGGGCCGAATACGGAGAGGGCGGAGCGGAGCATCTCCTTCGTCGTCG
>CAXTPG010000116.1:10659-13317 GCA_964246015.1 uncultured Acetobacteraceae bacterium
ACGCTGCCGGTGATGGCGACGACCCGGCCCCGGAAGCGGGCGCGGGCATGGCGGCCCAGGGCCGTGAGGGCCGCGAGGGTGTCGGGGACGCGGAGGGTGGGGGCTCCGGGCGGAAGGGGGGTGTCGTGGTGGATGAGGACGCCGGCGGCGCCGCGGCGGAGGGCGTCGGCCGCGTAGGCGTGGCCGTCCGTTTCGGCGACGAGGGCGACGAAGAGGTCTCCGGGCTGGAGGGTGCGGGTGTCGATGCTGATGCCGGTCGCGTCGAAGGGGACGGGCATGGTGCCGGCGGTGGCTTCGACGAGGTCGTGGGCGGGCCAGAGGGTCATGGCGTGCCGTCTTCATGGGCTGGCCCGGGAGCGGGCGGCAGGCCCTCACTCAACCCTCTCCCGAGGGGAGAGGGCTTTTTTGCGAGGCGTCTGATGGTTTCGGCGTCGTCGAAGGGGTGGGTTGTCTGGCCGATCGTCTGGCCGGCTTCGTGGCCTTTGCCGGCGACGGCCAGGACGTCGCCGGGGCGGAGGAGGGCGAGGGCGTGGGCGATGGCTTCGGCGCGGTCGCCGATGTCCGTGGCGTCGGGGTGGGCGGCGCGGATGGCGGCACGGATGGCGGCCGGGTCTTCGCTGCGGGGGTTGTCGTCGGTGACGATGGCGTGGTCGGACAGGCGGCGGGCGACGTCGCCCATCAGCGGGCGCTTGCCGGGGTCGCGGTCGCCGCCGGCGCCGAAGACGAGGATCAGGCGGCCCTTCGTGTGGGGGCGGAGCGCGAGCAGCAGGCGCTCCAGCGCGTCGGGGGTGTGGGCGTAGTCGACGTAGGCGGCGGCGCCTTCGGGTTCGGCTGCCAGCTCCATGCGGCCGCGGACGCCGGCGAGGCGGGGGAGGAAGTCGAGGGGGGCGGGGACGCCGAGGGCGGCGGCGAGGGCGGCGGCGAGGAGGGCGTTGTCGGCCTGGAAGCGGCCGGGGAGGGGGAGGTCGATGGGGGCGTGGCCGGCGATGTGGAGGGTCTGGCCGCCGGGGTGGGGGGCGGCGGAGAGCAGGTCGAAGCGTGTGCCGCCGGCGCCGACGAGGTGGAGCGGCTGGCGGCGGCGGGCGGTGATCGCGCGGAGTTCGGCGAGGGTCTCGGCATCGAGCGCGGTGCTGGCGAAGGCGGGGGCCGCCTCGGGCAGCAGGTCGGCGAACAGGCGGAGTTTGGCGGCGCGGTAGGCGGGGAGGGTGCGGTGGTAGTCGAGGTGGTCGCGGGTCAGGTTCGTGAAGGCGGCGGCGGCGAGGGTGACGCCGTCGAGGCGGTGCTGGGCGAGGCCGTGGGAGCTGGCTTCGAGCGCGACTGCCTCGATGCCTTGGCGCTTCAGGGCGGCGAGGGTTTGGGCGAGGTGGATGGGGTCGGGGGTGGTGAGGGACGTTTGTGCTTGTGGCAGGCCCTCACCCCGGTCCTCTCCCGATGGGAGAGGGAGAAGAAGGCCCAGGGTGCCCAGGCTGGCGGCGTTGCGGCCGGCGAGGGTGAGGAGCTGGCGGAGGAAGTCGGCGGTGCTGGTCTTGCCGTTGGTGCCGGTGATGGCGACGATGGCTTCGGGCTGCGGGCCGGCGAAGGCGGCGGCGAGGCGGGCCAGGGTGGCGCGGGGTTCGGCGGCGAGGGCCATGGGGCGTGCGGGGACGCCGGCGGGCCAGGTGGTGCCGCTCGGGGCCAGCACGGCGGCGGCGCCGCGGGCGACGGCCTGGGCGATGAAGGCGCGGCCGTCGACGCGGGCGCCAGGGAGGGCGGCGTAGAGCATGCCGGGGCGAACCTGGCGGCTGTCGGCGGTGAGGCCGGTGATCGGGGGCAGTTCCAGCTCGGCCAGCATGTCAGCGAGTGGGGGCAAGGAGGGCCTCGCGCTGGCGCGGGGCCTCGCGGGGGGGTGGGGAGGCGGCGGGGGCCGGGGCGGGGGGCGACGGCGTGCGGGCCATGGGGGTGTCGCGCCAGCCGGCGGGGCGGGCGACGGACATGGGCATGGTGAGCGTCGCCTGGGTGGCGGCGGCGGTCGTGGTCTCCGGCATCAGGCCCAGCATGGGGCCGATGCGGGCGATGACCCGGCCGGCGCCGGGGGCGGAGACGGCGCCCGCGGTGGAGTAGCCGCCGGTGCTCGCGTTGCCCTTGGGCTCGTCGAGCATGAAATAGACGGCGTAGCGGGGGGCGTTCATGGGGAAGACGCTCATGAAGGCGCTGATGTTGGCGTGCTTCTTGTAGCCTTTTGCGGCGGTCTTTTCCGCGGTGCCGGTCTTGCCGCCGACGAAGTAGCCGGGGACGTCGGCGGGCTTGCCGTAGCCGTCGGTGACGACCAGGCGCATCAGCTTGCGCATCGTGTCGCTGGTGGATTGCTGCATGACGCGGGTGCCCTCGCGGGCGGCCATGCCGGGTTCGGGGGCGAGGATGGTGGGGCGCAGGACGATGCCGCCGTTGGCGATGGCGGCGGTGCCGCGGACGACGTGCAGGGGGCTGACCGCGATGCCGTGGCCGAAGCCCACGGTCATGGTCGCGATCTCTTTCCAGTTCTCGGCGCGCTGGACGATGGGTTGGCCGGCTTCGGGGAGTTCGACGCCGATACGGCCGAACATGCCCATGGCCTGCAGCCAGGAGCGCTGGCGCTCGCCGCCGACGGCCTGGGCCATGTGGGCGGCGCCGAGGTTGGAG
>CAXTPG010000117.1:0-13136 GCA_964246015.1 uncultured Acetobacteraceae bacterium
CGGCCGGGCACGGGTCGATGCTGCTCTATGCCCTGCTGCACCTGACCGGCCACGCCGGCATGGGCATCGAGGACCTCCGCCGCTTCCGCCAGCTCGACAGCCCCGCCGCCGGGCACCCCGAGTTCGGCGAGCACCCCGCCATCGAAACCACCACCGGCCCCCTCGGCCAGGGCTTCGCCACCGCCGTCGGCATGGCGCTGGCCGAACGCATGATGGCCGCCCGCTTCGGCCGCAGCCTCGTCGATCACCGCACCTGGGTCGTCGCCTCCGACGGGGACCTGATGGAGGGCGTGAGCCACGAGGCCGCGTGCCTGGCCGGGCACCTGCGCCTGGAGAAGCTCACCGTCCTCTGGGACGACAACAGCGTCTCGATCGACGGCGACACTGCGCTCAGCCAATCCGACGACACGCTGAAGCGCTTCGCCGCCGCCGGCTGGACCACGAAGCGCGTCAACGGCCACGAACCCGGGGACATCGCGGCCGCCCTGTCGCTGGCCGCCCGCTCCAAGAAGCCGACCCTCATCGCCTGCCGCACCATCATCGGCTTCGCCGCCCCCACCAAGGCCGGAACCGCCGCCGTCCATGGCAGCCCCCTGGGCGAGACCGAATCCGAAGCCGCAAAGGCCGCGCTCGACTGGCACCACCCCCCCTTCGAGATCCCCGCCGATCTCGCCGAACGCTGGCAGCGCGCCGGGGCCCGCGGCACCACCGCCCGGCGCGCCTGGTTGAAGCGCCTCGCCAACCACCCCCTCCGCGCCGAGTTCGACCGTGTCACCGCCGGCCGCCTGCCCGAAACCTGGCACGAAGCCGCCGCCGCCCTGAAGGCGGAGCTCGCCGAGACCCGCCCCGCCCTCGCCACCCGGCAAAGCAGCCAGCTCGCCCTCGACATCCTCGCCGCCGCCATCCCCGAACTCGTCGGCGGCTCCGCCGATCTCACCGGCTCCAACCTCACCCTCGCGCGCGGCATGGCCCCCGTCACCCCCGGAAGCTATGCCGGCCGCTACGTCCATTACGGCATCCGCGAGCACGCCATGGCCGCGTGCCTCAACGGCATGGCCCTGCACGGCGGCCTGGTGCCCTATGCCGGCACCTTCTTCGTCTTCACCGACTACATGCGCCCCGCGCTGCGCCTCGCCGCCCTGATGCGCCAGCGCGTCATCCACGTCCTCACGCATGACAGCATCGGCCTCGGCGAGGACGGCCCGACCCACCAGCCCATCGAGCACCTGGCCTCCCTCCGCGCCATGCCCGGCCTGTTCGTCATGCGCCCGGCCGACGCGATGGAAACCGCGGAATGCTGGGAACTCGCGTTGCGCCGGGCCGACGGCCCCAGCCTGCTGGTGCTCTCCCGCCAGGCCGTGCCGTCGCTGCGCGCCGACGCCGGGGAGAACCGGTGTGCCCGCGGCGGCTATGTGCTGGCGGAGGCCGACGGCCCCCGCCAGGTCACCCTGATCGCCACCGGCAGCGAAGTCGCCGTCGCCGTCGAGGCCCGCCGCCTCCTGGCCGAGGACGGCATCCCCGCCGCCGTCGTCTCCCTCCCCTGCTGGGAGCTGTTCGCCACCCTCGACGAAGCGACCCGCGCGCCCATCCTCGGCGCCGTGCTGCGCGTGGGCATCGAGGCCGCGTGCGGCTTCGGCTGGGAACGCTGGCTCGGCCCCGACGGCATCTTCGTCGGCATGACCGGCTTCGGCGCCAGCGCCCCGGCCGAGACCCTGTTCCGGCACTTCGGCATCACGCCGGATGCCATCGCCTCGGCCGTGAAGAAGCGGCTGCAACCCCCTCCACAACAAGGAAATTAGAACCATGGCCGTGAAGGTCGCCATCAACGGGTTCGGGCGCATCGGGCGTCTGGTGCTGCGCGCCATCGTCGAGAGCGGGCGCACCGACGTCGTCCCGGTCGCCATCAACGACCTCGGCAGCGTCGAGGCCAACGCCCACCTCTTCCGCTTCGACAGCGTCCACGGCCGCTTCCCCGGCGAGGTCGAGGTGAACGGCGACAGCATCACCATCCACCACAACGGCCGCACCTACGGCCCCCTGAAGGTCACCGCCGAGCGCGAACCCGGCAAGGTCCCCTACCAGGGCGTCGACGTCGCCCTGGAATGCACGGGCCGCTTCACCACCAAGGACTCGGCGATGGCGCTGATCCAGGGGGCCGGAGCGCGCAAGGTGCTGATCTCCGCCCCCGCCGACGGCGTCGACGCGACGGTCGTCTACGGCGTCAACCACCAGGTGATCACGAAGGACATGACCGTGATCTCCAACGCCTCCTGCACCACCAACTGCCTGGCGCCGATGGCCAAGGTGCTGCACGACAGCTTCGGCATCCTGCGCGGCTATATGGTCACCATCCACGCCTACACCGGCGACCAGAACACCGTCGACACGCTGCACAAGGACCTGCACCGCGCCCGCGCCGCCGCGGTCAGCGCAATCCCCACCAGCACCGGCGCCGCAAAGGCCGTGGGCCTCGTCCTGCCCGAACTCAAGGGCAAGCTCGACGGCACCGCCATCCGCATCCCGACCCCGAACGTCAGCCTCGTGAGCCTCGACGTGAACCTGCGCGACGCGGCCACCGTCCAGCAGATCAACGACGCCATGAAGGCCGCCGCGTCCGGCCCCATGAAGGGCATCCTCGACTACAACACCCACAAGCTCGTCAGCATCGACTTCAACCACCAGCCCGCCTCCTGCACCTTCGACGCGACGCAGACCGCCGTCGTCGACGGTCAGCTGGCCCGCGTCATGGGCTGGTACGACAACGAATGGGGCTTCTCGAACCGCATGGCCGACACCGCGGCCCTGTTCGGGAGCCTGTAAGGGTGAAGGTCCGCCTGCTTGACGGCGTCGCCGTCCGAGGGAAGCGCGTACTCCTGCGCGCCGACCTCAACGTCCCCGTCCGCGACGGGCGGATCACCGACACGACCCGCATCGAACGCCTCAGCCCCACCATCCGCGAACTCGCCGACGCCGGCGCGCGGGTGGTGGTGTGCAGCCACTTCGATCGCCCGAAAGGCAAGCGCGTCCCCGAGATGTCGCTGCGCCCGATGGCCGAGGCGCTCGCAGAAGTCCTCGCCCGCCCCGTCGCCTTCGCCGAGGACTGCATCGGCGACACGGCCGCCCACGCCATCGCCGCGCTGCGGGACGGCGACGTCCTGGTGCTGGAGAACACGCGCTTCCACGCCGGCGAGGAGACGAACGACCCGGCCTTCGCCCAGGCCCTCGCCGCCCATGCCGACCTCTTCGTCAACGACGCCTTCTCCGCCGCCCACCGCGCCCACGCCAGCACCGAGGGCGTCGCCCACCTCATCCCCGCCTATGCGGGCCGCCTGATGCAGCAGGAGCTGGAGGCGTTGGACGCAGCGCTCGGCACCCCGGCCCGCCCCGTCGCGGCCATCGTCGGAGGCAGCAAGGTCTCGACCAAGCTGGAGCTGCTGGGCAACCTGTCGCGCCGGGTCGACGTGCTGGTGATCGGCGGAGCGATGGCCAACACCTTCCTTGCCGCGCAGGGCACCGACGTCGGCCGCAGCCTGCAGGAGGCGGAGATGCACGCGACCGCCCGCGACATCCTGGACCAGGCCCGCGCCGCCAACTGCACCGTCGTGCTGCCCGAAGACGCCGTCGTCGCCCGCGAGTTCAAACCAAACCCGCCTACCGAAACCGTCGCCATCGACGCCATTCCGCACGACGCCATGATGCTGGACGTTGGCCCGGCGACTGTCGCGGCGTTGAAGGCCCGGCTGCCCGCCCTTCGGACCCTGGTCTGGAACGGCCCGCTCGGCGCCTTCGAAACCCCGCCCTTCGACGCAGCCACCACCGCCCTCGCCCAGGCCGTCGCCGAAGCGACCGTCGCAGGGACCCTTCGCAGCGTCGCCGGCGGCGGCGACACCGTCTCCGCCCTCCGCCACGCCGGCGTCTCCGACCGCTTGAGCTACGTCAGCAGCGCCGGCGGCGCATTCCTGGAATGGCTGGAAGGAAAGACGCTGCCCGGCGTCGCAGCCCTCGAAGCCTGACGAACCCGGCGCCGCAACCGCTGATTTACGTGGTAGCGGCCGCCGCGGTGCCGTAACGTCATCTGTATAAACGGGGAGGCTGACATGGCACAGGCACCGGCGGGTGGCGGCAAGGGCGGCGGCAAGCCGGACACGAAGAAGGCCGAGGCCGCGTTCAAGAACCTCGGCAAGGACGTCGGCGACCTCAAGAAGGACATCGCCGAGTTGGAGAAGCTGACGGCCCAAGCCTCCAAAAAGCCCGAGGATGCGACGAAATCAGCCGACGAAATCAAGAAGCTCCTGACCGACATCGACAAGGCGACCGCCGCGATCCGCAAATCCTTCGAGTCCGACGCAAAGCAACTCTGACGCTGCGGCGACCCGATCACGTCGCGCCGGCGTCCCGCCAGCCAAGCAAAGCCATGACGTGCCGAAAACGGGCGCTCAATGATGGGTGACTCCATCAGCGGGCTCTGAGACAGATAGGCGTGCCCGACACGCCCCATTCTCCGACGCGGCCCGCGGCGCCCGCCCCCCCTAAGCCGCCCGCAGCCGCCCCAGCAACCCGTCCAGCTCCCGCCCCAGGACCTCCCCCTGCCGCACCACGTCCGCATTGGCGCCGTGCAGCGTCGTAATCGCATCCGTCGTCGTCTCCGCCTCCCGCGACAACGCATCCACGCGAGCACTCACGTCCGTCGTGCCCCGCGCTGCTTCGGCCGCGTTGCGCGCGATCTCCTGCGTCGCCGCACTCTGCTGCTCCACCGCAGCAGCGATCGCCGCCGACGTCCCATCCATCTCCGCGATCACCCCGGCAATCCCGCGGATGCTCGCGACCGCATCCATCGTCGCCGCGCGGATCGCCTCGACCTGGGCCGCGATCTCGTGCGTCGCCGTGCTCGTCTGCCCGGCCAGCGTCTTCACCTCCCCGGCCACCACCGCAAACCCCTTCCCCGCATCCCCCGCCCGCGCCGCCTCGATCGTCGCATTCAGCGCCAGAAGGTTGGTCTGCGCCGCAACCCCCCCGATCGTATGCACAACGGTCCCGATCCGGTCCGCCGCCTCCGACAGGCTCTGCACGATCGCCTGAGTCTCCCCGGCCGCGGCCAGGGTCCGCCGGGCCGTCGCCGCCGTCGCCCCCACCTGGCGCGAGATCTCGCTCACGGACGCCGCCATCTGCTGCGCCGACGCCGCCATCGTCGTCACGTTCCCGCTCGCCCCCGCGGCACTGCTGGCGGCCGCCATCGCCTCCTCGCGGCTCCGCCCGGCCGTGGCACCCAGCGCTGCAGCAAGCCTGCCCAGCCCGGCCGTCGAATCGCCGATCTGCCGCGCCACGCTCCCCACCGTCCGCTCGAAGTCATCGGCCACCGACAGCATCGCCGCCTTCCGCGACCGCTCCGCCGCCTCGCGCTCCGCCATCGCCTCCGCCTCCAGCTCCCGCACGCGCCGGTTGCCGTCCCGTAGCACGGCCACGCTCCGCGCCATGGCGCCGATCTCGTCCCCCCGCGCCGTCCCCGGCACATCCGTCTCCAGCGCCCCCGCCGCAATCCTGTCCATCGCCCCGCGCAACGCCTGCAACGGCCGGGTGATCCCACGCGCGGCCAGCAGCGCGATCCCGATCGCCAGCACCGTCGCGACACCCGTCCCCACCCCCAGCAACTGCCGCTGCAACGCCGCCGCTCGCGTCGCATGCTCGGACGCCGCATCGAACCGCCGGGCCGCGTCGTTCCGCTGGGCCGCCATCCGCTCCGCCACCGCCCGCAACCCGGCGTCCAGCGCATCGACCGCCCGCCGCCGAGCCCCCGTCGCCTCGGCCAGCGCCGACTGCGCCGCCGCGACGCCCCGCTGCGCCTCCAGCGCCGCCCCCGCCACCCGCTTCAGCCGCATCGACGCGCCCTCCGTCTGCCCGATCTCACCCATCAGCGACCCGGTCTGGTCCAACGCCTGCGCCAGGATGAGCGCCTCCCGCCCATGCTCCCGCTCGAGCCCTCCCGCAGCCAGCGCCGCCGTCGCCACCTCCCCATAGATGCGCTGCGCCAGCGCCGCCGCCGGCCCGCCGGCCCGGGACGCGACCTCGGACAACGCCGCAACCGGGCTCAGCATCGTCCCGACCGCGTTCGACAGCGCCGCGACAGCCTCGGCACGGCGGCCGATCGCCCCCTCCGCATCCGCGGTCAGCCCCGCCAGCCCCTGCTCCACCCCCGCCTTCCGCAATCCCGCATCCAACGCCTCCAGGCTCGCGCGGAACGCGGCATTGTCGGACGCCGCACCCGACCGCAGGAACTCCGAGAGCAGCCGCCGCGCCGCCCCCACCTGCTCATCCAGGCCAGCGATCGCCGACACCTGGGCAAACGCGGCGCCCCGCGCCTCGTCCGCAACGCGGGCGCGGTCCGAGCTGACGAGCACGGCGATCGACGCCCCGCCCAGCAGCGCGACGACCGCCGAAAACCCCAGCAGCAGCCGGGCCCGGATCGACCGGAAACGCAGGCGTATCGGCATCGGCACGCCGCTCAGGCGGTCGCGCTGCGGAACCGGCGAACCGCATCGGCCCCGTAGCTCTTGCCCAGATGCTCCATCGCCAACTCGCCCAGCTTCAGGAAGGCCGGCCGGTCGACGTCCTCCACGACCGTCATCCCCGCGCCCGACAGCGTCTTCAGCCCCTCCGTCTCCGTCCGAATCGCGTGCGCACGGCTCGCCTCGGCGCCCGCCTGGGCCGCGGCAGCGAAGACCGCGCGATCCTCGGCCGACAGCTCGTCCCACACGTCGGCCGAGATCAGCATCGGTCCGGCCGTGTAGGCGTGCCCCGTCAGCGACACGTGCGTCTGGAACCGGCTGAGCTGTGCCGCGAGGATGATGTTGACCGGGTTCTCCTGCGCCTCGAACCGGCCGGTCCGCAGCGCCTCGGGCAGTTGCGGGAAGGCGAGGATGTCGGGGCTGGCGCCCATCACCTTGAAGCTCTCGAGGATGACCTCGGACACCGGCACGCGGATCCGCAGGCCCCGCAGCTCGGCCGGGTTGCGGACCGGACGGTTCGCCGTGATATGCCGCACGCCGATCTCGCTCCAGGCCAGCACGCCCACGCCCTTCGGCCGCAGCAGCTCCGCGCAGGACCGCCCCAGCGGCCCGTCCAGCGCCGCCCGCGCCTGCGCAGCGTCGCGGAACAGGTACGGCGTCTCGACCAGGCCGACCTCCTTCACCAGCGTCGCCGTCGTGCCCACGGGCGCGATGCTGAGGTCCAGCGTGCCGTCCGCCACCGACTTCAGCATCTGCAGCTCGGTCCCAAGGGTCGAGTTCGGGCTGATGTCGATCTGCAGCCGCCCCCCCGATTCCTTCGCCAGCGACGCCGCGAACACCGTCGACGCGGTATGCAGCACGCTGTCCGTGCTGTTGTTGTGGCCCAGCCGGAACCGGCGCGCCTGTGCGCGTGCGACATGGGGCGCCGACAGCAGGGCGGCGGAGAGCATCAGGGCGCGGCGGGACAGGGACATCGGGGCGGCCTCATCTTGTATGGACCGCATCCTGCCCTGCCCCGCTTAACGCAAGGTGTATGCGGGCCTCAGCCCTCCGTGCGCTCCAGGATGGGCTTGAACGCGGCCGTCGCCGCCCGAAGCTCCGTGGCCGCGTCGGCGCCCCCGATCATGTTCGCCAGCGCGATGCCGAACACGTCGCGGAACTCGGTCACCGCCACGATCTCGGGCAGGGACGGGTAGGCCAGCTTCCCCGCCGCCTCCGCGCAGGCCAGCCAACGCCGGTTCACCTTCGCCTCCGGCATCCCCGCAAGCGCCGCGTAGGCGGAGCTGCGGGGCGGCGCGCCGATCCCCTCCGCCAACTGCCGCGCCTGCATCGACTTGCCCGCCGCCCATTGCAGATACAGCCACGCCGCCTCCTTCTTGCGGCTGCTGGCGGAAATCGCGAGCGCGTCCGACGTCAACCCCACGCGGTGCGCGACCGGCCCCGGCGGCATCACCGAATACCCGACCTGGCCCACCACCTTCGACCGCGTCGGATCCTCCAGCGGCACGAACAGGCCGTTGGTATCGAACCACATCGCCGCCCGGCCCTGCGCGAAGCTCGACTGGCATTCCGGCCAGTTGAACCCCACCATCCCCACCGGTCCGGCCTCCCGCGCCAGCGCCTGGTACAGCTTCGCCGCCTCGATCGCCTCCGGCCCGTCCGTGTTCAGGCGCCCATCGGGGCCGACCGCGTCGACGCCGTACCCGATCAGCATGCTGACCCACACCAGCGTGTTGGCGTTCTTCAGGCCGCGCATGACGCAGCCGGCGACGCCATGGGCCGGGTCGTTGAGCTTTCGCGCGGCCTCCAGGATCGCGGGAAAGCTGCCGGGCACTTCCACGCCACGCGCCGCGAACAGCGCCGCGTTGGTGAACATGATCCAGTGATCGACGTTGATCGGCAGCATCGTCAGGCTGCCGTCGCGCTGCGCCATGGTGCGGACGATCCCGTCCGGGAAGTCGGCCACGTCGAACTCGGGAGCGGTAAGCTTCGGGTCCGCGATCATGGGCCGCAGATCCGCGAGCCAGCCGCCCTTCGCGGTCAGCCGCTTGTGCACATGCGGCGCAACGAAGGCGACGTCGAAGCTGGTGCGGCCGGAGGCGAACTCGACGACCATCTTCTGGCGCTGCTGCTGCTCGGGGATCTGCTCGGCGCCGACCTTGATGCCGGTCAGCGCCTCGAACGCTGCCTGTTCGCGCTGAAAGAAGTCGCTGCGGGGGCTTTTGGCCAGCAGCACCTCGATGCTGGTGCCCTTCAGGCGCTGCCAGTCGAAGCCGGACTGGGCGAGGGCCGGGGCCGCGGCAAGGGATGCGGCCGTGCCCAGCATGGTGCGTCGTGTCAGCGTCATCGCGGGCTCCCGTTTGCCGCAGAACCAAGCAAGCTACGGGCCAGCGGCGTTTACACCCCCTTTATGCTGCACCGCACACTTCGCCGTCGCGCGTTTACGCCCATCGGGCGCACACCCCTCCGGGATTGCTGGAGAACCGACTTTGACCGACCTCATCGTCCTCGTGCTCGGCACCGGGGGCATCCTCCTCATGGCCGGCTACGCCGCCTTGTGCGACCGGATCTAGACGCATGTTCGACCTCGTCCTGGGCGCCGCCGTCGCGGCCGGCCTGCTGATCTATCTCGTCTGGGCGCTCGTCCGCCCCGAAGACTTCTAGGAACCATGCCATGACATTGATCGGCTGGGCGCAGATCGCGCTCGTGCTGGCGCTCGTCTTCGCGGCCGCCGTGCCGCTGGGACTGTACATCGCCTCCGTCCTGCAAGGCCGCACCCGCTTCCTGGCCCCGGTCGAAGCCGGCTTCTACCGCCTCGCCGGAGTCGACCCGCCGGCCCAGATGGGCTGGAAGACCTACGCCGCCGCCCTCATCGTCCTCAGCGCCGTCCACTTCGTGCTGCTGTATGTCATGCTGCGCGTCCAGGACATGCTGCCCTTCAACCCGGCCGGCCAGGGGCCCGTCTCCGCCAAGCTCGCCTTCAACACCGCCGTCAGCTTCGTCACCAACACCAACTGGCAGGCCTATGGGGGCGAAACCACGCTCTCGCACGGCACCCAGATGTGGGGCCTGACCGTCCACAACTTCCTGTCCGCCGCAGCCGGCATCAGCGCCGCCGCCGTCGTCGCCCGCGCCTTCGCCGGCGGCGGCCTCAAGACCCTCGGCAACTTCTGGGTCGATCTCACGCGCATCACCCTCTACGTCCTGCTCCCCATCGTCCTCGTCTACACCGTCTTCCTCATCGCCTGCGGCGTGCCGCAGACCATGGCCGGTTCCGTCGACGCCGACACGCTGGATGGCGCGAAGCAGACCATCGCCCTCGGCCCCGTCGCCTTCCAGGAGGCGATCAAGCTGCTCGGCACCAATGGCGGCGGCTTCTTCAACGTGAACTCCGCCCACCCGTTCGAGAACCCGACCGCGCTGTCCAACATCGTCGAGACCTGGTCCGAGATCGTCATCCCCTTCGCCCTGACCGTGACGTTCGGCGTCATCGTCCGCGACAAGCGCCAGGGCTTCGCCCTGTTCTGGACCATGGCCATCCTCATGGTCGCCTTCGTCGTCGCCTGCTACGCGGCGGAAGGCGGCGGCAACCCCCTCCTGACCGCCCTCGGCGTCGATCCCGCCATGGGCAACATGGAGGGCAAGGACGTCCGCTTCGGCACCGCCATGTCCTCGCTCTTCGCCGTGACCACGACAGCCACCTCCGACGGCGCCGTCATCGCCATGCACGACAGCTTCACCCCGCTGGGCGGCCTGGTGCCGCTGTTCCTGATGCAGTTGGGCGAGGTCATCCCCGGCGGCGTCGGCTCGGGCCTCTACGGCATCATCGTCTTCGCCCTGCTGGCCGTGTTCGTGGCCGGGCTGATGGTGGGCCGCACGCCCGAGTATCTCGGCAAGAAGGTGCAGGCCCGGGAGATCAAGCTGGCGATGCTCGCCGTGCTCATTCTGCCGCTGTGCATCCTCGGGGGCACCTCGCTCTGCCTGGTGCTGGAGAACGGCGTGTCCTCGCTCGCAAACGCCGGCCCGCATGGGCTGAGCGAGATGCTGTACGCCTTCACCTCCGCCACCGCCAACAACGGCAGCGCCTTCGCCGGCCTCACCGCCGACACCCCGCTGCTGGATTACGGCCTGGGCGCCTGCATGATCCTGGGGCGCTTCGCCTTCATGATCCCCGTGCTCGCCATCGCCGGCTCCCTGGCCGCCAAGCCCAAGCTCGCGGAAAGCCCCGGCACCTTCCCGACGCACGGCCCGCTGTTCATCGGCCTCCTGATCGGCGTGATCCTCATCATGGGCGGCCTGCAATTCCTGCCCGCCCTCAGCCTTGGGCCCATCGCCGAGCACTTCGTCATGCTCGCCGGCAAGACCTTCTAGGACACACGAACCATGGCCCCGACCTCGCAGAACACCGCCGAGACCATCGCACTGTTCGACGGCGCGATCATCGCCCGCGCCGCCCGCGACGCGTTCGTGAAGCTCAATCCCCTCAAGCTGATCCGCAACCCCGTCATCTTCGTGACCGAGATCGTCTCGATCCTCGTCACCATCCTCGCCATCCGCAACCTGGCCACGTCGGCCCCCGCCGCCTTCCCCGTCGCCATCGCCGTCTGGCTCTGGCTCACCGTCCTGTTCGCGACCTTCGCCGAAGCCGTCGCCGAGGGCCGCGGACGCGCCCGCGCCGAAAGCCTGCGCCGCGCGCGCAGCGACACGATGGCCAAGGTCATCGCCCGCCCCGAGGACCGCGCCCGCTGGACCGAAACCCCGGCGCCCGACCTGCGCCGCGGCACCCTCGTCGTCGTCGAGGCCGGCGACCTCGTCCCCTCCGACGGCGAGATCGTCGAAGGCGTCGCCAGCGTCAACGAAAGCGCCATCACCGGCGAAAGCGCCCCCGTGATCCGCGAGGCCGGCGGCGACCGCAGCGCCGTCACCGGCGGCACCATGGTCGTCTCCGACTGGCTCGTCATCCGCATCACCGCCGAACCCGGCTCCACCTTCATCGACCGCATGATCGCCCTCGTCGAAGGCGCCGAACGCCGCAAGACGCCCAACGAGATCGCCCTCGACATCCTCCTCGCCGGCCTCACGATCATCTTCCTGATCGCGACCGTCACCCTCGTCGGCCTCGCCAAATACTCGGGCACCGACCTCGGCGTCCCCGTCCTCGTTGCCCTCTTCGTCACCCTCATCCCCACAACCATCGGCGGCCTGCTCTCGGCCATCGGCATCGCCGGCATGGACCGCCTCATCCGCTTCAACGTCGTCGCCACCTCCGGCCGCGCCGTCGAGGCCGCGGGCGACGTCGACACCCTCCTGCTCGACAAGACCGGTACCATCACCTTCGGCAACCGCGCCGCCGCCGGGCTGTATCCCGTGGCAGGCATCGACGAGCGCACGCTGGCCGAGGCCGCCGTGCTCGCCTCCCTCGGCGACGACACGCCCGAAGGCCGCTCCATCCTCGCCTACGTCCGCGACCGCCACGGCCTGGCGCCCGAACGTCCGGAAGGCGCGACGGTCGTCCCCTTCAGCGCCAACACCCGCGTCAGCGGCCTCGACGCCGGCGGACGAAGCTGGCGCAAGGGCGCTGTCGACAGCGTCCTCGCCCTTTCCGGCACCGCCGCCCCGCCCGCCTTCACCGCAGCGGTCGACCGCATCGCCCGCGCCGGCGGCACCCCCCTCGCCGTCCTCCGCGACCCCGGTGACGGAAGGGGGCAACTGATGGGCGTCATCGAACTCAAGGACATCGTCAAGCCCGGCATCCGCGACCGCTTCGCCGCCCTCCGCGCCATGGGCATCAAGACCGTCATGATCACCGGCGACAACAAGGTCACCGCCGCCGCGATCGCGACCGAGGCCGGCGTCGACGACTTCCTCGCCCAGGCCACCCCGCAGGACAAGCTCGACTACATCCGCCGGGTGCAGGCCGAGGGCCGCCTGGTCGCCATGTGCGGCGACGGCACCAACGACGCCCCCGCCCTCGCGCAGGCCGACGTCGGCGTCGCCATGCAGACCGGCACCCAGGCCGCGCGCGAGGCCGGCAACATGGTCGACCTCGACAGCGACCCCACGAAGCTCATCGAGGTCGTCGAGATCGGCAAGCAGCTGCTGATCACCCGCGGCTCGCTCACCACCTTCAGCATCGCCAACGACGTCAGCAAATACTTCGCGATCCTGCCGGCGATCTTCGTCGCCACCTACCCGGAACTCGGCGCGCTGAACATCATGCACCTGGCCAGCCCGCAGAGCGCCATCCTCTCCGCCGTCATCTTCAACGCCCTCATCATCGTGGCCCTGGTGCCCCTCGCCCTCCGCGGCGTGAAGTTCACCCCCATCGGCGCCGCCGCCCTGCTGCGCCGCAACCTCCTCGTCTACGGCCTCGGCGGCCTCATCGCCCCCTTCATCGGCATCAAGCTGATCGACCTCATCCTGACGCTCATCGGAGTGGCCTGAGCATGCAACACCTTCGCCCGGCGATCACCCTGATCGTCCTCTTCACCCTCGTCACCGGCCTCGCCCTGCCGCTCGGCTTCACCGGTCTCGCCGGTGCCGTCATGCCCTTTCAGGCCGGCGGCTCGCTGATCCTGAAGGACGGCAAGGTCATCGGCTCCGCCCTGATCGGCCAGGCCTGGACGCAGGAC
>CAXTPG010000118.1:0-13125 GCA_964246015.1 uncultured Acetobacteraceae bacterium
GGATCGACACGGTGCTGATCACGGGGACGCTGACGAACGTGTGCTGCGAAAGCTCCGCGCGGGACGCGATGATGCTGGACTTCCGGACGGTGATGGTGAGCGACGGGTGCGCGAGCACGACCCGGCAGGAGCACGACGCGTCGCTGGCGGCGTTCTACGCGACGTTCGGGGACGTGATGGACACGGCGTTGGTGCTGGAGCGGCTGGCCGCGGCCCAGGAGCGGAGCGAGGCGGCTTGAAGCCCAAGGTCGCGTTCATCGGCACCGGGGGGACGATCGCGTCGCTCGGGGCCGGGCCGCTGGATGTCCTGGATTACGGGGCGTCGGGCAACCGGATGCATGCCGACGAGATCGTCGCGATGTTCCCGGAACTGGGGCTGGTGGCCGACGTGGTGCCGATCCGGTACCGGAACATCATCAGCCCGGCGATCGGGTTCGGCGACTGGCGCGCGCTGGTGCTGGCGTGCGACCAGGCGGTGGCGGATCATCCGGACCTCGACGGCATCGTCATCGGGCACGGGACGGCGTCGTTGGAAGAGACGGCATACATGCTGAACCTGACCGTGAAGGTCGCGGTGCCCGTCGTGATCGTGGGGTCGCAGCGGCCGCCGAGCGCGTTGGGCACCGATGCGGGCATGAACCTGATCGCCGCGGTGCGGACGGCAGGCTGCCCCGAGGCGCGCGGCATGGGCGTGCTGGTTGTTCTGAATGACGAGATCAACGCGGCGCGCGAGGTGACGAAGACCAGCACCTTCCGGCTGCAGACGTTCCGGACGCCCGATTTCGGCATTCTGGGTCACGCGGACATGGACCGCGTGTCGTTCTACCGGGCGCCGTTGCGGCGGCGGGCGCCGGACACGGAGTTCGACATCAGAGGCATGGACGGGCTGCCGCGGGTGGACATCAACTACGCTTATACCGGGTCGGACGGGGTGGCGGTGCGGGCGTTCGTCGCGGCGGGGGCGAAGGGGATCGTGTCGGCGGGGTTCGCGCCGAACTTCCCCACCCCTGCCGATTGCGACGCGCTGGAAGAGGCGGTGCGGCAGGGGGTCATCGTCGTGCAATCGACGCGGGCGGGCAGCGGGCGCGTATACCGGGGCGCGAAGTCGAAGGCGTTGGGCTTCATCAGCGCCGACAACCTCAACCCGCAGAAGGCGCGGATATTGCTGTCGCTGGCATTGTCCGTGACGTCGGACCCGGAGCGGATCGCGGCGATGTTCGCGGCGTATTGAAAGAGGGCAGCATGGCGGACGAGTTCCTGGCGCAGACCGAGGCCTATATCGCAACCTGGCACGGCATCACCGCCCCCAACGACCCGGCGCGGCGGCTGGCCGCGGACCTCGCCAACACCATCAAGGCATTCGAGGCCCAGCGCGATCGGCTGCGGTTCGAAGACGAGCCAAGCAGCTTCGAGGCGGCGCTGCAGGCGTGCAAGGAGCCGTCATGAACGGGATGACGCTGGTCGAGGCCGCGGACGCCGTGGCCTCGGGCAAGGCCACGTCGGTCGGGCTGCTGGAGAGCTGCCTGGCGGCGATCGACGCGCATGACGGCAAGGTCAACGCAACCATCTGGATCGATCGCGAGGGCGCGCTGGCCGCGGCGCATGCGGCGGACAAGGCGGTGGCGAGCGGCGCCGCTCTCGGACCCCTGCATGGCGTGCCGCTGGCGCACAAGGACATGTACTACCAGGCGGGCAAGGTGAGCACCTGCGGGTCGATGATCCGCGGGCAGTGGGTGGCGGACAAGACGGCGACGGTGCTGGAGCGGCTGCACGCGGCCGGGTCGATCACGTTCGCCGGGCTGAACATGGCGGAGTTCGCGCAGAACCCGACGGGGCACAACCGGCACCATGGAAGCTGCCACAACCCGTGGAACCTGCCCTACATCACGGGCGGGTCCTCCAGCGGGTCGGGCGCGGCCGTCGCGGCGCGGTTCTGCTTCGGGGCGCTGGGATCGGATACCGGCGGGTCGATACGGTTGCCGGCCTCGGCGTGCGGGGTCGTGGGATTGAAGCCCACGCAGACGCGGGTCAGCCGGGCGGGGGTGATGCCGCTGAGCTTTTCCGCAGACAACGTGGGGCCGCTGACCCGGACCGCGCGGGATTGCGCGCGGATCATGACGGTGATCGCGGGCCATGACCCGGCGGACCCGACCTGCTCGCGGGAGGCGGTGCCCGATTACGAGACGGCGCTGACCGGCACCCTGGTGGGCACGCGGGTCGGGCTGGTCACGAACACCGTGCTGATGGGCAGCGACGCACCGATCGTCGACGCGATCGCCGAGGCGGCGCGGGTGCTGGCAGGGCGCGGCGCGACCGTCGTCCCGATCGAGCTGCCGCTGATCGATGCGATCAGCGCCTACGTGTCCATCATGTCGCGGTGCGAGGGAGCGACGATCCATGCGCGGTGGATGCGCGAGCAGCCGCAGGATTACGCGCAGCACCTGAGCGGCCGGCTGTTCCCGGGCTACGCGATCCCGGCGACGTATTACATCGAGGCGCTGTCGGCCCGCGGCCCGATCCTGCGGGCCTTCGCCGCGGAGGTGTTCGGGGCGGTCGACGTGCTGGCGCTGCCGGGGATCCCGACCAACCTGCCCACGCTGGACGAGACGGACATCGACCAGGGGCCGCCCGGGACGGAAGCGACGTTCATGGCGGTCTCGGTGGCCACGCGGCCATTCAACTACCTGGGGCTGCCGGCGATCAGCGTGCCGTGCGGGTTCGACCCGAACGGGCTGCCGATCGGGCTGCAGATCGTGGGGCGGCCCTTCGCGGAGGCGCGGGTGATGGCGGTGGCGGACGCGTATCAGCGGGACACGGGGTGGCATGGGATGGAGCCGCCGTTGGGGTAGCGCAAAACCGGCGGGCGGCTGCGTCGTTGGTCCTGGATGCCGCTGCCCTGGATCCTGCGTGCGCCCGGTGCGCCGTATTTCATCACCGAGACCGGGGCCGACTGGACGCCGATCGGGCAGAACGATGCGATAAGCTGGGTGGAGTTCCAGGGTCTGCTGCATCGGCGCGACCTGGGTGTGGTGCGCGCGCACCTGGCATGGCTGGCGGACCACGGGGTCACGTGCCTGCGGCTGATGCTGGAGTATTCGCAGACCGGGGAACACTATTTCGAGCAGCCGGCGGGGCGGTTCGTGCCGGAAATGGTGCAGGCGTGGGACGATCTGTTCGGGCTGTGCGAAGAGGCCGGGCTGCGGGTCTTGCTGACGCCGCTGGATACGTTCTTCCACTACGTGAACTGGGAGTCGCACCCTTATAATGCGGCCAACGGGGGCCCCTGCCCTGCCCGCACGAGCCTGATGGTGTGCCCGGGGACGCGGGCGTTGATCAAGGCCCGGCTGCAGTTCGCGGCACGGCGCTGGGGCGGGTCGGGCGCGTTGTTCGCGTGGGACCTGTGGAACGAGATGCATCCGGTGCAGGGGGAGGACCGGCCCGGGTGCTTCGAGGACTATATCGAGGACGTGTCGCCGTTCCTGCGGACGGTCGAGACGGCGGCGCACGGCCGGGCACATCTGCAGACCGTGTCGGTGTTCGGGCCGGAGCTGCACTGGAAGACCTGGCTGAACGCGCCGGTGTTCCGGCATCCCGCGCTGGATTTCGCGAACAACCATTTCTACGAGGAAGGGACGATCGACCACCCGGCGGACACGGTGGCGCCGGCGCTGGCGGTCGGGCGGCTGGTGCGGGAGGCGCTTGGGGAAATCGGGGATGGGCGGCCGTTCTTCGATACCGAGCATGGGCCGATCCACACGTTCAAGGACCATGGGCGGACGCTGCCGGAGGCGTTCGACGACGAGTATTTCCGGCACATGCAGTGGGCGCACCTGGCGTCCGGCGGGGCCGGGGGCGGGATGCGGTGGCCCAACCGGCATCCGCATCGGCTGACCGCGGGGATGCGGGCGGCGCAGCGGGCGATGGCGGGGTTTCTGCCGCTGGTGGCGTGGCAGCGGTTCCGGCGGCAGCCGTTGGACGTGGCCTGCCCGGCTGGGGTGGCGTGCTTCGCGTGCGGGGATGGGGAGCAGGCGGTGTTGTTCCTGCTGCGGACGGGACCGTTGCTCGGGGACGGGCGGGTGGACCCGGCGGTTCGGGCGGGGGTGGTGGTGGATGTCGGGGTGAAGGGGGTGGCGCGGTTCTATGACCCGGTTTCGGGGGGGGTGGTGGGGACGACCGAGGTTTTGGATGGGGTGGTGGAGACGCCTTGGTTCGGGGCGTGCTTGGCCGTTGTGGTGGGGCGGTCAGTGCTTGGACAGGTGGGTTGAAGGACCCACCCTACGGCAGGTGCTTTCTTATTTCGGCTTTCAGGGCGGGGAGTGTTTCTTCGGGGAACCAGGGGTTGTTGCGTTCCCAGATGCCCGTCCGCCAGCTTGGGTGGGGGAGCGGGAAGTAGCGGGGCAGGTATCGGCGGAAATCCCGGACGCGGTCGGTCATGCGGCCGGGGCCCAGGGCGTCGGCTTGCGCATAGGAGCCGACGAGGAGGGTGAGGCGGAGTTGCGGCATGGCCGCCAGCAGGCGGGCGCGCCAGCGGGGGGCGCATTCCGGCCGGGGGGGCAGGTCGCCGCCCTGGGGGTAGCGGCCGGGATAGCACAGGCCCATGGGCAGGATGGCGATGCGGGCCGTGTCGTAGAACTCGTCCGGGCTCAGACCGAGCCAGCCGCGCAGGCGATCGCCGCTGGCGTCGGTCCAGGGGGTGCCGCTGATATGGACCTTGGTGCCCGGGGCCTGGCTCGCGATGAGGATGGTGGCGGTCACGCTGACGCGCAGGATGGGGCGGGGGCCGAGCGGCAGGTCGATGCAGTGCGTGCAGGCGCGGACCTCCGTGGCCAACGCATCGAGGGTCAGCCCAGGCGAGCCTGCTGTTCCCGCCGCGCTGTCGCGGTCGCCAGCGCCAGCGGGTATTCCACCTCGGGTTCGTATACCGCCTGCTCCTTCCCGAGACGGCTGCTGAAGAGCGTGAAGTGCTCGACCGGCATCGGCTCGCTGCGGAACAGGTTGTGCGCCTGGACCCAGCCTGCAACCTTTTCGAGGGGTGCGCCGTCGAGGCGGGCAAGGGTGACGTGGGGGACGAACCGGCGGCGTTCGCGCTCGACGCCGGCGCGGTGGAGGGCGGTCTCGATCTTGGATTGCAGGTGGTCGAGCGCCGGGTTGCGATCGACGCCGACCCAGAGGGCGGCGACCCGGCCCGCCTTCTCGAACGTGCCGACGCCGCGGAGCGTGAGGGTGAACCCCGGGGCGCGCAGGGCGGCGAGGGCGTGGTCGATCTCCTCCGCGCGCCAGGCGGGGAGTTCGCCGATGAAGCGGAGGGTGACGTGGTAGTTCTCGGGCGGGACCCAGCGGACGCCGGGGAGGCCGCCGGCGAGGAAGGAGAGGCGGGTCCGCATGGCGTGGGGGAGGGCGAGGGCGACGAAGAGTCTCATGACGGCACCTGAGCCAGCAGCTTTTCCATGGCGGGGAGCAGACGCTGGACGACGCGGTCGACGCCTGCCGGGTTGGGGTGGATGCGGTCGGGCTGATTGAGGGCGGGGTCTCCGGCGACGCCCTCGAGGAAGAAGGCGTCGAAGAGCACGCCGGGCCGCTGGCCCAGCTTGGCGAAGACGGCGCGGAACTGGGCGCCGTAGTCGGCGCCGAGGTTCGGGGGCGCCTCCATCCCCGAGAGGAGGACGGGGATGCGCTTGGCGGCGAGGGCGTCGAGGATGGCGGCGAGGTTCGATTCGGTGTTGCGGGGGTCGATGCCGCGGAGGCCGTCATTGCCGCCGAGTTCGACGAGGGCGGCGTCGATGCCGTCGGCCATGGCCCATTCGAGTCGGGCCTTGCCGCCGGCCGTGGTGTCGCCGGAAACGGCGCCGTCGACGAGGGCGACGTCGTGGCCGCGGGCCTTGAGGGCGGCCGCCATGCGGGCCTGGAACCCGTCGGGGCGGGCAAGGCCATAGCCGGCGGCGAGGCTGTCGCCGAGGACGAGGATGCGGATGGTGCGGGCCTGCGCCGTGGGGGCGGTCAGCGAAAACAGCATTGCCAGGATGACGGCGATGTTGGTGCGCCGGGTTCGCACGCCATATGGGGCCATCATGGACATCGAACTTGCCCCCCGAGAATCGGACCTCGTCACCCAAGCCTTGGTCGAGGTGCGCGGCCTGCGGCTGACCGTGCCCTCCGCCGCCGGACCGGTCAACATCCTGTCGGGGGTGGACTTGGATGTGGCAGCGGGGGAGGCGGTGGGGATCGTGGGGCCGTCGGGGTCGGGCAAGACGAGCCTGCTGATGGTCCTGGCGGGGCTGGAGGCCGCGACCGCGGGGACGGTGCGCGTGGCGGGGCAGGACATCACGGGGATGTCGGAGGACGCGCTGGCGCGGTTCCGGCGCGGGACGGTGGGGATCGTGTTCCAGGCGTTCCATTTGATCCCGACGATGACGGCACTGGAGAACGTGAGCGTGCCGATGGAACTGGCGGGGGCGCCGGATGCGGCGGCGCGGGCGGCGGAGTCGCTGCGATCCGTCGGACTGGGGCACCGGCTGACGCACCTCCCGGGGCAGTTGTCGGGGGGGGAGCAGCAGCGGGTCGCGCTGGCGCGGGCGTTCGCGCCGCGGCCGCGGCTGCTGCTGGCGGACGAGCCGACCGGGAACCTGGACGCGGCGACGGGGCAGACGGTGATGGACCTGCTGTTCGGGCTGCGGGAAAGCCACGGGACGACGCTGCTGCTGATCACGCATGACCCGGCGCTTGCCGCGCGATGCGGGCGGCAGATCCGGATCGCGGATGGGCGGGTGGCCGAAGCGCCTATTCGCTCAGCAGCCGAGGTGTGATCCGGCTGCGGCCGTGCACCAGCCGGAGCACGATGACGGTATCCTGCTCCGGAACAAATCGATAGATGACGATGTAGGGCGCGACGATGCCGATGCGGATCTCCGCTCCCAACACAGGGCGTGGCGCGCCGCTCAACGGATACTCCGCGAGCCGGTCGAAGAGCGCAGTGAACCGGGAACGGAACCTGGCGGTCGTCTGCGCCCGCGCCTTGACGCTCAGCTCGGTGAGGATGGCAGCTTGATCGTCGGACGCCAATGCGGTGACAAGGACCCGCGCCATCAGTCCTTTATCGACGCCATGAGGCCGTCCATACGCCGCTCGTGCTGGTCGCGTGTCATCGTCCGGCCGGCGGCAATGTCGGCCAGCCCTTCGTCGACGATGGCCTTGGCCCACGCCATGTCGTCGCCGTCCTCGATCATCCGTTCGGCGATACGCTCGTCGATCAATTGAAGCGCCGCCTCCTCGATCGACCGGAAGTCCCCTCGTTCGACATGGGCCTTCAGCCACGCGCGCTGTTCAGGTGAAAGCGAGATCGTCATGGCGGCAGAAATACCTCCTCCCACCCGCGTCTGCGAGTCGAAACTCCGGGTGGCGGCTTGGATTATGTCCCGCTCGCCCTGATATCGGTCCGATGATTGCACTCATCCTTGCCCGCCGGGAGCTTCGCGGTGGCGTGCGCGGCTTGCGCATCGTGTTGGCCTGCCTGGCGTTGGGGGTCGCGGCGATTGCGGCTGTGGGCAGCCTGCGGGCGGGGATCGAGGCGGGGCTGGCGATCGAGGGGCGGCGGCTGCTGGGTGGGGACCTGGCCGTGCAGACGGGCGCGCAGGCGCCGCCCGAGGCGCTGCGGGCGTGGCTGCGGGCGCGGGGGGCGGTGACGTCGGACGTCGTGCAGATGCGGTCGATGCTGGTGGCGCCCGGTGGGGAGCGGCAGCTTGTGGAATTGAAGGCGGTCGATGCGGCGTATCCGCTGGTCGGGGCGGCCGAACTGGCGCCCGCGCGGCCGTTGCAGGACGCGCTGCGGGATGGCGGCGTCGTGGCGGAGCCGCTGGTGCTGGATCGGCTGGGCATACAGGCGGGCGCGGCGCTGCGGCTGGGACAGTCGAGCGTGACGGCCCGCGGGGCGCTGGCCGGGGAGCCGGACCGGGTGGGGGCCCCTGCCCTGCTGGCCCCGAGGGCGATGATCGCCATGGCGACGCTGCCGGCGACGGAGCTGGTGCAGCCGGGATCGCTGCTGAACTACGACATCCGGGCCGTGCTGCCGGCAGGCGCCGACCCGGCGGCGGCGGCGCGGGACCTACGCGCCGCATTCCCGAACGAGGGATTCCGGGTGCGCTTGGCCACCGATGCGGCACCGGGGATCGAGCGGTTCATCGAACAGACCGGGCTCTTCCTGACGCTGGTCGGGCTTACGGCGCTGCTGGTGGGCGGGATCGGGGTTGCGACCGGGGTTCGTGCATGGCTGGAGGCCCGGGCGCGGAGCATCGCCACGCTGCGGTGCCTGGGCGCGCCGGTGCGGACGGTGTTTGCCGTGTATCTCGTGCAGGTGGGTGTGCTGTGCGGGCTGGGGATCGTGATCGGGGTGGTGGCGGGGGCCGGGCTGACGGCGGCGGGGGTGGCGGTGTTCGGGGACGCACTGCCGGTGCCGCCGCGGATGGGGGTATATCCGGGACCGTTGCTGCTGGCGGCGGCGTACGGGCTGCTGGTGGCGGGGGCGTTCGCGCTGTGGCCGCTGGCCCGGGCGGCGCAGATTCCGGGGGCGGCGCTGTTCCGGGATGCGGTGGTGCCGGGGCGGATGCGGGGGCGGCCGCTGGTCGTGGCGGTGAACGCCGGGATCGCGGCGCTGCTGGTGGCGTTGCTGGTCGCTGCATCGCCGGACCGGGCGTTCGCCGCCTGGTTCTGTGCGGCGGCGGCGGGGACGCTGGTGCTGTTCCGGGCGGGCGGCTGGGGCGTCATGGCGCTGGCCCGGCATGCGCCGGCGCTGCGTGCGCCCTGGGCGCGGCTGGGGGTCGCGAACCTGCACCGCCCGGGGGCGGCAACGCCGCTGCTGCTGGTGTCGCTGGGGTTGGGGCTGTCGACCCTCGCCGCCGTCGCGCTGATCCAGGGGAACATCCGGGCGCAGGTGCTGGAGCAGATTCCGGCAAACGCGCCGACGTTCTTCTTCATCGATGTGCAGAACGACCAGTTGGCGCAGTTCAACGGCATCCTGCAGGCGCAACCCGGCGTCGATCGGGTGATCGAGGTGCCCAGCCTGCGCGCCCGCATCGTCTCGGTGGCCGGGGTGCCGGCGGACCAGGTGCGGGCGACGCCCGAAAGCCAATGGGCGCTGCGGGGCGACCGGGGGCTGACGTACAGCCGGACCCCGCCGGAGGGAACGCGGGTGGTGGCGGGGGAGTGGTGGGCTCCGGACTACGCCGGGCCGCCGCTGGTGTCGTTCGACGCGAACCTCGCGCGCGGCTGGGGGGTGAAGCTGGGCGACGTCATCCGCGTGAACGTGCTGGGGCGCGACATCGACCTGAAGGTATCGAGCTTGCGGGAAATCGCATGGCGGTCGCTGGGGCTGAACTTCGCGATGGTGGCGTCGCCGGGGCTGCTGGAGCGGGCGCCGCACACGCATATCGCGACGGTGCGGACGACGCCGGCGGCCGAGGGCGCGGTGCTGCGGGCGGTCACGGACGCGCTGCCGAACGTGTCGGGCATCCGGGTCGCGGACGTGCTGGGGGCGGTGGCGGAGCTGGTGGGCAAGCTGGCGGCGGCGCTGGCCGCGACGGGGTCCGTGACCTTGGCGGCGGGGGCGCTGGTGCTGATGGGGGCGGTCGCGGCCGGGCAGCGGCGGCGGATCGCGGACGCGGTGGTGCTGAAGGCGATCGGGGCGACGGCGTCGCAGATCCGGGCGGCGTGGCTGACGGAGTTCGGGCTGATCGGGGCGGCGGCCGGATTGATCGCGGCGCTGGTGGGAACGGCGGCGAGCTGGGGCGTCGTGCGATTCGTGATGCGGTCGGAGTGGGTGTTCCTGCCGGGGACGCTGGCAGCGGTTATTCTGGGATGCACGGCGATGATGCTGGCGTTCGGCTATGTGGGCACCTCCAGCGCGTTGCGGGTGCGGGTGGCCCCCCTTCTCAGGAACGAGTGATCGATTTTGCTTGATCCAGAATAGGGTATCACCAACATACGCGCCGAGTGGGCATCCCGCCCACCCAGACAGGGAAACAACCATGGCTTTCGTCCCCGACTATCGGACCTACGCGCCCGGTGCAGCCGCGGACGGCGCGCTTCTGGATACCGGCCTGCGCGCCTACATGCTTCGAGTCTACAACTGGATGACCTCCGGCCTCCTGCTGACGGGCATCGTCGCCTACGGCATCGCGAACACGAGCCTGATCGAGCTGTTCTACCAGCGCGTCGTCACGTCACGGGGTGTGGCGGTGCAGCCGACGATCCTGGGGTATGCCGCCATCTTCGCGCCGCTGGCGTTCACGCTGGTGCTGAGCTTCGGCGTCAACAAGCTGTCCAAGGGCGCCGTGCAGGCGTTGTTCTGGGCCTTCGCGGCGACGATGGGCGCCTCGATCGCGAACATCTTCCTCATCTACAGCGGCGCCAGCATCGCGCGGGTGTTCTTCATCACGGCGGCGACGTTCGGCGCGATGAGCCTGTATGGCTACACCACCAAGCGCGACCTCAGCCGCATGGGCAGCTTCCTGATCATGGGGCTGATCGGCATCGTCGTCGCCAGCCTGGTGAACATGTTCATCGGCAGCACGGCGCTGCAGTTCGCCATCAGCGTCATCGGCGTGCTGGTCTTCGTGGGCCTCACCGCCTACGACACGCAGCGGATCAAGGGCGACTACACGCAGTTCGCCTACGCCGAGGGCACGGAAGGGGCGGCGGTTCGGAGCGTGTATGACGCGCTGAGCCTCTACCTCAACTTCATTAACCTCTTCATGCTGTTGCTGAACCTGTTTGGCAACCGCAACAGCAGCAACTGACGCTGGCATGACATGAAGAAGGCCCCGGGGCGCTGGCTCCGGGGCCTTTTTCTTGTGCCTGGTGGTGGGGTGAAGGGCACCCCACCCGGCGGGCTATTCGGTTTCTTCTTCGATCTCGGGTTCCGCGGCGGCGCCGGCCTTTACGATCGTCTTCAGGTAGTCGGCGAGTTTCTGGGCCGCGGTGGCCTTGTCGGTCTTGTCGAGGGCGCCGAGTTCGGCGGCCAAGCGGTCCATGGCGGCTTCGTAGATCTGACGCTCGCTGAAGCTCTGGTCCGGTTGGCCGGCGTTGCGGTGGAGGTCGCGAACGACCTCGGCAATGGCCATCGGGTCGCCGGAGTTGATCTTCGCGTCGTATTCCTGGGCACGGCGGGACCACATGGTGCGCTTGATGCGGGCGCGCCCCTTGAGGAGGGCCAGCGCCTCGTCGAAGGTCTTGCGGGTGGCGAGCTTGCGGAGCCCGGCGGTGCGGGCCTTGGCGACCGGGACGCGGAGCGTCATCCGGTTTTCCTCGAACGTGATGTGGATCAGTTCGAGCTTGTGGCCCGCGATCTCCTCGGTCGCGATCCGCTCCACCTTGCCGACGCCGTGGGTGGGATAGACGACGTAGTCACCCTCGACGAAGTTCTCCTTGGCGGCCATGGCGCGGGGCGCGATCTGCGGGCGGCCGTGCATGCCGGGCATGTGGCCGGGCATCTTGTTCTGGTGACGCAGCGGCGGCTCGGGCGGGGCGGGCGGCTTGGGGGGGGCCTGCTGCGCCTGGACCGGGGCCGGCGGCGGCTCGGCCTTGGGCAGGATCGCCTGCGGTGGGGCGGCCTTCATGGCTGGCTTGGCAACGGCCGGCTTGGCCGGCGGCACGGTCACGGACGGGAGCGGCGCCTTGGGGGCGGCAACCTTGGCGGTGGCGGATTTTGTCGGCACGGCGTTCCATCGCTCCTCGCCCGCCTGAGGCGGGCGTCTATCGGGGGACGGGGACACAGCCGGGGAGCGCCCAGGCACATGTGCGGGGGCGACCCAGGGCTATGGTCGTCGGAACGCAATGCATAGCACGGTATTGCGCGAAAGTCACACCCGGCGGCGATTGCGTGCGCGGGGGTCAGCGTATGCCGGACGTCACGCGCGCCATCGGGACGGGCTCCCGTGTTTGGTGCTGACGCGGTCGCTACACCTTGCCGCCTTCGGGGGAGAACAGGGCTTCCTTGCCGGGCTTGTCCTTCCAGTCGTCGGCGTCGTCCGGCGGCGTGCCCTTGCGGGTGATGTTGGGCCACTGGGTCGAGAAGACGCGGTTGCGTTCGGCCCAGGGGGTCGCGCGGTCATCGCTGTCGGGCAGGATGGCCTCGGCCGGGCATTCGGGCTCGCAGACGCCGCAGTCGATGCACTCGTCGGGGTGGATGACGAGCATGTTCTCGCCGACGTAGAAGCAGTCGACCGGACAGACCTCGACGCAGTCCATGTATTTGCACTTGATGCAGTTTTCGGTGACCACGTAGGTCATCGTGCGCTCCTCGTCCCGCCCAGCCTGTCGGAAGGCCGGGTATGCAGTCGTTTCCCCTGGGGCGCAAGTCGTCAGCAGCGAGCGGTTCAAACCTCCTCCACCCGCTCCACCCCCGGCACCACCTTCAGCGCCTGCGCCAGCCGCGGCCCCACCTGGAAGCGCCCCGGCAGCGTGATCTCCACCGCCTGCGCCGCGTCGATACGGGGGACCAGCGTCACCTGTCCCCTGCCCTTCGCCTCCCGTGCCAGCAGGGCGCGGATGTGCGGCACAGCCTCGGTCTTGTCGAGCCAGATCCGCATGCCGGCGCCGGCGTCGCTCGCGGCCTGGTCCAGGCTGCGGCAGTCGGTCGCGGTGATGCGGACCGCCTCGCCCTCCATCTTCAGTTCCACGCCCATCAGGACCGCGGTCCCGGCCTTCAGCAGGTCGCGGGCGCCGCCCAGGACCTCGCTGAACACCGTGACCTCGAAGCTGCCGCCCGCGTCCGAGAGGCGCACCCACGCCATCCGGCTGCCGGTGCGGGTGCTGCGCTCCTTGGACGCAATCACGCAGCCGGCGACCCGGGCGCGGTTGGTGCCGGACTGGGCCATGGGCTCGAGCCGGCTGGACGGCACGGCGCCCATGCGGGCGAGCACCGGGCCGTAGCTGTCGAGCGGATGGGCGGTGAGGTGGAAGCCGATCGCCTCCGCCTCGTAGCCCAGGCGGTCCATGGTGCCCCACTCCGGCACGTCCGGCAGGCGCATCGCCTCCAGGGCCGGGCCCGCGAACATGCCGATCTGCCCGCTTTCGGCCTCCTGCGCATCCGCCTGTGCGCGACGGAGAACGGTTTCGGCGCCCTGGAAGACCTGG
>CAXTPG010000119.1:0-12962 GCA_964246015.1 uncultured Acetobacteraceae bacterium
TGACCGGCTCCGGCTTCCAGGAGGCGGCGAGCACGGTGACCGTGGGCGGCGTCGCGCTGGTGGACCGGTTCGTGAACCAGGACGAGGGCGACGTCACGGGCGCGCGCAACAGCTCGTACCGTCTGACGGCGCCGCTGGTGGTCGAGGGTCCGGTGCGGGTCACGACCGAAGGCGGCACGGCGACGTTGGCCGGCCCGTCCTTCGGGGCGCAGCCGCTCAGCATCTTCAGCGGCATCCAGGCGAGCGCCGCCGCGGGCGTGGCGGCGGACGCGAGCCGTCCGTCGGCGAACGTCGGCCAGTCGATCGTGCTGACGGGGCAGGGCTTCACGTCCGCCACGCTGGTGCAGTTCGCGGGCATCGACGACACCGGGGCTGCCGGGCCGATCACGCGGACCGGCACGGTCGGGTCCGGCGGGACCACGCTGACCCTCGTGGTGCCGGCGCTGGCGCATACCGGCGCCGTGACGGTGCTGGGCAGCGGGACGAGCGTCACGTTGCAGGTGGTGCCGCTGCTCCGTGGCCTGGGCGGCACGGTGGCTACGGGCAACCAGGTCCACATGGACGGCACCGGCCTCGTCGCGTCGGAGCTGAGCGTGGCGATCGACGGCGTGGCGGCGGGGACCTTCTCGGTCCAGACCGTGGCCGACGTGAACTCGCCCGGCGCCGGCTCGCAGCAGGGTCAGCAGCGGCTGATCGTCACCGTCCCGGCCGGGACCGGGGCGGGCGTCGTGACCGTGACCACCACTGGCGGCAGCTTCGTGCTGCGGCGCGGCGTGGTCGTCGGCTCGACGACCAGCAGCCCGGCGGCCGACGTGGGGGATACGCTGGCCACCAGCCTGGCGACGACGCTTGCGGCCGGATCGCGGATCGTGGTGAACGCGCGCACCAATGACGGCGCGGCGGCCTCGGGCCTCGACGTCGACCTGTATCAGGTGACGCTCGCGGGGGGGGACCAGCTCACGCTGGGGCTGACGGGCAGCAACTACTCGGCGATCCGGGTGCTGGACTCGACCGGGGTCGAAGTCGCGCAGCGGCTGTTCAACCCCAGCGGCTCGGCGCCCTTGGTGGTGACCGCCCCGGCCGGCGGCACCTACTACATCGGCGTCAGCGGCTACGGAAACCTCGGCTACACGCCGACGACCTCCGGCAGCGGCAGCGTGTCGTCCTATACCGGCACCTATCAGTTGACGGCCGAGCGGCTGGGCACCGGGGACAGCCGGCTGAGCGGGATCACCGCGACGGCGACTGTGGGCACGCCCGCGGCCGGCGGCGTGGCGTCGGCCAACACCGGGCAGACGATCACGCTGACCGGCGCCGGCTTCGTCACGAACGAGCCGATCCTGTTCAGCGCGATCGACTCGAGCGGCAGCCGCTACTGGGCGCAGGTGAACGCAACCGTCGCCGGCAACGGGCTGAGCCTGACGGTGGCCGTGCCGGAGGAGGCGACGACGGGCACCGTCCGCCTCGCCCGCGACCCGGCCGGCCTGTATCTCCAGATCGTGCCGCGGCTGACCCGCATCGATGCGTCCGCTGGCCAGCCCTATAACGGCTCCGGCATTTCCCTGACCGGGACCGGCTTCGCCGAGGGCGCGACGACGGTTCAGTGGGGCGCGACGGCGCTGGCCGACACCAGCCGGCGCGACGGCATGGACGTCCGGGCGACCGGGATCACGCTGCGCACCCCGGACGGCGCGCCGACCGGGCCCGTGCGGGTCGTGACGCTGGGCGGCACCAGCAACGCCATCGGGACCACGTTCAGCGGATTGACGGCTACGGCCAGCAGCGGGACGGCGGCGAATGGCGGCGTCGCCTCCGCGGTGCCGGGCCAGACGATCACGATCGCGGGCTCGGGGCTCGAGACGTCGACGAACGTCGTGTTCCAGACGATCGGCATCGACGGCCTGCGCAGCCAGGTCCTGGTGCGCCCGGCGACGGTGAACGGCGCGGGCACGAGCGCCACCGTCGTGGTGCCGATCTCGGCCGTGACGGGGGTCGTGCGGGTGGTCGGCGACCAGACGGCGCTGGAGGCGCCGTTGCAGATCGTGCCGGTGATCACCGGGCTCGAAGTGGCGTCGGTCGCATCCGACGGGTCTTCGGCGCTGGTGGTCGTGACGGGACTTGGGTTCATCGAGGGAAGCGCCGAGTACGCGTTCGGATCGACCATCGTGGGCGATCCCGGCGCAGGCACGGGGCCGGACGTGTATGCCGGCCCGCCCGTCTACAACGCCAACGGGACCGTGAACGTCACGGTGCCGATCACGGCCGGGGCGTTCGGGCCGATCACGGCGTCGTCCGCGGGTGGCACTAGCGCCGCGTTCACCGCGACGCTCGCGTCCATCACGGCGACGGCCACGACCGGGACGCCAGCCGACGCGGGCCTGGCCTCGGCCAACCCGGGCCAGACGATCACCCTGGTGGGCGCGCGGCTGACCACGACGACGGACGTGCTGTTCCGCTGGACCGACATCAGCGGCAACCCGCGCATGACCGTCCTGACCCCCGCGACGGTGGCAGCGGACGGCACGTCGGCGACCCTGGTGCTGCCGACCTACGCGAACGGGCGCGCGAGCCTGCAGGTGTTCGGGTCGTCGTCGCAGCCGGTGCTGCAGATCGTGCCGGTGCTGACCCTGGTGTCGCCCGGCACGAGCCAGATGACGCTGAAGGGCAGCGGCATGGTGGAGGGCGCGACGACCTTCAACCTGCCCGGTGCCACCATCGTCGACACGCTGGTGAACGCCGGCGCGGACATCACTTATTCGGACCCGAACTACATCGAGAACGACACGTCGTACCTGCCCACGGCCGCGTACGGGAAGGGCAACGTGACGGTCACGACGGCGGGCGGCACGTCGGCGGCCCTGGCGCTCAACGGGTTCAACCCCGGCTATGGCATCCTGATGGACGTGGCGGTCGATGCAGCCGGCAAGGCCTGGGTCGTCAACTACGCCGACCCTGGCAAGCTCGTGAAGATCGATCCGGATACCGGCGCGACCCTCGCCAGCTTCAACTTCACCGCGGCGGGCTTCGGGACCTCGTACACCTATTACGGCATCGGGCTGCAGGTGGTGCCGGCCAGCTTCACGCTCGGCACGACCACGGTTCCGGCGGGCAGCGTGCTCGTGTTCAACGGCAACCCGGCGAACGACCAGGTCATCGCCGTAAACCCGGCCACGGGAAGCGTCGTCGCGTCCCTCATGCTGGCCCAGAACTACGACACGACGGGCGGGCTGTATGACCCGACCAGCGGCCATCTGTTCATGCTGGATCGCCGGGCCAGCCCGACCCGTCTCGTCGAGGTCAACGCCGTGACCGGGGCGCAGATCGCGACGCTGAACCTGCCGACCGGGGTGAACGAGGCCGGGCTCGCGCTGCACCCGGTCACGGGCAACTTCTGGTTCGCCGGGCAGAACAACGGGGACGACCTGCAGGAAATCTCGCGGACCGGCGCGGTGCTGCGGACGATCGACCTGGCCCCGCTGGGCGTGCCGGCGAACCGGGTGACCGGACTGTCCTTCACCAGCGCGACCAAGGTGCTCGTGAGCACCGACTTCGGCGTGGTGTTCGAGGTCACGGTGTAGCCGGGATGGCGCGATGCTGACCCGGCCGGCGCAGACCGAAGCGGCGGACGCACAGCAGCCGGCCCCGCCGCGCGCCCGTGCCGACGCCTGGGCGGTGCTCAACGATCCGGCGGCGCCGGCGGGCGAGTTCTGCCAGGCGTGGCTCGCCATGCAGTGCGGCCTCATTTCGGGCGCGACGTCCGGCCTGCTGCTGCTGATCGGCGCCGACGGGAAGCCCATGCCGGCCGCGGCGTGGGCAGGCCGGCCGAAGCCCGCGGACCTGACGGCGCTCGCGACGCGCGCGCTTGCGGAGCAGCGGACAGTCATCGCCTGGGGTCGGCAGGAGGCGGGCGCCGCGCCCGATGCGGTGACGATGCTGGTGGCGCAGCCGCTTGGCCTGGCACACTCGGCCTGGGGCGCCGTCGCAGTGGCCGCGACGCCCGGCGGCGGCATCGACCGCGCGGACCCGGAGGGCGTCGCCCGGCTGCTGCGCGGCGGCTCCGGCTGGCTCGATGCGCTCGCGCAGCGGGAGGGCGCCAAGACCAAGGGCGCCGAACTCCTCGAGGCCCGCGTCGCGCTGCAGCAGACCGCCGCCGCGATGGATGCGCTGGCGGTGGTGGGCGAGCATGCGCGGCTGGCCCCGTCGTCGATGGCGATCGCGAACGAGCTGGCGGCGCGGTTGCGGTGCGGCCGGGTCTCGGTGGGCTTGATGCGGGGCCGGGCGGTCCGGCTGCAGGCCATGTCGCACGCGGCGACGTTCCAGCGGGCCAGCTCGATCGTCGACGTGATCGAGGACGCGATGGAGGAGGCGCTGGCCCAGGGCGGTCCGGTCGCATACCCGCCGATCGATGGCGAAGCGGGGCCGGCGCGGGTCTCGATCAGCCACCAGGTGCTGGCGACGGCCGCCGGGTCCGGATCCGCGGTCGTGTCCGTGCTGCTGCCGGGCGCCACCGGACGGCCGACGGGCGTGCTGACGTTGGAACGCCACGGGGGCGAGCCGTTCGATGCGCGCAGCGTGGCGCTCGCGGGCGCGGTGGCGGCGCTGGTCGGTCCCGTCATCGGGCTGCAGGCGCAGGCGAACCGCTGGGTGGCCGGGCGGGCGTGGGACGCGACGGTGCGCGGCGTGCAGGCGGTCACGGGACCGCGGCGGCCGGCCCTGAAGATCGGCGTGCTCGCGGCGGCGGGCGTGATCGGCGCGATGCTGCTCGCGACCGGGACGCACCGCGTGGGCGCCCGCGCGGTGGTGGAAGGGGAGGTGCAGCGCGCGGCGGTGGCGCCGTTCGATGGCTTCGTGGTCGCTGCCCCCGCACGGGCGGGGGACACGGTGCGGGCCGGCGACCTGCTGGCGGCGCTGGACGACCGCGAGCTGGTGCTGGAAGGCGTGAAGGCCTGGGCGGAGCGCGAGAAGCTGCGCCAGCGGCATCAGGAGGCGGTGGCCCGGCACGAACGGGCCAACGCCGCGGTGCTGGCGGCGCAGATCGACCAGGCGCAGGCGTCGCTGACCCTGGCGCAGGACCGGCTGGCCCGCACGCGCATCGTGGCGCCGGTCGACGGCGTGATCGTCTCGGGCGACCTCAGCCAGATGCTGGGCTCCCCGGTCGAGCGTGGGCGCGTGCTGTTCGAGGTGGCGCCGATGGACCGTTTCCGCCTGGCCATCCAGGTGGATGAGGGGCAGATCCGCTGGGTCGAGCCCGGGCAGGTCGGGTCGCTGCGGCTGACCAGCACGCCGGGCCAGCCGGTGCGGTTCAAGGTGACGGGGCGGACGCCGGTCGCCGCCGCCGAGGACGGCCGCAACCAGTTCCGCATCGAGGCGGAGCTGGAGAACGCCGACGCACGCCTGCGGCCGGGGATGGAGGGGATCGCGAAGGTCGAGGTCGGGCAGCGCAACCTGCTCTGGGTCTGGCTGCATCCCATCACCGACGCGGCGCGGCTCGCGCTGTGGAAGTGGCTGCCGTAGCCGGCGATGGCAGGGACCGAACCCTTCCTGAGCGCATCGTGGTACCGGGTGGCGGGGCTGCGTCCGCAACTGAGCGAGCACGCGCACATCCGTCTGCACCGGTATCGCGGCAAGCCCTGGTATGTGGTGAGCGACACCGCGGCCGGACGCGTGCACCGGCTGACGCCCGCGGCGCTCGGCATCGTCGCGGCCATGGACGGGCAGCGCACGCTGGACGCGATCTGGCAGGAGGCGGCGACGCGGCAGGGCGACGACGCGCCGACGCAGGACCAGGTGCTGGCGCTGATGTCCCAGTTGCACGCCAACGACCTGCTGAAGGCCGATGCGGTGCCGGACACGGCGGAACTGCTGGACCGGTTCGCGCAGACGGAGCGGCGGCAGCGCAAGGGCCTGCTGAACCCCATGAACCTGCGCATCCGGCTGTGGAACCCGGATCGGTTCATCACGCGCGCCGCCCCCGTGTTCGGCCCGCTGTTCAGCCTGCCCGGGCTGCTGCTGTGGCTGCTGCTGGTCGTGCCCGCATCGGTGCTGGCGGGGCAGCACTGGACCGCGTTGACGACCGATGTCGGCGACCGCGTGCTTGCCGCCGACAACCTGCTGCTGCTGCTGGTGTGCCTGCCGCTGACGAAGCTGCTGCACGAGTTCGGCCATGGCTTCGCGACCAAGCGCTACGGCGGCGCGGTGCCCGAGATCGGGATCATGTTCCTGATCATGATCCCGATGCCCTATGTGGATGCGTCGGCGGCGGCGGGCTTCCGGTCGCGCGCGCGCCGCGTGGTGGTCGGCGCGGCTGGCATGATGGTGGAGGGCGCGGTTGCCGCCATCGCGATGTTCGTCTGGGTTTCGGTCGAGCCGGGATTCGTCCGCTCGATGGCGTTCAACATCCTGTTCGCGACCAGCGTCACGACGGTGCTGTTCAACGCCAACCCGCTGATGCGCTACGACGGCTACTACATCCTTTCGGACCTGATCGAGGTGCCCAACCTCGCGCAGCGGGCCACGCGGTTCTGGTGCCACCTGGCCGAGCGCTACGTGTTCGCGCGGCAGGAGATGCGGGATTTCGCCGCGACCGTGGGGGAACGCGCGTGGTTTTTGTTCTATGCGCCGGCGTCGACGGCCTATCGCCTGTCGGTCACGTTCGGCATCGCGCTGTTCCTGGCCGAGTATTATTGGGCGGTGGGCGTGGCGCTCGCGGCCTGGAGTCTGGCGACATCGGTGCTGCTGCCGGTCGGGAAGGCGGTGTGGCACGTGCTGGCCAGCCCGGGGCTGCAACCCGTGCGGGCGCGGGCGGTGGCGACGACGTTCGGGGGGCTGGGCATCGCGGGCGCGGTGCTGATGCTTGCGCCGGCGCCGCATCATACGATGGCGGAGGGCGTGGTCTGGCTGCCGGAAACGGCCGTGGTGCGTGCCGGGGCGGAGGGCTTCGTGCAGCGCCTGCTGGCGGAACCGGGCCGCCTGCTTCCGGCCGGGAGCCCAGTCGTGGAAAGTGCCGACCCGGCGTTGCAGGCGCGGCTGGACGGGCTGCGCGGCCGGGTGGCGGAGCTTCGGTCGCGGCTGCAGGCGGAGCAGTTCAGCAAGCTGGTCGACGCGCTGGTTACCCGGACGGAGCTGATGCAGGCCGAGCAGGAGCTGGGCCATGTGGAGCAGAAGGTGCGGGGCCTGGTGGCGCGCAGCATGGACGCGGGGGTGCTGGCGATCTCGCAGGCGGCGGACCTGCAGGGGCGGTTCCTGAAGGAGGGCGACCTGATCGGCTACGTGCTGCCGCCGGAGGGCGGGCGCGTGGTGCGGGCGACGGTGACGCAGGACGATATCGGGCTGGTCCGCACGCAGCTCCGGCGGGCCGAGGTGCAGGTGGCCGGGCACCCCGACCAGGTGTTCACGACGCAGATCGTGCGGGAGGTGCCGTCCGGGCGGGACACGTTGCCCAGCAAGGCGCTGGGCACGGCGGGGGGCGGCGCCGTGCCGGTCGATCCCCGCGACACCAAGGGCCTGCGCACGCTGCGCCGGACCTTCCAGATCGATATCGTGCTGCCGCCGGGCGCGCCCGGCGACGCGTTCGGGACCCGCGTCCACGTGCGGCTGGAGCATGAATGGGAACCGGTGGGCGAGCAGGTCTACCGCCGCGTCCGGCAGTTGCTGCTGTCGCGGCTGGAGGCCTGAGGATGCTGGCCGGCCTGCGCCAGCACGAAGGACGGCTGCAGACCGGGCCCGGCATGCCGTATGCCGAGCGGGCGGTGGCGGCGCCCGGCGCCGTGGACCGTGCGCTGGCGGCGGGCTGGTCGCATGTCGAGGGTGGCGTGCTGCGCGCCTGGCGCCGCCGGGCCGCGGCGCGGGTTGCGGATGCGGCCATGGCACTCGCGCCCGCGATGCGGGACCTGCCGGAGGGGCGGTTCCGCGCCGAGGCGCTGCTGCTGCGGGAGCGGCTGGTGGCCGACGGGCTGCGCCCCGGGCTGGTCGCGACGGCCTTCGCGATGACGCGCGAGGCGACGCGGCGGCACATCGGCCTGTCGCATCACCGCGTGCAGCTCATGGGCGGGGCGGCGATGCTGGGCCGGACGCTGGCGGAGATGGAGACGGGCGAGGGCAAGACCATCACCGCGATGCTGCCGGCGACGCTGTTCGCGTTGGCCGGCCGGCCGGTTCACGTCGTCACGGTCAACGACTACCTGGCGCAGCGCGACGGGGCGCAGCTCGGCCCCGTGTACGGCGCGCTCGGCCTGGACGTGGGCATGGTCGTCACCGGGCAGTCGCCGAAGGAGCGGCGGGCCGCCTACCGGAACGACGTCGTCTACTGCACCAACAAGGACCTCGTGTTCGACTATCTGCGCGACCGCATGGCGCTGGGGCCGCGCCGGTCGCACACGCGCATGGCCATCGACGGCCTGGTGGGCGGGCGGGGGCACGAGCCGCTGTATCTGCGCGGCCTGCACGTCGCGATCGTCGACGAAGCCGACAGCGTGCTGATCGACGAGGCGCGCACGCCGCTGATCCTGTCGGGCCCCGATGGCGCCGCGGCGGCGGATCTGTATCCCACCGCGCTCGACCTGGCCCGGCGGCTCGAGGCCGGGCTGGACTTCACGGTCGATGCCGAGCGGCGGTCGCTGTCGCTGACGCCCCGTGGGCGCGAGCGGCTGACCGGGATGGCGGCAGGCCTGCCGGGACTGTGGGCGGCGCGGCGGGCGCGGGAGGAGCTGGCCGAGCAGGCGCTGCAGGCAATGCTGTTCTTCGAGCGGGACACGCAGTACGTCGTCGTCGAGGGCAAGGTTCAGATCGTCGACGAGTATACCGGCCGCGTGATGCCGGACCGGACCTGGGAGCAGGGGCTGCACCAGATGGTGGAGGCGAAGGAGGGCGTCGCGATCTCTGGCCGCCGCCGCACCCTGGCGCGCATCACCTATCAGCGCTTCTTCACGCGGTACGGCCATCTGTGCGGCATGACGGGGACGGCCGCGGAAAGCCGGCCCGAGCTGTCGGCGGTGTACGGGCTGCAGGTGCTGCGGGTGCCGACGCACCATCGGCTGCTGCGCAGGGACGGCGGCGCGGTGCTGGCGGCGGACCAGGCGGCGAAGTGGGACGCGGTGGTTCAGCGGGCGGGCACGCTGTCGGCGGCGGGGCGGGCCGTGCTGATCGGCACACGCTCGGTGGGCGCGTCGGAGGAGGTGGCGGCGCGGCTGCGGGCGGCGGGCCTGCCGCCATCGGTGCTGAACGCGCAGCAGAGCCGGGAGGAGGCGGCGGTCGTCGCCCGGGCCGGGCAGCCCGGGTGCGTGACGGTCGCGACCAACATGGCCGGGCGCGGGACCGACATCCGGCTGAGCAAGCCGGTGCGCGAGGCGGGCGGGCTGCATGTGATCCTGACGGAGTACCACGAAAGCGCACGGATCGACCGTCAGTTGTTCGGCCGCTGCGCGCGCCAGGGCGACCCCGGCAGCATCGAGGCGGTGGTCGCGCTGGACGACGAGGTGTTCGCGCGCTTCGCCGGCGCGCGCATGCTGGGGGCCGCCCGGCGATATGCGACGCGTGGCCCGATCCCTGGCTGGATGATCCGGCTGCTGGTGCGGGTGTCGCAGGGCCGGGCGGAGCGGATGAATGCGCGCATCCGGCGCCAGACACTGCGAGAAGACGTGCGTCTACAAAAGTCGCTGGCCTTCGCCGGACGGGGGGAATAACACTTTCCCGTAAGTTCATATTGCAATAATTTCGGGCAAAGCGCGCCCGGTATCAGGAGATAGACGTATGCTTCCACTTACATTCTCCACCAGCCTTTCCGGGACGACCATGACGCTGACGATCAGGTCGGCCGCGAATTATGGCGCGAACGTCACGAACTTCGACATCCAGTTCGCCTACGACATTCCAAAGGCCACATACGTCAGCACCGCCGGCGGGACCGGCTACACGACGGTGGGGAACGGCGCGACGGCGGGCACGGTGATCCTGGGTGGATTCGACAGCACGGGCGGCACCGGGCTGCCCGCCGGCTCCGTTCTCGCGACCGTCAACTTCACCCTCAAGATGGCCATCTCCGACTTCCCGCTGACGCTGACCAACACGTCGTTGAACGACGACGCGCCGGCCAGCGGCTCGGCCGATCCCTCCGTCCCGTGCTTCGTCAAGGGCACCCGGCTGCTGACGCAAGCGGGCGACGTCGCGGTCGAGGCGCTGCAGGTCGGCGACCGGGTCGTGACCGTCGACGGCTCCACCAGCGCCGTGCGCTGGATCGGCCAGCGGCGGATTGTCGTCGCGCGCCGCCGCGACCCCCACAACGTGCAGCCGGTCCGCATCCATGCCGGGGCGATGGCGCCGGGGGTGCCGTCCCGCGACGTGCTGCTCAGCCCCGACCATGCGGTGTTCGTCGACGGGTCGCTGATCCCGGTCCGCTACCTGCTCAACGGCGCCACCGTCGTGCAGGAGAGCTGGAGCGAGGTGACGTACGTCCACATCGAGCTGGAGCGGCATGCCGTGATGCTGGCGGACGGGCTGCCGGCCGAAAGCTACCTCGACAGCGGCAACCGCGCGGCATTTCAGGAGGGGGTGACGAACGTCGCCGTCATCGCATCGGGCTCGCAGCCCGAGGCGCTCGCCGTCTGGGCCCGGGACGCCTGCGCTCCGCTGGTGCATAGCGGCCCGGCGCTGGAGCAGGCGCGGCGCCGCTTCCTCGACCGCGCGCAGGCGCTTGGCCACGCCATCACCGTCGACGCCAACATCCACCTGGTCGCGGACGGGCGGGTGCTGCGCGGGCGCGCCACCGCGGAGGGCGTGGCGTTCACGGTGCCGTCGAAGGCGCGCTCGGTCCGGTTGCGGTCGCGCAGCTTCGTGCCGGCGCATCTGCTGCCGGACAGCATCGATACGCGCCGGCTGGGGGTTGCCGTGTCCAGCGTGCTCGTCGATGGCGTCGCCTATCGGCCGGGCGACGCGCCGGGCTGGTATGCGGCCGAGCCGGGGCTGCAATGGACGGACGGCGACGCGTCGCTGGACGGCGTGACGGGCAAGGTGCTCGTCTCGGCGGAGAGCATCGGCGTCTACTGGGCGGCCGACCCAGGCACGACGGACATCACCCGCGCCGCCTGACGGACCACGGGCGGGCCAGGGCGCGGGGGGCCGACAATCCCCCGTGACCTGGCTGTCCGTTTGGGCCCGCCCTACTCCGCCGCGACGGCCTCCATCACGGCGCTGACGCGTGCCGCGCAGAACTTGAACTCCGGGATCTTGCCGAAGGGATCGAGCGCCGGGTTGGTCAGCAGGTTGGCGGCGGCCTCGGCGTAGCAGAAGGGCATGAAGACCATGTTCTCCGGCACGTCGCGGTCGCTGCGGACCTTCACCTCCACGGCGCCGCGACGGGTTTCGAGCCGGATGCGGGCGCCGGCGGCGAGTTGCAGGCGCCAGAGGTCCTTGGGGGACATGAAGGCGACGGCTTCGGGCTCGATCGCGTCCAGCACCTCGGCGCGCCGCGTCATGCTGCCGGTGTGCCAGTGTTCCAGCACGCGGCCGGTGCTGAGGACCATGGGGTATTCGGCGTCGGGGACCTCGTCGGGCGGGATCACCTTGGCGGGCACGATCTTGCCGCGGCCGCTCGCGGTCGGGAAGCCGCTGTAGAAGATGATCTCGTGGCCCGGCTCGTCCGCGCCGTCGACGGGGTAGGTGACGGCGCCATCGCGTTCGAGGCGGGCCCAGGTGATGTTGGCGAAGCTGGGCATCATCTGCGCCATCTCGGCGAAGATCTCGCTGGGGCCGCTGTAGTCCCAGGGCAGGCCCATGCGCTTCGCGACCTCCTGGATGATCCACCAGTCCTGCCTTGCGTCGCCGGGCGGGTCGAGGACGGGGCGGGCGAGCTGCACGCGGCGGTCGGTGTTGGTGAAGGTGCCGCTCTTTTCCGCGAAGGCGGAGGCGGGGAGGACGACGTCGGCGTGGAAGGCGGTCTCGGTCAGGAACAGGTCCTGGACGACGAGGTGGTCGAGCATGGCCAGCGCGCCGCGGGCGTGGTTGAGGTCGGGGTCGGACATGGCGGGGTTCTCGCCCTCCACGTACATGCCGCGGATGGAGCCGGCGTGGATGGCGTTCATGATCTCGACGACAGTGAGGCCGCGCTGCGGGTCGAGCTTCGTGCCCCAGAATGTCTCGAACTTCTCGCGGATGTCGGCGCGCTCGACGGACTGGTAGTCAGGGTACACCATCGGGATCAGCCCGGCGTCGCTGGCCCCTTGCACGTTGTTCTGGCCGCGGAGCGGGTGCAGGCCGGCGCCCTTGCGGCCGATCTGCCCGGTCACCAGCGCCAGCGCGATCAGGCAGCGGGAGTTGTCGGTGCCGTGGATGTGCTGGCTGATGCCCATGCCCCAGAAGATCAGCGACGCGCCGGACTTGGCGTAGGCGCGGGCGACTTCCTTGATGGTTTCGGCCTTGATGCCGCACACGGCTTCCATCCGCTCGGGCGGGAAGTCCTTGATGCGTTCGGCCAGCTCGGCATAGCCCTCGGTGTAGCCGGCGATGTACTGCTGGTCGGTCAGGCCCTCGGTGATGATGGTGTGGAGCATGGCGTTCAGCAGCGCCACGTCGCTGCCGGGCTTGAAGGCGAGGTGGCGCCAGGCATGGCGGGAGAGGGCCTGGCGGCGGGGGTCGATGACCACCAGCTTCGCGCCGCGCTTGGCGGCCTGCTTGATGAAGGTCGCGGCGACGGGGTGGTTCACCGTGGGGTTGGCGCCGATGACGATGATGACCTCGGCATCCAGCGCTGCCGAGAAGGGTGCGCTGACGGCGCCGGAGTTCACGCCCTCCATGAGGGCCGCGACCGAGCTTGCGTGGCACAGCCGCGTGCAGTGATCGACGTTGTTGGAGCCGAAGCCGATGCGGACCAGCTTCTGGAACAGGTAGGCCTCTTCGTTGGAGCCCTTGGCGGAGCCGAACCCGGCCAGCGCCTTCGGCCCCATCGCCTGCTTCACCTTCGTGAACCCGGC
>CAXTPG010000120.1:0-12949 GCA_964246015.1 uncultured Acetobacteraceae bacterium
CCCGCGTGGCGGCACGGGGGCGGTGATGGCGGCGATGGCGCGGGTGGCGCGGGACATGGGGGCCGAGGTCCGGGTGGACGATGCGGTCGAGGAGGTGGTGTTCGAGGGACGCCGGGCGGTGGGGGTGCGGACGGCGGCCGGGGTCGAGCGGTATGACGCGTTGGTCGTGAACGCGGATTTCGCGGAGACCATGCGGCGGCTGGTGCCGGACACGCTGCGGCGGCGCTGGACGGATAAGCGGATCGGGACGAAGAAGTTCTCGTGCAGCACGTTCATGCTGTATCTGGGGATCGAGGGGGCGCTGCCGGAGCTTTCGCATCACACGGTGTATCTTGCGGAGGATTACCGGCGGAACCTGGCCGATATCGAGGCCGGGTTGGCGCCGGCGAACCCGAGCTTCTATGTGCAGAATGCGTGCGTGACCGACCCGGCGCTGGCTCCGCCCGGGCATTCCACGCTGTATGTGCTGGTGCCGGTGGGGCATCGGGTGGGGGAGGGGGTCGACTGGGCCGTCGAGGCGCCGCGGTACCGGAAGCTGGCGCTGGAGCGGTTGAAGCGGCTGGGGGTGCCGGACCTGGAGAAGCGGATCCGGTTCGAGAAGATCCTGACGCCGCAGGGGTGGGAGGAGGATCTGCGCATCTACCGGGGGGCGACGTTCAACCTGGCGCACAACCTGGCGCAGATGCTGCATTTCCGGCCGCGGAACCGGTTCGAGGATCTGGACCGGGTGTATCTGGTGGGCGGGGGGACGCATCCCGGGAGCGGGCTGCCGGTGATCTTCGAGAGTGCGCGGATCAGCACGCGGCTGTTGACCGAGGATCTGGGCATCAGCCCGGACTGGGAGAAGCCGTCGGCGATGGCGGCGCCCAATTACGTTCCTGCCATTGCGGAGGCCCTATGAACGCCATCGATCCGGCCTTCGGGCCGTTGCCCATCGGCGTCGTGGGGGCTGGGCTGGCCGGGTTGGCGGCGGCCTGCGTGCTGGCGGCGCGCGGGCACAAGGTGATCCTGTTCGACAAGAACGCGTGGCTGGGCGGCAAGGCGGCGCAGTTGAGCGAGGAGGGGTTCCGGTTCGACATGGGGCCGACGATCCTGACGGTGCCGCATGTGCTGGCGCGGGTGTTCACCGAGGCCGGCCGGCGGATGGAGGATTACCTCGATCTGCGGCGGCTGGATCCGCAGTGGCGCTGCTTCTTCGACGACGGGAGCGTGCTGGACCTGCAGGAGGACGTGCCGGCGATGGCGGCCCGGATCGCGGAGTATGCGCCGGGGAGCGAGGAGGGCTATCGCGACTTCATCGCCATGAGCGCCAAGCTGCATGAGGTGTCCGAGAAGTTCTTCTTCTGGAAGTCGGTGGAGGGGATCACCGATACGCTGAGCTTCAAGGGCATGAACCTGGCCACGTTGAAGGACGTGCTGAGCCTGCGGATGGGGACGTCGGTGGCGTCGCAGATCCGGAAGCGGGTGCCGGACGGGCGCGTGGCGCAGATGCTGGACCATTTCGTGCAGTATGTCGGCAGCAGCCCGTATGCGTCGCCGGCGGTGCTGTGCTCGATCGGGCATATGCAGACGGAGCTGGGCGTGTGGTATCCGATGGGGGGCACCCGGGCGGTGCCGGAGGCGCTGGAGCGGCTGGCCGGGGAGCTTGGGGTCGATCTGCGGCCCGGTGTGGGGATTTCCCGGATCCTGTCGCATGAGGGCCGTGCGGCGGGGGTGGTGACCGAGAGCGGGGAGACGATCCGGCTTTCGGCCGTCGTGTCCAACATGGACAGCGTGCGGACGATGAACGAGCTGGTGGGCGGCGCGCCGCAGGCCAGGTTCGCGCGGCGGTGGAAGCGGGAGCCGGCGTGTTCGGGCGTCGTGCTGTATCTGGGGCTGGACCGGGGGTACGAGCACCTGGCGCACCATGATTTCGTGTTCTCGAAGGACCCGGAGGAGGAGTTTCGGTGGATCTACGACAAGGGCGAGCCGGCGCCGGACCCGACATGCTACCTGGCGGCGACGGCGCGGACGGAACCGGGGGTGGCACCGCCCGGGGGGGAGGCGTTGTACGTGCTGGTGCATACGCCGTATCTGCGGCCGCATCACGATTGGGCGGCGATGCTGCCGGGGTACCGGCAGGTCATCCTGGACAAGCTGAAGCGGTGTGCCGGGATGCCCGATCTGGAGGAGCGGATCGTGTTCGAGCGGCATCTGACGCCGCAGGACATCCATGAGCGGTATCGGGTGTTGAACGGGGCGATCTATGGGCTGGCGAGCCATGGGAAGGTGAACGGGGCGTTCAAACCCGGGAACCGGTCGCGGGATCTGGCCGGGTTGTATCTGGCCGGGGGGGCGGCGCATCCGGGCCCGGGGATGCCGATGGTGCTGATGAGCGGGTGGATCGCGGCGGATAGTCTTTGCCAGGATTTTGCGGCGCGGGTGGATGCCTGACGTCCCCCTCTCCCCTCGGGAGAGGGCTTTTCAGAGTGAGTGAGCGGGACCCGCTGCGCGTCCGGTCGGCGTTCCTGTTCTGGGCGTTCGGGTGGTATCTGCGGTGGTATTTCTGGCGGCGGTTCCGCGCGGTGCGGGTGTCGCGGACGGGGATGGCGCGGGTGCCGGCGGGGCGGCCGCTGATCGTCTACAGCAACCATCCTTCGTGGTGGGACCCGGCGATGTACATCCTGCTGTGCACCACGTGCTTTCCGGGGCGGGCCGGGTTCGGGCCCATGGATTCGGCGGCGCTGGGCAAGTACGGCGTGCTGGAGCGGATGGGGGTGTTCGGGATCGCGCTCGATACCAAGCGAGGGGCGGCGCGGTTCCTGGAGACGAGCCTGCGCGTGCTGCGCGATCCCGGGAGCATCCTATGGGTGACGGCGGAGGGGGCGTTCACGGATCCGCGGGCGCGGCCTGTGCAGTTGCGCCCGGGGATCGCGCATCTGGCGCGGCGGGTGCCGGGGGCGCTGATCCTGCCGTTGGCGATCGAATACACGTTCTGGAACGAGAGCCGGCCGGAGGCGCTGGCGCGATTCGGTGAGCCGATCGAGACGGGGCGGGAGCGGAGCGTCGGCGAGTGGACGGCGCATCTGGAGGCCGAGCTGACGCGCACCATGGACGTGCTGGCGGCCGAGAGCGCGTTGCGGAACCCGGCGCTGTTCCATCCCCTGGTGCGCGGTGGCGCCGGGGTGGGGGGCATCTACGATCTGTGGCGGCGGCTGCGGGCCTGGGCGGGCGGGCGGCGGTTCGACGCGTCGCATGAAGGGCTGGAGTGACGGCGCTGGCGGTCCTGGCGCTGGTGCTGGCGGCGCTGCCGTTCGTGCTGATGCTGGTGAACCTGCGGGAGTTCCGGGCGCCCGGGCGGGCGGAGGGTCGGCCGTCGTTGAGCGTGCTGATCCCGGCACGGAACGAGGAGGCGAACATCGCGGATGCCTGTGCCGCGGTGTTGGCGAGCGAAGGGGTGGAGGTCGAGCTGATCGTGCTGGACGATGCCAGCACGGACCGGACGCCCTCGATAGTGGCGGGGATCGGCGATGCACGGCTGCGTGTGGGGCAGGCGCCGGCGTTGCCGGCGGGGTGGTCGGGGAAGCAGCATGCGTGCCACGTGCTGTCGGGGATGGCGACGCACGAGTTGATGGTGTTCGTGGATGCGGACGTGCGGCTGGCGCCGGATGCGTTGAGCCGGATGGCGGGGTTCATGGCGGCGCATCCCGGGGCGGGGCTGGCGAGCGGGTTTCCGCGGCAGGTGGTGGTGACGTGGTCGGAGCGGCTGCTGCTGCCGCTGATCCATTTCCTGCTGCTGGGGTTCCTGCCGATGGCGCTGATGCGGACGCGTCCGGATCCGGCGTTCGGGGCGGGGTGCGGGCAGTTGTTCATCGCCCGGCGGGCGGCGTATCGGGCGGCGGGGGGGCATGGCGCGATCAAGGCCAGCCTGCATGACGGGCTGACGTTGCCCCGGGCGCTGCGGCGGGCCGGTCACGTGAGTCTGTTGTTCGATGCGACCGGGTTCGCGCGTTGCCGCATGTATGCCAGCGCGGCGCAGGTGTGGGAGGGGTTATGCAAGAACGCGACGGAGGGGATGGCGAAAGCCGGGGCGTTGCCGGCGTGGACGGTGGTGCTGGGGGGTGGGCAGGTGCTGCCGGCGGTGCTGATGCTGGTCTCGCCCGGCTGGATCGCGGGGGTTGCGCTGGGGCTGGGCGTGGGGGCGCGGCTGGTGCTGGCGGCGCGGTTCCGGCAGCCGTGGGAGTCGGCGGTGCTGCATCCGGTGGGGGTGGCCGGGCTGCTGGTGGTGCAGTGGTTCAGCCTGGTGCGGGCGTTGCGCGGCGGGCGGGCGACGTGGCGCGGGCGGGCCTATACGGCGCAGTGATGCTGCTGGCGAGCGGGATGGTGCAGGCGGCGACCTTGGATGTGGTCGTGGCGGGGGTGCGGAACGCGAAGGGGGAGGTGTGGGTGGCGGTGTGCTCGGAGGCGCGGTTCCTGCAGGAGACGTGCGAGCACATGGCGCAGGTTCCGGCGCGGGAGGGGGAGGTGACGGTGCGGCTGGAGAACGTGCCGCCGGGGGTGTGGTCGGTGCAGGCCTTTCATGACGAGGACATGGATGGCAAGATCGACACGCTGCTGGGTGTCCCGACGGAGGGGCTGGGGTTCAGCAACGACGTGCGCTTCCGGTTCGGGCCGCCGAAGTTCGGGGAGGCGGCATTCCAGCTTTCGCCCGCGGGGGGGCGGATCCGGTTTTCCCTGCGGTATCAGTTCTGATTTTGGCGATTGGTGGAATGCCGTTGGGGCGTTCCACCCTAGTACGGGGTTTGCTGATGGGTGTCTCGTTGCCTTCCGATCCGGCGCCGTATTTCGAGGCGCATCTGTTCGTCTGCACCAACCGGCGGCCGGAGGGGCACCGGCGGGGATCCTGTGCGGCCGGCGGGTCGGAGTCGTTGCGGGACTACATGAAGGCGCGGGCGAAGGAGCTGGGCATCGGGGCCATCCGGGTGAACAGCGCGGGGTGCCTGGACCGGTGCGAGCTGGGCCCGTGCGTGGTGATCTATCCCGAGGGGGTGTGGTACCGGGTCGGGAGCACGGCGGATGTCGACCGGGTGCTGCAGGCGCATGTGGTCGAGGGCGGACGGGCCGCGGAGTTGATGTTGCCGGCGAGATAGGGGTTCTCCGATCCGCGGGCGGGGGAGAGTCGTGTTCTCTGCCATCGCGGGTGCGCGGCCTGGGTGTTCTTATCTTCGGCGGTGATGTTGCATGGGGCGGGCCGGGGTTCCTTATTGGCACATCCCTCGTTGCTGCAGGTGTCGTCATGTCCGGTTCCGCCGTCCTTCCAGTCGTCTCGCCGGGTTCCCGGGTCGATGTGAACCGTGTGGTGCTGGGCGCCGGGCTTGCGGGGTTGGCGGGGTTGATCGCGGCCGTCGTGCTGCAGCCGGGGACGACGTGGCGGATGCCGGCGCTGGTGCTGGCGGGGGCGGCGATCGGGGCGGTGCTGCTGCGGACGACGTTCGGGTTCGCGGGGGCGTTCCGGTCGGTGATCGAGCGGCGGGACGGGTCCGGGTTCCAGGCGCATGCGGTGATGCTTGCGGTGGCGACGCTGCTGATGTTCCCGCTGCTGGCGGCGGGGACGGTGTTCGGGGTCAAGATGACGGGGGGCGCCACGCCGGTGGGGGTGGGGTTCGCGGTGGGTGCGCTGCTGTTCGGGGCGGGGATGCAGGTGGGCGGGGGGTGCGCGTCGGGGACGCTGTTCTCGTTGGGCGGGGGGAATGCGCGGCTGATCGGGACGCTGTTCGGGTTCGTCGTGGGGTCGGCGATCGGGGCGGCGCACATGGGGTTCTGGTGGTCGTTGCCGGCGTTGCCGGCGGCGACGGCGCAGGGGCTGGTGGGGTTCGGGCCGGCGCTGCTGCTGCAGTTGGGCGCGCTGCTGCTGTTGTTCGTGCTGGCGCGACGGTTCAGCCCGAAGGGGCGGGGCATTCCGGCGCTGGTGTGGGGCGGGGTGGCGTTGGCGGCGTTGAATGCGGTGGTGCTGCTGCTGTCGGGCAAGCCGTGGGGGGAGACGTCGGCGTTCGCGCTGTGGGGGAGCAAGTGGGCGGTGGCGGTGGGGATCGATGCGCATCAATGGGCGTATTGGCAGCGGCCGGGGTTTGCCGGGCAGTTGGACCGGACGGTGCTGCTGGATGTGACGAGCGTGATGGACGGGGCGATCCTGCTGGGGGCGGCGCTGGCGGCGGCGTGGGCGCGGGTGTTCCGGCCCAGCTGGGGCGGGGATTGGCGGGCCTGGGCCGGGGCGCTGCTGGGCGGGATCGCGATGGGGTACGGGGCGCGGCTTTCGAACGGGTGCAACATCGGGGCGTATTTCTCGGCCATCGCGGCGGGCAATCTTTCGGGGTGGGCGTGGATGGCGCTGGCGCTTGCGGGGAGCTGGATCGGCGTGCAGATGCGGCCGCTGTTCCGGCTGGGGCGGGCGGCGCCGACGACGTGCTGAGCACCGCCGCCTGACGGCAACGAAGCGGCGGGCGCGGCGTTGACGGCGGATGCGCAACCTGCCCCCGGCCCTTGGGATCGAGACGGTGACCTTTGCCTGTGACGGGTCCGGTTCCGTGCGGCGTGAGCGGCTGGTGGCGGTCGAGGTGCCGGTCAACGTCGTGTACGGGACCGTGCCGTATGCGGTGATGATGGCGTCGCCCGGCGATCTCGACGACTTCGCCGTGGGGTTCAGCCTGACGGAGGGCGTGATCCGGTGCATCGACGACGTGCGGGGGGTGCGGGTCGTCGCCGGGTGCGAGGGGGTTCGGGTCGACGTGGACCTGGTGCCGGCCCGGTTGCATGCCGTGCTGGCCCGGCGGCGTTCGATGCGGGGGCGGACGGGCTGCGGGGTGTGCGGGATCGAGGAGCTGGACGCGCTGCCGCGGGCGCCCGGGCCGGTCGACGCGCGGCCGGTGCGGTTGCGGGCGGTGCGCCGGGCGTTGGGGGAGCTGGAGGGGTGGCAGGCGCTGAACGACGCGACCCGCGCGGTGCATGCGGCGGCGTGGGCGGGGGCGGACGGCCGGATCGTTGCGGTGCGGGAGGATGTCGGGCGGCACAACGCGCTGGACAAGCTGATCGGGGCGTTGCTGGCGCGCGGGGTTGATGCGAGTGCCGGGTTCGTGGTGGTGACGAGCCGGTGTTCCTACGAGATGGTGGAGAAGGTGGCGGCGTTCGGGGCGGGGACGCTGGTGGCGATCTCGGCGCCGACTTCGCTGGGGGTCGAGCGGGCGGTGGCGCATGGGATGACGCTGATCGGGGTGGCCCGGGGGGATTCGGTCACGGCGTATGCGGGGGCGGAGCGGGTTGTGATGGAGGCGGCGGCGTTCGCGTAGCTGCCGCGGGTCGCGGTCAGGAGTGGGGTTCGGCTTCCGCGGACCAGACGGATTTGCCGGAGCGGGAGACCCGTTTCATGCCCATGTGGTATTCGTAGAGTTCCGGGCGGTAGAGGGCCTGGATGTATTCGACGACGCGGTCCTGGGGGTCGCGGACGGTGCGGCGGACGTAGAGGAGGGCGGCGCCGACTTCCATGTTCAGTTCGCTTGCGACCTGCGTGTCGGCGAGGCGGGCGGAGATGACCTGGTCGGCGCGGGAGGCGGCGTAGCCGGAGTCCTCCAGCAAGGCGAGGAGGGGGCGGCGGGCCATGTCGCTGCGCTTGAACTTGCGGCCGATATCCTCGGGGACCCAGGTGGTGAGGAAGGAGAAGGGTTCGTTGTGGTGGGCGCGGACGCGGACGGCCTTCTGCACGACGGTGCGGGGGGGGATTTCGAGGGCGGCCGCGACCTCGGCCGGGGCGGGGGTGTAGGCGAAGTCGAGCACGCGGACGCTGGTCTTGAGGCCCATGGTGAGCAGGTTCTCGAGCAGGCCCGAGAGGCTTTGGCGGATGGGGGCGACGTCGCCGGCGGGCTGGGCGAAGGTGCCGCTGCCGCGGCGGCGGGTGATGAGGTTCTCGCGTTCAAGGCGGTCGAGCGCGCGGCGAATGGTGATGCGGGAGACCTTGAAGGCTTCGGACAGGTCATGCTCGCCGGGCATGGCGGCGTCGGGTTCCCAGCGGCCTTCGGCGATCTGCTGGCGGAGGACGACGTAGACGCGGTGGTAGAGCGGGAGGGGGACGGGTCCCTCGGGCTCCATTGCGCTCAGGGTGGGGCGCGGGGTGGGCGGCATGCTGCTGGCTCCGGCGGGCTGTGTACGACCCTAGACATGTTCGGAGCTGGCGAACAGGATCGGGCGGCTTGGGCGGGGGTTGCGATGTTTGGACGGCGTGGGTTGATGGCCATTGCGGCAGGGAGCGTGATGGGGCCGGCGAGCGTGGTGGGGCCGGCCGCGGCGCAGACGGAGCGGACGCTGGTGGTGGCGGCGGTGGCGACGCCGGGGGGGTTCGATGTCGATGCGCTGAAGCCGGCGACGCAGAATGTGGTCGTGCAGGCTTACGAGGGGCTGACGGCGTATGCGCGGACGGTGACGGCGACCGGGGAGGAGGTGCTGGACTTCACCCGGGTCGTGCCGCATCTGGCGGAGAGCTGGACGGTTTCGGACGACAAGCGTGTGTGGGTGTTCCGGTTGCGGGAGGGGGTTCGGAGCTTCCGCGGCAACGTATTGTCGGCCGACGACGTGGTGTGGAGCTGGGGGAAGTCGATCGCGCAGAAGCGGACGGGGGCGTTCATCGCGACGGTGTGCGGGGTGGAGAGCGTCGAGAAGGTGGATGAGCGGACGGTTCGGTTCGGGCTGAAGGCGCCGAGCGAGATCTTTCCGCGGTCGCTGACGCAGTATGTGCCGGGGATCCATGACAGCGTGGAGGTGAAGCGGCACGCGACGGCGGAGGATCCCTGGGCGCTGAAGTGGATCGACGGGAATACGGCGGGGTTCGGGGCGTATCACCTCGATAGCGTGCGGCAGGGGGAGCAGGCGGTGTTCGTCGCCAACCCGAATTATTTCGGGCCGAAGCCGTATTTCGGGCGGGTGATCTATCGTGCGGTGCCGTCGGGGGCGGCGCGGGTGCAGTTGCTGATGGCGGGGCAGGCGCACTGGATCGAGGAGATGACGCACGGCCAGGTGGCGGATCTGCAGCGGCGGACGAAGGTGGCGCGGTCGGAGGGGACGGCGATGGCGTCGGTGCGGATGAACCCGGCCGTGAAGCCGTTCGACGATCGGCGGGTGCGGCGGGCGGTGGCGCTGGCGACGGATTACGAGTCGATGAACACGGTGGTATTCGGTGGGTTGGGGTCCCGGCCCGGGTCGATGGTGCCGCCGGTCATTCCGGGGCATGACGCGACGCTGTTGCCGCTGACGCGGGATATCGAGGGGGCGCGGCGGCTGCTGGCGGAGGCGGGGTATCCGGGGGGGATCGAGCTTACGCTGGAATACTCGGGGCAGGAGTGGTGGGAGGAAGGGGTCGCGTTGCAGATGCAGCAGGGGCTGCTGGCCGCGGGGATCCGGGTGACGCCGAAGCGGATCAGCGACAACGAGATGCGGGCGCGGACGACGCTGGAGCGTCGGGACATCGGGATGTTCACGTTCAAGGACAACCCGTTCGTGCTGGACCCGATCTACAAGCTGTTCAACGACGGGCATACGCGGGGGGCGGGGAACCGGAACGGGTATGCCAATCCCGAATACGACGCGCTGCTGGATGCGGCGCTGGTGGAAGGCGATCCGGAGACGCGGCTGGCGATGGGGCGGCGGGCGCAGCGGATCCATGCGGATGATTCGAGTTGGGTATACCTGACGTATCCCGGGTTCTTCGAGGCGATGCCGCGCGGGATGACGGGGTATGCGTGGTACCCGGACTACCACGAGCGGTGGAAAGATCTTCGGCTGGCATAGGGGGCGCCATGAGCGCGACGTTCGCGAACATCACGGTCGAGGCGGCGCTGGCGGAGGCGCGGGAGCGGTTCGTGGCCGCCAACCCGGCGAGTTTTGCGGCGCATGTGGAGGCGACGGCCGTGATGCCGGGGGGGAATACGCGGACGGTGCTGTTCCATACGCCGTTCCCGCTGGCGATGGCGCGGGGGGAGGGGTGCCGGCTGTGGGATGCGGACGGGCACGAGTATGTCGATCTGCTGGGGGAGTATACGGCCGGGTTGTATGGGCACAGCCATCCGGTGATCCGGGGTGCGATCGACGGGGCGCTGGACCAGGGGTGGAACCTGGGCGGGCATGGGGTGATGGAGGCGCGGCTGGCGAAGCTGGTCGTCGATCGGTTTCCGTCGATCGATCTGGTGCGGTTCACGAACTCGGGCACGGAGGCGAACCTGCTGGCGATCTCGACCGCGGTTGCCGTGACGGGGCGGCGGAGGGTGATGGTGTTCGAGGGCGGGTACCATGGCGGGGTGCTGTATTTCGGCGGCGGGGGGATCCCGATCAACGTGCCGCACCGGTGGGTGTTGGGGACGTACAACGACGCCGCGGGGGCGGTGGCGCTGGCGCGGGAGAACGCCGCGGACCTGGCCTGCATCATCGTCGAGCCGATGATGGGGGGCGGGGGGTGCATCGTGGCGGAGCCTGCGTTCCTGCAGGCGTTGCGGGATGTGGCGACCGAGGTGGGCGCCGTGCTGGTGTTCGACGAGGTGATGACGAGCCGGATGTCGTCGGGCGGGCAGCAGAAGCGGCTGGGGATCACGCCGGACATGACGACGCTTGGGAAGTATATCGGGGGCGGGATGAGCTTCGGCGCGTTCGGGGGGCGGGCGGACATCATGGAGCGGTACGATCCGCGGCGGGCGGATGCGCTGCCGCATGCGGGGACGTTCAACAACAACGTGCTGACGATGGCGGCGGGGCATGCGGGGCTGTCCAGGCTGTTCACGCCGGAGGTGGCGGAGGCGCTGTTCCAGCGGGGGGAGGCGCTGCGGGGGCGGCTGAACGGAATGGCTGGGGGGACGCCGTTGCAGTGGACGGGGCTGGGCAGCCTGTTGACGGCGCATTTCCAACAGGGGGCGATCCGGTGCCCGGCGGATACGAAGGCGGGGGATGCGGGGCTTCGGGAGTTGTTCTTCCTGGATATGCTGGAGCGCGGCTTCTACATGGCCCGGCGGGGGATGATCGCGTTGAGCCTGGAGGTTGGGGCGGGGGAGATCGAGGCGTTCTGTTCCGCGGTTTCGGAGTTCCTGGAGGTTCGGCGGTCTTTGCTGGGGTAGGGGGGTCGAGGTGGAATGCGAAGGGCATTCCACCCTACGACTGTTCACTTACGTTCGCGTGATCTTGGCGCGGCATGGCTGGCGAGGGGGATTGGTCAGGCGCCGAAGCCGCCGTCGATGTTGAAGTTGGAGCCGGTGACCATGCCGGATTCGGGGCCGGCCAGGTAGGCGACGAGGGCTGCGACCTCATCGGCGCGGGCGTAGCGGGGGATCGCCATCATGGCCTTGAGGGGTGCGCTGAAGTCGGAGCCGTCGGGGTTGAGCTCGGTGTCGACGGGGCCGGGCTGGACGGTGTTGATGGTGATGCCGCGGGGGCCGAGGTCGCGGGCGAAGCCCTTGGTGAGCATCTGGACGGCGGCCTTGCTGGCGGCGTAGAGGGCGGCGCCGGGGAAGGGGATGCGGGTGCCGTTGATGCTGCCGATCTGGATGATGCGGCCGCCTTCGGTCATGTGCTTGGCGGCGGCGACGGTGGCGGCGAACAGGCCGCGGACGTTGACGCCGAAGATGTGGTCGTAGTCTTCGATGCCGATCTGGTCGATGGCGCCCAGGCGGAAGACGCCGGCGTTGTTGACCAGGATGTCGAGCTTGCCGAAGTGGCGGGCGACCTGGTCGACGGCGGCCTGGACGGCGGCCGGGTCGGCGGCGTCGGCCTGGATGGCGAGGCCGTGGCGGCCGGCGGCCTGGATTTCGGCCACGACGGCCTGGGCGGGTTCGGCGCCGCGGACGTAGGTGATGGCGACGTCGGCGCCCTCGTTCGCGAGGCGGCGGGCGATCGCGGCGCCGATGCCGCGGCTGCCGCCGGTGACGAGGGCGGACTTGCCGGTGAGTGTTGCCATGGTGAGCCTCCGTGTTGACTGGGCGGCATATGGCAACCGTGATGGTTACAACGAGGGTGTCACGGCGAGTTGATTGCCGGGGGTTTCGTGGCGCCGATCGTCAGGGAGAGGGGGAACCAGGGGCGGTCCGGCCAGGCCCAGCCGCCGCCGGGGGCGCGGACGAGGCAGGCGAATTGGCGCCAGGTGAGGCGGTCGTGCTCGTGCAGGAAGTCGAGGCGGAGGCCGGCGGCGAGGAGGGCGCCGACGATGCTGGCGGTGCTGTGGACGAACTGGATGGTGCGGCTGTTGTCGAGGCTGGCGTGGGGGTCGGCGTAGTCGGTGGGGTCGTCGAAGGGGTGGGGGCCGGGTTCGAAGTAGGGGATGAGCCAGCCGGGGCGGGTGTCGGAGTGGGGGGCGGGTTGGCGGGCGGCGTCGTCGAAGACATGTGCGACGGGGTGCATGTCGGCGAAGTAGAGGCGTCCGCCGGGGCGGAGGGCTTCGGCGATGACGCGGGCCCAGGCTTGGATGTCGGGCAGCCAGCAGATGGTTCCCCAGGAGGTGTAGACGAGGTCGAAGCTGCCGGGGGCGCCGTGGGCGGCGGTCGCGTCGTAGAGGTCGGCGTGGATGAAGGTGGCTGGGATGCCCAGGGCTTCGGAGTCGGCGCGGGCGGCGGCGATGGCGGGGGCGGAGAAGTCGAGGCCGGTGACGTGGGCGCCGCGCTGGGCGAGGACGAGGGAGTCGCGGCCGAAGTGGCATTGCAGGTGGAGGATGCGGAGGTTGGCGACGGGGCCGAGCTCGGATTCCTCGATCGGGTTGAGGCGGACGGTGCCGTCGGCCCAGTCGCCGTTGCCGTAGGGGACGGCGCGGTGGATTGCGACGCGTTCGTCCCAGTTGGCGCGGTTGAGGGTGCGCCAGTCTTCGGTCATGGCCCGCCGTTGATCGTGAGGATGGTGCCGTTGGTGTAGGCGCTGCGGGGGCTGGCGAGGAAGGCGACGGCGGCGGCGATCTCGT
>CAXTPG010000121.1:0-12803 GCA_964246015.1 uncultured Acetobacteraceae bacterium
CGTGCCGATCTTCTTGCTCGACCAGCTCTGGTTCGACAGCCAGGTCAGCGCGTCGGCGCTGGAGGAGCTTCGGCTGCTGGAGTGGGGGCAGCGGCTGGTGACGGGGGCACGGACGGTGCTGGCGGGGGGGCCGGGGCGGAGCACGGGGGTGACGCTGTGGACCGGCGCGGCGGAGGCGGGGGCTGCGGCGTGCGGGATCGTGGCGGGGCGGATCGAGGTCGGGTTCCGGGCGGATGTGACGGTGCTGGCGGCGGGGTTGCCGGGGGATGCGGCCGTCGATGGGGCGGTGTTCGCGACGCGGGGCAATCCGGTGCGGCACGTGGTCGCGATGGGGGAGTGCGTCGTGCGGGATGGGGTGCATCGACTGGGTGCGATCGCGGCGGAGCGGTTCCGGCGGGTGGTGGCCCGGTTGGCGGAGGCGGCGTGACCCCGGCTGGCGGGAGGGCGCTGGCGATCGGGCTGGCGGCGCTGGCGGGGTATGTCGACGCGTTGGGGTTCCTGTCGTTGGGTGGGTTCTACGTCGCGTTCATGAGCGGGAACTCGACCTTGCTGAGCGTGGGCATGGCGACGGGGGCGGAGACGCGGATCGGGCTGGCCGGTGGTTTGGTGGCGGCGTTTCTGGCGGGGGTGGTCATCGGGATGCTGTTGGGCCGGGTGGTGCGGCGCCGGGCGGTGGGGGTGCTGCTCGCGGTGGCGGGGCTGTTGGCCGGGGCGTGGGTGCTGCATCGGGCCGGGGGGGAGGCGGAAGCGGGGTTCGTGCTGGCGCTGGCGATGGGGGCGGAGAACACGGTGTTCTCCAAGGAGGGGCAGTCGGGGATCGGGCTTACGTACATGACGGGAACGCTGGTGCGGCTTGGGCAGCGTGTGGCGGAGGCGCTGACGGGCGGGCCATGGGGCGCGGTGGTGCCGGACGCGCTGCTGTGGACGGGGATGCTGGCGGGGGCGTTGGGCGGGGCGTTGGTGTTCGGGCGCGTGGGTCTGGACGGCGTTCTGGGGGCGGTTGTGGTGTCGCTGGTCATGGCTGTGGTCGCGTGGTGGGACATGACGCGGGTGGGCCGGCAGGTCTAGGCTTCGATTGCGGGACACGATGCAGGAGGATGGGAATGGCCGCACGTTGGATCGCCTCGCTCGCCGAGGCTTGCTTCTCCGACCTGGTGGACGCGGCCGTGAAGGGAGAGCCGCAATTCGTTCTTCGCCGTGACGGGCGGGAGGTCGTGGTCGTTTCGCGAGAGTATTTCGAGCATATCCGTGCGAAACCAGACGCGGCGGTTCCCGTCATCGGGGTCGCGGGAGAGGATTCGGACGCGTTCGACGAGGCGCTTGCTGAGATTCGGCGTGAGGGCAGTCCGTTCCTCGCTACGGGGCTGGGTGCCGAGGCATAGTGGGCTTCATCCTCGACACCGATGCCTTGAGTACGTTTCGGCGAGCAAAACCTCATTTGATGGTCGCCGGCTGGGTAGGGCGAACAGGGTGGCGCCTGATTGCTACCAGTGTGGTTTCGATTACTGAGATCCAACGAGGGGTCGAGCGCGCCCGCGTGCAACATCCTGACGTAGCGGGCCAGGTGGAGGCGTGGCTCGAGGGCCTTCTCGACGGCGGTCTGATGGAGGTATTGCCGCTTGGCATCGATGCCGCACGCGTTCTTGGCCGGATGTACGAGCGTAAGTCGTTGCGGAACTTTAAGTCGCCGATCCTATGTCAGCGCGGCCCGCGACGGGCGCTGACCTTGCCATTGCAGCGATCGCGATTGCGAGCGGACGGACTGTGGCCAGCGGGAACGTCGCCCATTTTAACCAGGTCGATTCAGAGTTTCGGCTGCCCGGCCTTTTCGATCCGTTCACATTGACCTGGCATATCGGCGCCGGGGTGTAAGCGTGACCTGAGGAGGTTCCGCAAACCGAAGCCGGATGGCTGCGTTGCCTGGCAGCAACGCGGGAGAGCGATCATGGCGGCGATGCCGAAGGCTGGCGACAAGGTGCGGTGGGGGACGTCGCAGGGGGAGACGCATGGGACGGTCGAGAAGGTCGTCACACGCACCACGAAGGTGAAGGGGCATACCGCGAAGGCGACGAAGGATGCGCCTCAGGTCCTGGTGAAAAGCGACAAGTCGGGGAAGGAGGCCGTCCACAAGCCCGAGGCGCTGAAGAAGGTCTGAGCCCGGTTCAGCGTAGGACGGGCCGGGGCAGGGATGGGGTAAAGGCGCGGTAGGCGAAATCGCGCGGGGGAATGGCGGCGAAGGCTGTCCCGGGGGGCGGCCAGGTGGCGTAGAGCGACGGCATCGTTGCGGGCGTGTGGATGCGGGGGAGCATGGCCGAGCCGGGCCGGGGCGGGCCCGGGTTCATTGCGACGAGGTGCGGGGACGGGCGTGCGGGTGCGCCCTGCTCGGTCCAGCTTGCGATCACGCGGTAGCCCTGGCCGGTGGGATGGAGGCGATCGGGTCCGGCCTCGGGCGCGGTGTCGAGGGTGCGGTCACCGTTTTCCTGTGCGACGGCGCGGATGTGGCGGCGGATGTCGTCCTTGAGGCCTGGGAGCAGCCAGGTGACGTGGGTGGCGGTGACGCTGCGGCGGAGGTGGCGCAGATTGTCGAGCGTGGCGACGCTGGCGTCGTCGTTGACGCCGAGGCTGATGATGGCGCTGGCGGCGGCGCGGGGAGCTGTGGGCAGCAGGGTCTGCACGTAGGCCGTGGACGTGATGCCGGTGCGGGCGACGGTGGTGCAGGCCGGGCGGGCCTGGCCGACGCCGACGGCGATGCTGTCGCCCAGGATGATGCAATCGAGCACGTGGTCGCCCCTCTCGTTTTGAGAACGCCCGGGAGGATGGGGCGGATGCGTTAAGAATGTCCTACGACGGGCGCGGGGTGCGCCCTAGTCGCGATTTGACAGGAAGTGTGGTTCAGCCGCGGACGGGGCGGGGCTTGCCGGCGCAGGCGCGGGACAGGCCGGTGCAGGTGGCGACTACCCTTGTGCGGCCGGGTGCCGGGGTCGCCCGGGCGGCGTGGTCCTGGGCGCGCATCGTGCCGCGAATCGTGGCATGAGTCGGGGCGCGGGGGGAGCGGCGGGGCGCTGCGGCTTCGGCCTGGCGCAGGGCGCGCTGGCGGCGGATGCGCTCGGCCGGTGTGGCGAGGGCGCGGAGCGGGCGGCGGACGTCCCGCGATGGGGTGTCGAAGGGGACGGGCCGGGCGTCGAAGGGGGCGTAGGCGACCTCGACCCCCGTGGCGGGGCCGATGAGGGTGGTTGCGATGGTCTCGTACCCGGCGCCGGTGGGGTGGAGGCGGTCGCGGCCGACTTGCGGACGAGTGTCGAGGGTGCGGTCGCCGTGCTCGGCGGCGACGGTGCGGATGATGTCGCGGACGTGGTCCTTCAGGCCGGGCAGCAGCCAGACGACCCGGCGGGCGGCCATGCGGGCGCGAACCTGGCGGAGGTTGTCCATGGTCTCGACCGTCGCGTCGTCGTTGACGCCGAGGCTGATGACGGCGAGGTCGGCATCGAGGCGGCCGGGGGGCAGAAGGGTCGTGAGATAGCGGACCGAGGTGATACCGACCTGGGCGATGGTTTCGCATTCGGGCCAGGCCTGGCCGACGCCGACGGCGATGCTGTCGCCGATGAGCACGCAAGGCAGCAAAGGCGCCTCCTGGTGTGAAGCCGAATGGTTCCGGCGGGTTGCGGGATGGTGAAGCACACTCGGAGTCGTGGGTCCAGCGTGGTCTGTCCTGCGTGGCCCGCGGGGTGCGTCTGGATTCGGATCGTCGTGACGGGATGGATGCTTCCGCCACATCTGGAGATACTTCAAAGTTTCCGTTCTATGCTTCTGACCAAAGTAACCGCGAAGTGTCGACGCGCAGAGAATATGAGCTCACGCCGGCGATGTCAAGGACAATGATCCTATGATGTTGGCGAGGGTCAGCCCTGGCTCGGGGGTCGCCCGGCGATGGCCGGCTGACGCCGGTAGCGGTCGAAGTAGGGGAGAAGCATGGCGGTGATGAGGTCGTAGCCGGCCGGGGTGAGGTGGACGCCGTCATCGGCGCGCAGGCGGATGGTCTGACCGTCGGCACCGCGGCCGTAGGTGGCGAAGGCCCCGTCGGCGCCCTTGAAGACGTCCCAGGTTGGCAGGAAGGTCGCGCCGTCGGCGGCGGCGCGGGTGGCGAAGACGTCGTTCAGGAGGGCCATGTCCTCGGCATAGGCGGGGTCGCGGACGATGGGGTGGCCGACCCAGACGAGCGGGACGCCGGCGCCGCGGAAGCAGCGGGCGATTTCGGCCACGCGGGTGCCGTAGGCGTCGGCGTAGCGTTGCCAGAGGTCGATGTCGATGCGGCCGCCGATGCGGACGGGCGGGCGGTCGTTGGCGCCGAAGAGGGCGATGGCGATGTCGGCGCGCTCGGTTGCGGCGAAGGTTCGGGCCTGCGCGGGCCAGTCGGTGCTGGAGCGGGGGTTGAGGCCGGTCGAGATCCTGGAGCGGTCGAGCACGCGGTGGTCGCGGTCGCCGCGATACAGGCGTTGGACACCACCCGCGAGGCCCTGCGCCTGGCTGTCGCCGAAGACCAGGATGCGCTGCTGCTGGTCATCGGGCGCGGCCATGGCCTGCAAAGGCATGAACGCGGCGGCGGCGACGGCCAGGAGGGCCGAAATCGCGGCCCGGCGGGTACCGCCGCGGCGCGTGGCGCAGAACGGGGCGGGATGGAGATCGAGGGGGTCGGACACGATCGACCTTCTCCATTCGGGCAAAGGGGTTTACCTGACGATGGTTAGCAAAGCGCTGCCCGATGCTCAATCCGATTCCCGTCCGAGTTCGTAACGTCCTGTCGATTTTCCTGTTTCGGGTCATGTTCGTGCTGCTCGTCGCGGGCTGCGCGGCGCAGGAGGCAGAGGGGCGGCCGGACCACGACGCCGGGTTGGGTCCTTACCGGGCGCTGGGGCCGTTCTACCGGGCACTGCGGCAGGCCGAATCGGGGCGGGGGCGGGTCGCGGTCGTGCAGGTGGGCGATAGCCATACGGCGAACGACGCGTTCAGCGGGCGGATGCGGGAGTTGCTGCAGGGGCGGTTCGGCGATGGGGGGCGGGGGATGCTGCCGCCCGGCATTCCGCATGCGTATTACCGGCCGGCGCGAGTGTCCGTGACGAGCGAGGGATGGCGGATCGTGCGCGGGGCGGGTCCGGTGGGGCTGGCCGGGTTGCGGCAGCGGGCGGAGGGGCCGGCGACGATGACGCTGCAGGCGGAGCCGGGCGAGCTGCAGCGGGTGATCGTCGAGGTGCTGGCGCAGCCGGGCGGGGGCACGGTGGACATCGCCACCGCGGACGGGCGGCGCGTGTCGGCGTCGACCGCGGCGCGGGTGGGCGCGGTGCGGATTGCCGCGCCGGCCGGGGCGGGCGGCTGGGTGGAGGTGAGCGCGCGGGGGGACGGGCCGGTCGATCTGCTGGGCTGGACGGCGGAGAAGGCGGGGGCTGGGGCGACCTGGTCGAACCTGGGGACCGTGGGCGCCACGATGGAGCTGACGCAGCGCTGGGATGCCGGGGTGCTGGCGGCGGAGGGGGCGGCGCTGTCGCCGGCGCTGGTGGTGCTGGCGTTCGGGACGAATGAGGGGTTCAAGGATTCGACCGACCTGGCCGCATATCCCGCGCTGGCGCGTGCGGCGATCCGGCGGTTGCGGGCGATGGCGCCAGGGGCGTCGATCGTCGTGGCCGGGCCGCCCGGGGGCGTGCGGGCCGGGGCCGGCGTGCCGTGCGGGGAGGGGCGGTCTGCGGTGCCGGCCAACCTGCCGCGGGTGCGGGCGATGCTGCGTGAGGCGGCGCGGGCGGAGGGGGCGTTCTTCTGGGATTGGGCGGAGGCGATGGGGGGGGATTGCGCCATCATCGGCTGGGCACGGACGGAGCCGCCGATGGCGGCGCGGGACCACGTGCATCTGCTGGTGCCGGGCGCGCGGCGCACGGCGGAGGCTTTGTTCGAGGTGCTGATGCAGGGGTACGACCGCAGCCCGCGGGTGGCCGGCCGCTGAATGCTGTTCCCGACGCTCAGTTTCCTGGTGTTCTTCGTCGTCGTCGCGGCTGCGGTCGCGCCGCTGGATGGGTGGCACCTGGGGCGCAAGATCGTGCTGCTGGTCGCCAGCTATGTCTTCTACATGCAATGGGATTGGCGGTTCGGGTTCCTGCTGTTCGGCAGTTCGTTGCTGACGTGGGGCGCGGGGTTCGGGATCGACCGGCATCGGGGTTGGGCGCGCTGGTGGGTGGGCGGCGCGGTGGCGCTGCACATGGGCGTGCTGTGCGCGTTCAAGTACTGGGATTTCCTGGTGGGGGCGGCGAACGGGGCGTTGCTGGCCGCCGGCAGCGGGCGGGAGCTGCCGTTTCTGGGGCTGGCGCTGCCGGTGGGGGTTTCGTTCTTCACGTTCCATGGGATCAGCTACGTCGTCGACGTGTATCGGCGGGATGTGGCGGTGTCCCGGCGGTTCGAGGACATGCTGCTGTACCTCGCGTTCTTTCCGCAGTTGGTGGCGGGGCCGATCGTGCGGGCGTCGTTCTTCCTGCCGCAGCTGTATGCCCCGGCGCCGTCGCGGATTCCGTTGGGGCCGCCGCTGCTGCTGATTGCGGCCGGGTTGTTCAAGAAGGTGGTGGTCGCGACGTATCTGGCGACAGGACTGGTCGATCCCGTGTTCTTCGACCCGGCCAATGCGTCGGGGTGGGATCTGTTGTTCGCGATGTACGGGTATGCGGTGCAGATCTACTGCGACTTCAGCGGCTATAGCGACATGGCGATCGGGTTGGCGGGATTGCTCGGGTATTGGTTTCCGCCGAACTTCGACCAGCCTTATCGGGCGCGGAGCTTCCAGGAGTTCTGGCGGCGGTGGCACATCTCGCTGTCGTCGTGGCTGCGGGATTACCTGTACAAGCCGTTGGGCGGCAGCCGGCATGGGGCGGCGCGGACGGTGCTGGCGCTGTCGGTCACGATGCTGCTGGGGGGGCTGTGGCACGGGGCGGCGCTGAAGTTCGTCGTGTGGGGCGCCATCCATGGGGTGGCGTTGGGGATGGAGCGGCTGGTGCGGCCGATCGTGCCGGATCTCGGCGTTGCGGGCCGTGTGCTGGGTTGGGCGCTGGTGTTCCATGTCGTGTGCGTCGCATGGGTGTTCTTCCGGGCGGAGAGCCTGGACGTCGCGGTGATCTTCCTGCGGTCGTTGTGGGCGTGGGAGCCGGGGGTGGCGCATGCGAGGGGGCTGACGGTGGGGCTGGTGGGGATCGGGCTTGCGATGCAGTTCACGCCGCCCGGTTGGCCTCGGGCGATCGCGCGGCGGCTGGGGCGGGCGCCGGACTGGGCGGTGGCGGGTGCGGGTGCGGCGGCGATCGTGCTGATCGATGCGTTGGGGCCGGAGGGGGTGGCGCCGTTCATCTATTTCCAGTTTTGACGGCGCCCCAGGGGGCCGATCCGCGGTTGGTCGCGCCCGGGCGCGGGCTATCCGGGGCGGGGCTGCTGCGGGCGGTGCTGGTGGGGTGCGTGGTCGGGCTGGTGTTCGGGTCGCACCCGCTGGCGCAGTGGGCGGAGCAGTTGCCGGAGTGGGCGGCACCGGCGCGGACGGCGGCGTCGGCGTGGGATGGGTCGATGGGCCGGGCGGGGTTGTCGGCCCCCTATGCGGCGGTGCATCGGTGGGCGTCAGGGCTCGTGGGCGGATCGGGAGAGTCGCGTTAGGACATGAGGGGGAGCATCGGCTCGGGTTGATGGGTGCTTGCAGCTTTGCATCAGCGGTTGGAGGTTGGGATTCGCAAGACCCTGGGCGGGCAGTGCCCAGCATGTCCTGCGGACCGCGCTCGCCTCTCGCGCTTTCATCAATCCGGACATTTGCGCGCTGCGAACCATGGACAGATCGCGTGCTCCCACCATTCACCACCGCGGGGGTTGATGCGGCCATCGACCGGAGTTCAAGCTGTCCAGCCGGCGGTGGGGTCGGCGGTGGGGGCGGCATGGTCGGCACGGAGTTCTTCTCGATCGGCCTGGCCGGCATCCCGCCGGATGTGGTCGAGCGTGCCCGGGTCCTGATCCTCGATCTGCTGGGTGTGGCGGCCAGCGGCATCGTGACGCCGGTTTCGCGGATCGCGCGGGATCATGCCGCCCGGCACATGGGGGCCGGCGGGCGGGGGGCGGCGATGCTGTTCGACGGGCGGCCGGTGAGCGCGGCGGGGATGGCGTTCGCGGGGGCCACGACGATCGACAGCTACGATGCGCATGACGGGCACGTGCTGACGAAGGGGCATGCCGGGGTGACGGTGCTGCCCGCGGCGCTGGCGTTCGCGCAGGCGACGGGGCGGCTGGATGGGGGGGAGCTGCTGGCGTCCGTCGTCATGGGATACGAGGTGGCGATCCGGGCAGGGATCGCGCTGCATGCGGAGGCTGCGGATTATCATACCTCGGGCGCGTGGAACGCGCTGGCGGCGGCGGCGATCGGGGCGCGGTATCTGGGGTTGGATGCGGGCCGGGCGCGTCACGCGGTGGGGATCGCGGAGTTCCATGGGCCGCGGAGCCAGATGATGCGGTGCATCGACCATCCGACGATGGTGAAGGACGGGTCGGGGTGGGGCGCGTTTGCCGGGGTGACGGCGGCGTTCCTGGCGCAGGACGGCTTCACGGGCGCCCCGGCCGTCACGATGGAGGATGCGCGGCACCGGGCGCTGTGGAGCGACCTGGGCGTGCGCTGGCGGATCATGGAGCAATATATCAAGCCGTACCCGGTGTGCCGCTGGGCACAGGCGCCGCTGGAGGCGGTGCTGCATCTGACGGCCGGCGCGGCGATCCGGCCGGACGAGATCGCGCGCGTGGTGATCCGCACCTTCCACGAGGCCGTGCGGTTGGGGACATCCATGCCGGGGGACACCGAGGCGGCGCAGTATGCGCTGGGGTTCCCGTTGGCGGCGATGCTGGTGCGGGGGCGGCTGGGCGCGTCCGAGATCGCGGGCGACGCGTTGCGGGACCCGGCGATCGCGGCCCTGCTGTCGCGGGTCGACGCCGTCGAGGACCCGGCGATCGACGCGGACTTTCCAGCCAGCCGCAGCGCGATCGTGGAGTTGCATCTGGTGGATGGGCGGGTGCTGGCCTCGCCGCGCACGTATACGCGGGGCGACCCCGACTCGCCGCTGCCGGAGGCGGAGTTCGCGGCGAAAATGGAGGGAGCGCTGGGCGACCGCGCCCGGGCGGTCCGGGACGGGGTCGCGGCGCTATCGGCAGGGGGTGCGGTCGGCCCGTTGCTGGACGCCGTGCTTCCGCCGCTGTAACGCCCCGGGATGGTTTCCGCCGCCGCCGCCCTGTTCCTGCTGTCGATCATCGTCTGGCTCGGCGTCGTCTACCTTGAGGGTGGACGGATCGGCTTGCCTATCGAGGGGCTTTCGCCCCTGAGCGCCGCGCGCACCCGGGCGGGGGTGCGGTTGTATTACGGCGCCTTCGCTGCGGCGGGGGTGGCAGTGGTCGGCATTGTCCTGGCGGCCATGGTCAGCCAGGTCTCGGCGGCCGTATTGGCGGCGGTGCCGGTCCTGCTCGGTCTTTCCTGCATCCTGCTGGGCGGCGGCATCGCAGCGATGGTCTGGTCGCTGCGACCGCCGAAGGGGTGATGGCCCGGCGGGTCAGCCTCCGAACCGGAGCCCGCGCAGGCGGATCAGCCCGTCCGGAACCTGCACGAAGCCGGTGAGGGTGCGCTTCATGCCGACGACGTTGCGGGCGGACCAGAGGTAGACGAGCGGCATGTCCTGGCGCTCGATCTGCCAGAACCGGGCGTAGAGGGCGCGACGGGCCGCCGGGTCCGATTCGACGCGGGCGCGGTCGAGCAGGGCATCGGCTTCCGGATTGTCCCAGTGGCCATAGTTGAAGGTGCCGCCCTTGTGCAGCAACTGCCACATGTTGCCGTCGGGATCGACGCGGCCGGACCAGCCGATCATGTAGGCCTGGAAGTCGCCTGCGTATCCGGCCTGGAGGGAGGAGGCGAACTCCATCACCTTCAGCTTCACGTCGAAGCCGGCCTCGTTGGCCATGGCCTGGATGATCTCTCCGACCTGCTGGATGTCGGCCTCGTTGGAGAGGCTGAGGGTGACCGGGAGGGGCGTGGTGACGCCGGCTTCCTTCAGGAGGGCGCGAGCCCGGGGAAGGTCGCGACCGGGGACGGGAAGTTCCTTGATGAAGAAGGGGGAGCTGGCCGGGTTGGCCTGGACCGTGGGGGAGTAGAGGCCGTCGTAGACGACCTGGTTGATGACGGTGCGGTCGATCGCGGCCTCGAACGCCTGGCGGACGAGGCGGCTTTGGCCGGTGGGGAGCTTGGAGAGGGGGCCGTTGTCGATGTTGAAGTTGATGCCGGTGTAGGCGAGGCCGTCGCCGACGGCGAGTTTCAGGCGTGGGTCCTTGCGGACGGCGGCGACGTCGCTCGGGGTCACCTGTTCCACCAGGTCGACGCTGCCGGCCTGCAGGTTGGCGAGGCGTACGGCGGTGTTTGGCATGGGACGGTAGACGACGCGGTCGAAATGGTAGTTGGCGGCGTCCCAGTGGCCGGGGTAGCGCCTGAGGACGATGCTGTCCTGGGCGACGCGGCTTTCGAACTGGTAGGGGCCGGCGCAGACGGGTTTCTGGGCGAAGGCGGGGCCGGCGGCCTCCGCGGCCTTGGGCGAGATCATCATGCCGGCGCGGTCGGCCAGCATGGAAAGAAGCGGGGTGCTGGGGGCCTTGAGGACGAGGCGGATGCGCAGGCGGTCGATGACCTCCATCGACTGGATGGCGTTGACCTCACCCACGCGCATGCTGCCCTTGGCGGTAAGGTCGCGGTTGAGCTTGTATTTGACGGCCTCGGCGTCGAAGGGTTCGCCGTCGTGGAAGGTGACGCCGTCGCGGAGGGTGAGGACGAGGTGGGTGGGGTCCTCGTACTCCCATTTCGTGGCGAGCTGGGGGACGAGGTTCAGGTGTTCGTCGATGTCGATGAGCTTGTCGCACATGGCGGCGTAGACGATGCGGCCGACATAGGCGGAGCCGAGGGTGGGATCGAGCGCGTCGGGGTCCTGCCGGAGGGCGATGGTGAGGGTGGATTGGGCGTGGCCCGGGATGGCGTGGGCCAGGACGGCGAGAGCCACGAAGGCGGGGGCGAGCAACTGGCGCATCATCGGGGCTCCTGCAGGGGTTGGCCGTCGCGGGTGATCGCGGCCTCGATCGCGGCACGGTCGATGGTGCCCCAGGGGTCGTCCCGGCCGGCCATGAGACGGCGGAAGACGGCGAAGCGTTCGAGGCTGACACGATGGAGGCGGCGCAGCTCGGCGAGGCGGTCGGTGTGGTCGTCCGTGCGGATGTCGAGGTCGGGGTAGGGGTCGGCGGTATGGACGCGCAGGGCGGCGCTTTGGCGGCCGCGCTTGTCCCCCCCTGCGTCTTCGCCGGCCTGGAGGGCGGCGAGGAGGCGCTCGGCGAGGGTGGCCTGCGTGATGGTGAAGGCCTGAAGCATGGCGTCGAGCACGGCCGGGCCCGCGAGCATGTTGCCGGCGACGGAGACTTGCGCGCCCTGGCGCTGCCCGGCCCAATCGACGCAGCCGGGGCCGGTGTGCTGGGCGATGCGGCCGTGCGCGTCGATGACGTGGAACTGGCGCTGTGCGTGGCCGGGGTCGGGGGTGACGAGCTGGTCGAGGCCGTCCTGGGCAGAGGCGCCCGCACGAAGGAGGGCCATGCCGTGCGGACCATACATGGGGTTCACGAGGGCCTGGGTCGACAATGCGCCGACCCGGCCCTCGGTGTGGGTGCAGATGGAGCCGACGGCGAAGAAGCGGGATGCGACGGCGGCGCCGAATGCGCCGGTTTGCGGGTCGCGCGCCAGGATGGAGAATGTCATGTGGCAGTGTCCTATGGATGGCGCGGGCAGGGCAAGTTGCGGCGTGGCTGGCTTGCGCCATATTTAGCGGATGCGGCTGATCCTTTTGTTGCTGTGCTGCGCCACGATGCCGGCGGTGGCGGCCCCCGGGCCTTGCAGCGTGGCGATTGCGGCGGCGGAACGCAGTCTTCGGACGGCGCCGGGTCTGCTGGATGCCATCGGGCTGGTGGAGAGCGGGCGGACGGACCCTCGGTCGGGGATGAGGCAGGCGTGGCCCTGGACGGTGACCGCGCAGGGCGTGGGGTCCTTCTACCCGGCGAAGGCCGATGCGATCGCGGCGGTGGAGGCGTTGCGGGCGAAGGGTGTGTCGTCGATCGACGTGGGGTGCATGCAGGTGAACCTGTTGCATCATCCGGGGGCGTTCCGGGATTTGGACCAGGCGTTCGACCCGGTCGCGAACGCTGCGTATGCGGGACGGTTTCTGTCCGGGCTCTATGCGCGGTTGGGGACGTGGCCCGCGGCGGCGGCGGGGTATCATTCACTGACGCCGGAGCGGGGCGCGCAGTATGGGCGGCTGATCGCGGCGGTATGGGCGGGGGCGCCGGTTCCGACGTCGCCTGGTCCGGGTGGGATGCAGGTGGTGACGTTCCCGGACGGGGGGCAGATGCGGCTGCTGCGGGACTTCGTGTCAGGTCAGGGGCGGGTGCTTGGATATCTGAGTGGGCCCCGTTGATGAGTTCGCGATGCGGAACGGTCATTTTCATGGTTGACCTTCTGCGGCGCCGCGCCTATTTCACCGCTCACCGGCGACGACGAATGCGGTTGACGCACCGACGGATCGTCCGGTAAGGTTTCTCCCTCGCGCCGTTTGGCGCAGGATCGTCAAGATCGGGACGCCTCTCTCCCCTCGGCTTTTGGGGGGTGGATGCGTTTTCGGTTTTGGCCCGTTCATTGACAAGTTCATCTGGTTGGAAGGGATATGTTGGCGGCGTTCTGCTGTGCG
>CAXTPG010000122.1:0-12138 GCA_964246015.1 uncultured Acetobacteraceae bacterium
TTCTCCTTCGATCGTGTTACGGCGCGGTGGCCGTGCTGTCCATGCGTGCGCGCCACAGGTCGGGCCTGCGCGCGCGGGTGGCTCGTTCGGCTTCGGTGCGCCGCCATTGGGCGATGGCGGCGTGGTTGCCGGAGAGGAGGATTTCGGGGACCCCCCTGCCCTGCCATTCGGCCGGGCGGGTGTAGTGGGGGTATTCGAGCAGGCCGTCGCTGAAGCTTTCGTCGGCGGCGCTTTCGGCGGCGCCCATGACGCCGGGGAGGAGGCGGATGCAGGCGTCGAGGAGGACGAGGGCGGGGAGTTCGCCGCCGGAGAGGACGTAGTCGCCGATGCTGATCTCCTCGGCCTGGTGTGCGTCGAGGACGCGCTGGTCGACGCCTTCGTAGCGGCCGCAGACGAGGGTGACGCCGGGGCCCTGGGCGAGGGTGCGGACGCGGGCCTGGGTGAGCGGGGCGCCGCGGGGGGTGAGATAGACGAGGGGGCGGGCGTCCTGGGGGCCGATGGCGGCGTCGAGCACGTCGGGGCGCATGACCATGCCGGCACCGCCGCCGAAGGGGGTGTCGTCGACGGTGCGGTGGCGGTCGGTGGCGTAGGTGCGGATGTCGCGGATTTCGAGGGTCCAGAGGGCGCGTTCGAGGGCGCGTCCGGCGAGGGAGTGGGCCAGGGGGCCGGGGAGCATTTCGGGGAAGAGGGTGAGGATGGTGGCGTGCCACGGGGTGCGATCCGGCGCGGCCTGGTGCGGCGCCAGGTCCTCATCCAACGCTCTCCCGACGGGAGAGGGCTTCATGGTTGCACCTCGACTTCGGCAGGCGGCACGACGACGACGCGGCGGGCGGACAGGTCGATTTCGGGGACGCAGGCGCGGGTGAAGGGGACGATGAGTGGCTTGGGGCCGGCGATCTCGATGCTGGTGCCGGCGCCGTAGTCGTGGATGGTGGCGACGCGGCCGAGGTCTGCGCCGGCGGCGTCGACGGCCTGGAGGCCGACGAGGTCGGAGAGGTAGAACTCCTCCTCCGCGGGTGCGGGGAGGCGGTCGCGGTCGATGTGGAGGCGCGTGTTGGTGAGGGCCTGGGCGGCGGTGCGGTCGGCGACGGCGCGGCCTTCGGCGTCCCGCAGCTCGGCCACGCCTTCGCCGCGCCAGACGAGCGTCCAGGCGCGGCCGCCGTCATCGGACAGCGGGCCGTAGGCGGTGAGGTCGCGCGGGTCGGACGTGTAGCTGTGGACGTGCAGGAGCCCCCGCACGCCATGCGGCCGGCCGACGACGCCCAGCAGGATGGGTTTGCCGGGCAAGGGTTACCCGGCGGCCTTGCTGGCGCCCTGGGCGGCGCGTTCCTGCGCCTTCTTCTTGGGGGCGGACTGGATGGGCTGCTCACGGAAGACCGGCATGGGGGCGAGGCCGGCGTGGCCGAGGAACTTTGCAACACGGTCGGTGGGTTGCGCGCCGTGGCTCATCCAATGGGTGATGCGCTCGCCGACGAGCTTGATGCGCTCGGCGTGGTCGGAGGGGAGCATGGGGTTGTAGTGGCCGACTTTTTCGAGGAAGCGGCCGTCGCGGGCGCTGCGGCTGTCGGCGACGACGATGTGGTAGTAGGGGCGCTTCTTGGCGCCGGCGCGGGCGAGGCGGATCTTCAGGGACATCGGGATTCCTTCGTTACGATACTAATTCAGTAAGGTCGGCGGGGCTGCATGGACTTGGGCATCAGGGCGGACATGCCCTGGCGCATCAGGCCCTTCTGACCCAGCTTGTTCATGCGTTTCATCATGGTCGACATGTCGTCGAACTGCTTCAGCAGGCGGTTCACGTCCTGCACGCTGGTGCCCGACCCGGCGGCGATGCGCTTCTTGCGGCTGGCCTTGATGAGGTCGGGGGTCTTGCGCTCGCGCTTCGTCATGCTGCCGATGATGGCGGCCTGGCGGCCGAGGACCTTGGTGTCGAGCTTCGCGTCCTCGATCTGGGACTTCATCTTGCCGACGCCGGGGAGCATGCCGAGGATGCCGGAGAGGCTGCCCATCTTGGCGATCTGCTTCAACTGGTTGGCGTAGTCGTCGAGGTCGAACTGGCCGCGCATCATCTTGCGCGCCATCTTCTCGGCTTCTTCCTCCTCGAAGGATTCGCTGGCCTTTTCGACGAGGCCGACGATGTCGCCCATGCCGAGGATGCGGCCGGCGACGCGTTCGGGGTGGAAGTCTTCCAGCGCGTCGAGCTTCTCGCCGCTGCCGGTGAGCTTGATGGGGGCGCCGGTGATCTGGCGCATGGAGAGGGCGGCGCCGCCACGGGCGTCGCCGTCCATGCGGGTCATGACGATGCCGGTGATGCCGAGCGCGTCGTTGAAGGCCTTGGCGGTGTTGACGGCGTCCTGGCCGGTCATGGCGTCGACGACGAGGAGGGTCTCGGCGGGGTGGGTGGCGAAGCGGATCGCCTGGACCTCGCTCATGAGCGCCGCGTCGATGGAGAGGCGGCCGGCGGTGTCGAGGATGACGATGTCGTAGACCTCGCGCCGGCCGGTCTCCATGGCGCGCTGAGCGATCTCGACGGGGGTCTGGCCTGGGATGATGGGGAGGGAGGCGACGCCGGCCTGCTGGGCGAGGAGCTGGAGCTGGAGCTGGGCGGCGGGGCGCTGGGTGTCGAGGCTGGCGAGGAGGACGCGCTTCTTGTCGCGCTTGGCGAGGCGGAGGGCGAGCTTGCCGGAGGTCGTGGTCTTGCCGGAGCCCTGGAGGCCGACCATGAGGATGGGGATGGGCGCGGTGGCGGCGAGGTTGAGGGGGACGGCGCCGGCGCCGCCGAGGGCTTCGACGAGCTGGTCGTTGACGATCTTGATGACGAGCTGGCCGGGGCTGACGCTGTCGAGGACCTCGGCGCCGAGGGCCTTGGCGCGGACGCCCTCGATGAAGTCGCGGACGACGGGGAGGGCGACGTCGGCCTCGAGCATGGCGAGGCGGACCTCGCGCAGGGCGTCGGCGATGTCGGTTTCGCTGAGCCGGCCGCGGGCGCGGAGGCGGTCGAAGACACCGGATAGCTTGCCCGACAGCGTGTCGAACATCGTGGTCACCCCAAAGGAAAACACGCCGCTGCGCGAACCCTCGCGGAGCGACGTCATGGACAGGGTGCGGGGGATAGGGGGCGGGTGGGGTTATGTCAATGTCCGGCTTTGGTGTGAGGGGGTGGGTGACTCACCGCCGAGGGCACCAAGGGCGCAAAGAAGGGGCTACTGTGGGTGGCTACGATGGGGCCGGCGGGACGCTGGCGCTACGAGAGTTGTCGGGGTGCCGGCACTATGGTGGGGTCGGCGGGTGCCGGCGATAGGGGGGGGGATCATGCGGTTGGATGGGATGGTGGCGGTGGTGACCGGGGGGGCTTCGGGGATCGGGCTGGCTTCGGCGCGGATGTTCGCGGAGTGCGGGGCGCGGGTCGCGGTGGTGGACCGGGACGGGGCGGCGCTGTCGCGGCTGGCGGGGACGCTGGACGTGATGGCGATCGAGGCGGACGTGGGGGACCCGGACGCGGTGGCGGAGGCGCATGCGGAGGTGCGGGCGGCGCTGGGTCCGGTGACGCTGCTGATGACGTCGTCGGGGATCAGCAACGGGAAGTCGGTCGAGGACTGCGCGCCGGGGGAGTGGGACGACATCTTCCGGGTGAACGTGACGGGGACGTATCTGTGGATCCGGGCGGTGCTGCCGGGGATGGGACCGGGAAGCGCCATCATCACGGTGGCGAGCCAGCTGGCGATCGCGGGCGGGCGGGGGAATGCGGCGTATATCGCGAGCAAGGGGGCGGTGATCGCGCTGACGCGGTCGCTGGCGGTGGAGGTCGCGCCGCGGGGGATCCGGGCGAACTGCCTGGCGCCCGGGGCGGTCGAGACGCCGCTGCTGGCGCGGGCGTTCGCGCGGGCGCAGGACCCGGAGGCGGCGCGGGCGAACAGCGAGGCGCGGCATGCGATGCAGCGGCTGGGGCGGGCGGAGGAGATCGCGCATGCGGCGCTGTATCTGGCGGGAACCGGTGCCAGTTTCGTCACTGGCGTCGTTCTGCCGGTCGATGGAGGATGGACCGCAGCCTGAAGGACACGACACGATGGACCACGCGCTGAGCCTGACCCGGCACATCCCTGCCCCGCCGGACGCGGTGTATCGCGCCTGGACCGAGCCGTCGCTGCTGGTGCAGTGGTTCACCCCGGCGCCCTGGACCACGGTGCGTGCGGAGCTGGACGTGCGGCCCGGCGGGTCCAGCCTCGTCGTGATGCGGGGGCCGGACGGGGCGGAGCACGAGAACCGGGGCGTGTATCTCGAGGTGGTGCCGAATGCGCGGCTGGTGTTCACCGACGCGTATACGGAGGCTTGGCGTCCTTCGGAGAAGGCGTTCATGACGGGGATCATCACGTTCGAGGCCGAGGGCGACGGGACGCGCTACACCGCGGCGGTGCGGCACTGGAGCGAGGCGGACCGGGCGGCGCACGAGGGCATGGGGTTCCATGCGGGGTGGGGGCTGGCGACGGACCAGCTCACGGCGGTCGTGACGAAATAGAAGGGGAGCGGAGCATGGCGGCGGGCGATTTCAACTGGGTGGAGCTGATGACCACCGACGTGGCGGGCGCGCGGGCGTTCTATGCCGAGGTGGTCGGGTGGGACGCGGAGGCCGCGGGGCCGATGCACCCGGATTACACGCTGTTCCGTGCGGGGACGGTGGAGGTGGCGGGGATGTTCCCGCTGCCGCAGCCGCTGCGGGACATGGGCGTGCCGCCGCACTGGGGCGGGTATGTCGCGGTCGATGACGTCGATGCGATGGTGGGGCGGGTGGAGGCGGCGGGGGGCAGCCTGCGCCGGGCGGCGGAGGACATCCCGGAGGTCGGGCGGTTCGCGGTCGTCGCGGACCCTCAGGGGGCGGTGTTTACGCTGTTCAAGCCGAATTCCGAGATGGCGGCGCCGCCGGCGGGTCCGACGCCGGGGCGGGTGGGGTGGTACGAGCTGATGGCGGGGGACCTGGAGCCGGCGTTCGCGTTCTATGCCGGGTTGTTCGGGTGGCGGAAGACGCAGGCGATCGACATGGGGCCGATGGGCACCTACCAGACCTTCGCGACACCTGGCATGGGGGCGGACGGCATGTCGGGCGGGATGATGACGAAGCCTTCGGCGATGCCGTCGCCGGCGTGGGCGTTCTACTTCAATGTCGAGGGGATCGAGGCGGCGGTCGCGCGGGTCGTGGGCGCGGGGGGGCAGGTGCTGAACGGGCCGATGCAGGTGCCGGGGGGAAGCTGGATCGTGCAGGGCCGGGACCCGCAGGGGGCGTTCTTTGCGCTGGTGGGGCCGGGGGGCTGAGCCGGGCCCTTCGGCTGTCGCGGGTTTCGTCCCCGCTCGGGGCGTTGCTGGTGGTCAGTTCCGAAGCGGGAGCGGTGTGTGCGCTGGAATTCGCGGATGGGGAGGCGCGGCTGGCGCGGCTGCTGCGGCGGTTCCAGGGGGCGGTGACGCTGCGGGACGGGGCGGCGCCTGCGGTGTCGGCGGGGCTGGAGGCGTATTTCGGGGGTGAGGTGGCGGCGCTGGACGGGATCGCCGTGGGGGTGTTCGGGACGGCGTTCCAGCGGACGGTGTGGGGGGCGCTGCGGGGGGTGCCGGCGGGATCGACGCGGAGCTACGGCGCGGTCGCGGCCGGGTTGGGTCGGCCGGGGGCGGCGCGGGCGGTGGGGCATGCGAACGGGGCCAACCCGGTGGGGATCGTGGTGCCGTGCCATCGGCTGGTCGGGGCGGACGGGTCGTTGACGGGGTATGGCGGGGGGCTCGAGCGGAAGCGTTGGCTGCTGGCGCACGAGGCGCGGCACGCTTCTATGCGGGGTGGGTGAGCGCGCGGTCCAGGGCTCCGGCGAGTTCGTCGAGGCGGTAGGGTTTGCGGAGGAGGGGGACGCCCAGGGGTGCGGCGGCCGGGCCGCCGCCGGTGTAGCCGGTGGTGAGAAGGACGCGCATGCCGGGGCGGCGGCGTCCGACCTCGCGGGCCAGAGCCAGGCCGTCCATTCCGCCGGGCATGAGGACGTCGGTGAAGAGGAGGTCGACGGGGCGGTCGTGGCCGAGGGCGCCCAGCGCGGCGGCGGCGGTGGCGACGCGGATGGGGCGGTGGCCGAGTTGGGTGAGCATGTCGACGACGAGGGCGGCGACGTCCTCGTCGTCCTCCACGACCAGGACCTGGGCGCCCGGGCGGGCGGTGCCGCGGGCGACGGGAGGTTCGACGATGGCGGGGGACGGGTGCTGCGCCAAGGGCAGCAGCAGCGAGACGGTGGTGCCCTGCCCTATCGCGCTGCGCAGGCGGACGCCGCCGCCGGTCTGCTTGGCGAAGCCGTAGACCTGGGCGAGGCCGAGTCCGGTGCCCTTGCCGATCTCCTTCGTGGTGAAGAACGGCTCGAATACGCGGGCCTTGGTTTCCGGGGACATGCCGGTGCCGGTGTCGCTGACGGAGAGGCAGACGAAGGCGCCGTGCAGGCCGTCCTCCTCGAGGGCGCCGTCCAGTTCGACCGGTTCGGCGCCGATGGTGAGCTGGCCGCCGGTCTCCATGGCGTCGCGGGCGTTGACGGCGAGGTTGAGGAGGGCGAGTTCAAGTTCGGAGGGGTCCGCCTCGATGGGGGGAAGGTCGGGCGGCAGGACGCGGTGGGTGACGATGTCGCCGCGGAGGGCCCGGTCAAGGAGTTCTCCGGCGCCGTCCTGCAACCAGGTGGCGAGGTCGATGGGCTGGGGGCGGAGGGATTGGCGGCGGGCGACGGTGAGGAGGCGTTTCGTCAGGTCGCCGCCGCGTTGGGCGGCGCGGCGGACGCTGTGGGCGAGCTGTTCGCGGCGGGCCGGGTCCTGGACGCGCTCCATGAGGGTGAGGCCGCTGAGGACGACCTGGAGCAGGTTGTTGAAGTCATGGGCGACGCCGCCAGTGAGCTGGCCGACGGCCTCGAGCTTCTGGGATTGGCGGAGGCGGTCTTCGAGCAGGTTACGCTCGGTGACGTCGCGGGCGGCGCCGAGGATGCGGGTGACGTGTCCGTCGGGGTCGCGCATGGGGGTGAGCGTGATCTCGAAGGTGCCTTTGCCCGCGGGGAAGTGCATGTCCTCGAAGAGGTCCTGGGTTTCGCCGGTGTGGACGCAGCGTTGCAGGGCGGCGGTGAGGCGGGCGGCCTGGACGGGGCCCATGAAGGCGCCGGGGGGATGGCCGTGGACGTCGCTGTCGGGCAGGCCGGTGCGGCGGCGGGCGGCGGGGTTGCGGCGTTCGTAGACGAAGGCGCCGCCGGGTTCGACGCGGATGACGAACAGGCTTTCGGGGAAGCCTTCGAAGACGGCGCGGAACTGGGCCTCGGTTTCGGCCAGGGCGCGGGTGCGCTGCTCGACGCGGGTTTCCAGGGTGTCGGCGAGGTCGCGCATGGCAAGCTGGCGGCGGCGGGCGCGGGCGGCGGAGCGGCCGGCGCTGCCAAGGCTTTCGGCGTTCAGCGGGCGTTCCAGGAGGACGGCGTTGCCCAGGGCCTCGATAGTCGCGGCGCGGCGGCCGGTGCGGGCGGCGGACTGCTTGGTGACGAGGACGATGACGGGCAGGTCCGACCAGGGGGGCTGGCACGCGACCCAGTCGAGCAGGGCGGGGAGCGCGGGACCGGTCAGCACCTCCTCGGTGAGGACGAGGGCGGCGGCGGCGTGGATCTGGCGGAGGAGTGCGGGCAGGTCGTCGCAGGCGATGGCCGCGAGGCCCTTCTGTTCGAGCACCCGGCAGATGACAAGGGCGTCGCGGCCGTGCGGCGCCAGGACCAGGAGTGTCGGGGTCATGCGGGCATCGGATCAGGCGCCGGCCGGGTCGGGCGGGAAGTCGCCGGTGGCGGGCAGCAGCTCCCGCGGGGCGCCGGCCCAGCCGGGGGTGCCGCCCAGGACGCCGGAGAAGCCGCGGAGGGGCTCGCCGACCCTGAGGCCGTCCTGACCGAGCTGGAACTCGCGGATCGTGCGCTCGTGGCGGGTGGTGCGGGTCTTCACGACGGAGATGGCTTTTCGGACGACTCCGTCCACCTCGAAGAAGCGGAGGAGGACGACGCTGTCGGCGAGGTAGCTGAGGTCGATGTTGCTGCGGAGGTCGCCGACGATGCCGTGCTGGCTGAGGACGAGGATGGTCACGATGCCTTGCTGGCTGAGGTAGGCCAGCAGCTCGTGCATCTGGAGGACGAGGTAGCTTTCGCCGGGCATGGATTGCAGGTAGCCGTTGAGGCTGTCGATGACGACGACGCTGGCGCCCTCCTGGACGGCGTCGCGGACGCGGACGGCGAACTCGCCGGGGGACATCTGCGCGGGATCGACCTGGCGGATGACCAGTTGACCGGATTCGATGAAGGGGCGGATGTCGAGGCCGAGGGCGGCGGAGCGGACGAGCATGGTGCCGACGCCCTCGTCGAACATGAAGTAGGCCGCCCGCTCCCCGCGCATCAGCGCGGCGAGGACCGCGGACGTGGCGGTGCTGCTTTTGCCGACGCCGGCGGGACCGGTGAGGAGCACGCTGGTGCCGGGCATGAGGCCGCCGCCGAGAAGCTGGTCGAGGCCCTGGTTGCCGGTGGTGACCGTGGTGTTCGGGAAGTCGAGATGGTGGTCGCGGGCGACGAGGCGGGGGAAGACGACGACGCCGCCGCGCTGGATTGCGAAGTCGTGATAGCCGCCCTCGTATTGGGTGCCGCGCATCTTCATGACGCGCAGGCGGCGGCGTTCGGCGCCGAAGTCGAGCGCCACCTGTTCGAGCGTGATGACTCCGTGGGCGATGCTGTGGAGCTGCACGTCGCCGGATTCGGAGGTTCGGTCGTCGAGCATGAGGACGGTGCAGCGGCGCTGGTTGAAGAAGTGCTTGAGCGCCAGGACCTGGCGGCGATAGCGGAGCGGGTTCTGGGCGAGGAGCCGCATCTCGCTGAGGCTGTCGAAGACGACGAGCTGGGGCTGCTGGGCCTCGACCCGGGCCATGACGCCTCGGGTCGTCTCGCCCAGCTCCAGCTCGGACGGGTGGAGGATCGTCTGGTCGGATTCGGGGTCGAGGCCTTCTTCGGTCACGAGCTCGAAGATCTCGATCCCGTCGAGCGACCAGCCGTGGGTGGCGGCGACGCCGCGCAGCTCGCGCTCGGATTCGGAGAGGGTGATGTAGAGGGCACGCAGCCCGGCGGCGGCGCCGGCGAGGAGGAATTGCAGGGCGAGCGTGGTCTTGCCGGTGCCGGGCGTGCCTTCGACCAGATAGAGGCGGCTGGGTTGCAGGCCGCCGCGCAGCACCTCGTCCAATCCGGCGACGCCCGTCGTCAGACGGTTCTCCGTCGCGTGCAGCCCGTCCATCGCGTTCACTTCTGATTGCCTGCCTTGCATCCCTGGACCATCCCGTTGGCGCCATCCATATACGCGTGAGGACGGCCAGGGGTTCGATCATGCGGCTTTCGGTGCTTGACCAATCGACCGTCGTCACGGGGCGGAGCCCGGCGGACAGCATCCAGGAGACGCTGGCGCTGGCCCGGCATGCGGAGGCGTTGGGGTATTCGCGGTACTGGCTGGCGGAGCACCACAACAGCGCGAGCCAGGCTGGCACGGCGCCCGAGGTGCTGATGGCGGCGGTGGCGGCGACGACACGGCGGATCAGGGTCGGGAGTGCCGGGATCATGCTGCCGCATTATTCGAGCCTGAAGGTGGCGGAGCAGTTCCGGGTGCTGGAGGCGATCGCGCCCGGGCGGATCGACATGGGTCTGGGGCGGGCGCCGGGGTCGGACGGGCGGACGGCGTATGCGCTGAACCCGGCAGCGGACAGCGCGGCGGACCATTTCCCGGCGCAGGTGCGGGACCTGCTGCACTGGGTGCGGGGGGAGCGGCTGGTGGAAGGGCACCCGTTCCGCGACGTGGGGGCGCAGCCGGCGGGGCCGACGGCGCCGGAACCGTGGATACTGGGCAGCAGCGACTATGGCGCGCAGGTCGCCGCGTATTTCGGGCTGCCGTACTGCTTTGCGCATTTCATCACGGATGGGCGCGGGGCGGAGCAGGCGCTGGAGGTGTATCGCGAGGGGTTCCGGCCCAGCGCGGCGCTGGCCCGGCCGCAGGCGAGCATCGCGGTGTGGGCGATGACGGCGGCCACCGAGGCGGAGGTGGAGCGGCATTTCGCGAGCCGGGCGCTGTGGCGGCTGGGGCGGGACCGCGGCGTGTTCGAGCCGCTGCCCAGCCCGGAGGAGGCGGCGGCGTATCCGTATACGGACAGCGAGCGGGCGCGGGTCGCGTCGGTACGGGCGCGGGCGTTCGCGGGGACACCGGACGTGGTGGCGGGGCAGTTACGGACGGCGGCCGGGGCGCTGGGCGTCGACGAGGTCGTTGTGCTGACGACGCTGCACGATGCCGCGGCGCGTCGATGGAGCTATGCGTTACTGGCCGAAGCGGCCGGGCTGCAGCGGGAGGCCGTCCCGCTGGCCGCGGAGTAGCTGCCAGCGGCGGTATTTCATCGCGAGGTAGGCGACGCCGCCGGCGATGATGACGACCGGGAGGATGAGCGAGACGACCCAGATCGCGAGGAAGGCGACGGCGAGGGATGCGCCAAGAATGGCCACGAGGATGCCGCCGAGGGCGAGCTTCGTGCTGAACGGCAGGCGGGGTGGCCGTGGCGGCGCGCGGAAGGTGCCGTCCGGGAGCATGTCGATGGTGGGCGGGATACGGTCCATGGGATCGAGTTGGATGTGGGGCATTGCCGGTTCAAGGGTCGGGTGACGGCCCACGCCGGTCAAACGCGCGAGGCCACGGCCGATGCGAGCGAAACCGCGGGGATTCCACGAGACCGGCTGGTGATGTGGCGCCACGTGGGTGGCCCGGGACATGCCCGGCCATGACGTGCTTGAGGCCGGATTCGTTCGAACGACCGGGTCAGGCGGGCTTCCAGTCTTCCGGGCGGATTCGGGGCACCTCGAAGCGGTCCGAGGTTCGCACGTAGCCGCCGGCGCCGGCCATGCGGCCGATGAGGTCGAGCTTGGCCGTGTCGATGTAGCAGCGGGCCGGGTCCATGACGGCGTCGTCGCGGATGTGCATCGCGAGCACGCGGCCCAGGACCAGCGCGCGTTCGTTGCCGACTTCCAAGGTCGTGAAGCGTTCGCATTCCAGCGCGACCGGGCTTTCGGCGATGCGGGGGGGCACGACGTGGGTGCTGGGCAGGGTGGTGAGGCCGGCTTCCGCGATCTCGTCGACGTCCGGGGGGAAGTCGATTGCGGTGACGTTCATGGCGGCGGCGTTGTCCATGGCGACCAGGTTCACGACGAACTGGCCGCTGATGCGGATGTTGCCGCCGGTGTCCTTCACGTCGCCGGGGGCGCGTCCGCCGATCCCGATCGCGACGAGCGGGGGGTCGCCGCTGAGCACGTTGAAGAAGGAGTAGGGGGCGGCGTTCAGCAGCCCCGAGGGCGACTGCGTCACCACCCAGGCGATGGGGCGGGGGACGACGGTCGCGACCAGGAGCTTGTAGCGCTCGATGGGCGAGAGGGCGGCGAAGTCGAACAGCATCTACTTCACGCTCGCGACACGCAGCGCGTTGGTGGTGCCGGGTTGGCCGAAGGGCACGCCGGCGGTGACGACGACCTCCTGTCCGTTGCTCGCGAAGCCCTCCGCGCGGGCGATGCGGGTGGCGCGGGTCACGGTTTCGGTCATCGTGTGGGTCTCCGGGGTGACCACGGCATGCACGCCCCATACCACGGCGAGGCGGCGTGCGGTGGCGAGGTTGCTGGTCAGGCCGAGGATGGGGGCGTCCGGACGCTCCCGCGCGACGCGGAGCGCGGTGCTGCCGCCCTCGGTGAAGGCGGCGATGGCGGCGGCGCCGATGGTGTGCGCCACCTGGCGGGCGGCGGCGGCGATGGCGCTGGCGGAGAGGCGCTCCGGGTCCGGGCGGCCGGCCTCCATGCCCTGTCGCCAGCCGGGGTCGCGTTCCACGCGTTCGACGATGCGGTCCATCATGTTGACGGCTTCGTAGGGGTATTGGCCGGCGGCGGTCTCGGCGCTCAGCATCACGGCGTCGGCGCCGTCGAACACGGCGGTTGCGACGTCGGACGCCTCGGCGCGGGTGGGGGCCGGGGCGCTGATCATGCTTTCCAGCATCTGGGTGGCGACGACGACGGGGATGCCGCGCTGCCAGGCGGCGCGGACGATGCGCTTCTGGGCCAGGGG
>CAXTPG010000123.1:0-11963 GCA_964246015.1 uncultured Acetobacteraceae bacterium
GCGGTGCTCGGTGGCGGCAGCAGGCGGGCGAGGGCGTTCACCACGCCGGGGCGGGAACGTCGTTCATGCATCGGCCTCGGGTGATGGGCGGGGGGGTGTGATGCGCCAGATGGCGTAGGGGCGGTCGCTGGTGAGCGAGACGACGCGGTCGCGGCTGGTCCAGCGCTCGTGCCGGTCCGTCAGCAGGTCGGTGGCATGGAGTGATGCGGGTTCGGGGGTCCAGCGCCAGAAGGGGATGCTGATCCGGGAGGTCTGGGGGGTGTGGAGGTCCATGTTGATGGCGACCAGCAGGACGTTGCTGCGGTCCGGGGTCGCCTTTTCGAACAGCAGGACCTGGTCGTTGTCGGCATCGAGGAAGGTGACGCCGAGATGGGTCTGGAGGGCCGGGTTCATGCGGCGGATGGCGTTGAGCTGCGCGATCTCGGCCACGATGTTGCCGGGGCGGTCCCAGTCCCAGGCGCGGAGCTGGTATTTCTCGCTGTCGAGGTACTCCTCTTTGCCGGGGATGGGCGTCGCGTCGCACAGCTCGAACCCGTTATAGACGCCCCAGAGGCCGGAGAGGGTGGCGGCGAGGGCGGCGCGGGTGAGGAAGCCGGAGCGGGGGGCGGTCTGGAGGGGGACCGGGTTGATGTCCGGCGTGTTGACGAAGAAGTGGGGGCGGAAGAAGTCGCGGGGCGGGCCGTCGGCGAGCTCGGTCAGGTAGTCGACGAACTCCTGCTTCGAGTTGCGCCAGGTGAAGTAGGTGTAGGACTGGCTGAAGCCGACCTTGGCGAGGCGGTACATGACCTTGGGGCGGGTGAAGGCCTCGGCGAGGAAGACGCTGTCGGGGTAGCGGGATTGGACCTCGGCGATCATCCATTCCCAGAAGGGCAGGGGTTTCGTGTGCGGGTTGTCGACGCGGAAGAGGCGGACGCCCTGGCTGGCCCAGTAGAGGACGGCGTTGGCGAGGGCGAGCCAGAGGTCTGGGATGGCGCCCGGGGCGTAGAAATCGACGTTGACGATGTCTTCGTATTTCTTCGGCGGGTTCTCGGCGTAGCGGATGCTGCCGTCGGGGCGCCAGGTGAACCAGTCCTTGTGCTGCTTGAGCCAGGGGTGGTCGGGGGAGCACTGGATGGCGAAGTCGATCGCCAGCTCGATGCCGTGTTCGGCGGCCTTCATGCGGAGGTGCTGGAAGTCCTCGATCGTGCCCAGCTCGGGGTGGATGGCGTCGTGGCCGCCGTCCTCGGAGCCGATGGCGTAGGGGCTGCCGGGGTCTTCGGGGGTGGGCGTCAGGGTGTTGTTGCGGCCCTTGCGGTTCTTGCGGCCGATGGGGTGGATGGGGGGAAAATAGAGGACGTCGAAGCCCATGGCCTGGATGCGCGGCAGATGGCGGACGACGTCGCGGAAGGTGCCGTGGCGGGTTTCGTCGTCGCTGAGGGAGCGGGGGAAGACCTCGTACCAGCTTGCGAAGGCGGCGCCGGCGCGTTCGGCCTGGAGGGGCAGGGGGGCGGTTGCGACGCAATGCGGGCGGTCGTCGGCGCGGGCCATGGCGTCACGCGTTTCGGGCGCGAGGAGGATGGTGCGAGCGGCGTCGGGGTCGTTGCCGGCGAGGACGGCGAGCACCTCGGCCAGGGCCGTGCGGGCGGGCTTCTTCGCGCGGTCGGCGGCTGCCTGGACGAGGGCGGCGCCTTCGCGCAGTTCCAGGGCGATCGAGATGCCGGCCTTGTACTTCTTCTCGAGTTCGTCGGTGTAGGTGGCCCAGGCGTCGCGCCAGGCTTCGATGACGTATTCGTGGGCGCCGAGGCGGTCCAGGATGATGGCCGCGCGGAACCGGTCGTTGCCGAGCGGGAGCATCGGGATCTCGGTCCAGTCCTCGTGTCCCGGGCCGCGCCAGCGCAGCATGACGGCGAGCTTGTCGTGGCCGTCGCCGATGACGTCGGCCTCGATCGGCACGACCGTGCCGACGACGAGGCGGGCGGGGAAGCGGCCGTTCTCGACGCAGGGCGAAGGGGATTCGATGGCCAGCCGGGGGGCGGCGGCGGCGGTTTCGGCGCGCTTGCGGGCCAGGGGGGGCGTTGCGGGTTCCGGGCGTGCGCGGGCCACGTGGACGGAGAGGCCGGGCAGGGTGAGCGCGGGCTCGAACGGCGTGAGGTGGCCGCCGCCGGCGGCGGCCAGGCGCTCGGGCGGGACGGGGTGCAGGACGGCGATGGCGGCGTGCCGGGCCTGGCGCAGGTCCGGGGCGTCGGTGCGGAGGATGGCGCGTCCGTGGTCGACCGGGGCGGACCAGGGCAGGCCGGAGAGCGTGGTGGCGCGCAGGCGGTTCAGCGCCTCGGCGTCGTCGGCGGCGGTGGTCATCCAGCCTTCGGACAGCATGGCGGCGAAGGCCTGGTGCGTGGGGTGGTCGCCGCCGTCCGAGACGACGGGGGCGATGCGACGGAGCATGTCGAGTTCGCGCCACAGCCAGTCGGCCTTGCCGTCCCACCAGGGGAGGGAGCCGGCGACGAGGTCCAGCGTGCGGGGGGGGATGGCGTGGAGGACGGGCCACGGGAGGCCGGGGGTCCAGCCGAACAGGACGACGCCCGGGCAGGCGGCGCGGAGGGATTCTAGGAAGGGTGCGACGGACCAGCCGGGGATGCGCGTGAGGCCGAGGAGGCGGGCGCCGGCGATGCCGGCGTCGCGCATCGAGAGCAGGCGGGGGGCCCAGAACGCGGCCAGGGCGGCGGCGGCGGCGTCGGTGCCGATCGCGGCGTGGGCGAAGGGGGCGGGCGCCGGGTCGTGCCGCGGGTCGATGCTGGGCGCGAGGAGGGACGTGAACGGCCCGGCGGCGGCCAGCTCCATCGGCGCGCGGTCGATCTCGACATCGGCCAGGAGGGCGATGCCGAGGCCCGATGCGGCCTGCGCCAAGGTAAGGGGCACGTCGCGGCCGGGCAGCAGCAGCGTGTCGAAGCCCTGGGTCGTCGCGCGGCCGAGCGCCGCCGGCCATGTGGCGGGCGACGGTTCGGTTGCGCGAAGGATGCGTGGCGTGGCGCGGCCGATCTGGGCCCCGGCCGGTGCGATGTGGCCTGCGATTGAGTTCATCCGATCCCCCGGTGATGCCCTTTGAGCGCCCGGGGCTGCCCGGAGTTGCCACGGCGCAGCCACAAAGGGTGTGAACCCTTTACGTTCAGTCCAGTTGGACGCCCCCGGTGACGGCCTGGTAGGTGGCGATGGCGAGAGTCATCGGTTCGAACGGCTTCGTGATGACGAAGGCGGGTTCGAGCGCCTCGCCGGTCAGCAGGCGTTCGGGGTAGGCGGTGACGAAGATCACGGGGGCGTAGTGGTGCTGCATGATGCGCGCGACGGCGGCGGTGCCGTCGCCGCCCTCGCCGAGATTGATGTCGGCGAGGATGAGGCCGGGGCGATGGAGTTCGGCGAGTTCGACGGCCTCGGCCTCGGTGCCCGCGACGCCGACGACGTTGTGGCCGCAGGCGGTGACCAGCTCCTCGATATCCATGGCGATGATGGGTTCGTCCTCGATGATGAGGACTTCGGTGGCGGCGCCGGAGCGGAGTTGCTGGCGGGCTTCGGTGAGCTGGGTTTCCGCGTCCTCGAGCGTGGCGGCGACGATGGGGGCGGCGTCGGCGAGTTGAAGTTCCTCGAGCGAGGTGAGGAGGAGGAGCTGGCGCTGCTTCTGGGTGAGGCGCCCGATGACGAAGGGGCTGGCGCCGGAGCCCGCGGCGTCGAAGCGGCGGGTGACGCCGCGGTAGAGCATGTGGCGCGGGTCCATGGCGGGGGCTTCGCCCTGCATCAGCTCCTTCAGGCTCTCGGCCACCAGGGCGTCGCCGCGGGGCTGGCTGCCGGTCAATGCCCTGGCGTAGCGCCGCGCATAGGGCAGCGCGCGGATCAGGTCTTCGCGACGCAGGCTGGTCATGGCTGTCCTTTTGTCCGGATATCGTGTGTCTACGGTCATCGAGGGTCCCGGAGAGTGGATTGCACATAGCCGAGGGGGAGCTTCGTCGCCAGATCGGAGCGTTGTTGCCGGAACTTCGGGGGTTCGCGCGATTCCTGGCGCGGGACAGGACGATGGCGGACGATCTGGTGCAGGAGGCGGTGGTGCGGGCGCTGGGCGCGTTGCACCAGTTCCAGCCGGAGACGAGCCTGAAGGCGTGGCTGTTCACGATCCTGCGCAACGCGTTCTATGAGCAGCAGCGGCGGCGCAAGCGGGAGGCTGCGGCGATGGCCGCGAGCTTCGACGACGGCGAGGCCGCCAGCCCGGCGCAGGACGCGCGCGTGGCGGTCAGCGACCTGCAGCGGCTGATCTGGACGTTGCCGCCGCTGCTGCGGGAGGCGTTGATCCTGGTGGGCGCGCAGGAACTGTCGCACGAGGAGGCGGCGCTGGTGTGCGGGGTGCCGGCGGGCACGATGAAGGCGCGGCTGTCCCGCGCGCGGGTTGCGCTGGCGGCTGCCGCATCGAAGGCGGAGCAGGCTGGGTGATGTCGACATCGGCGCGGATGTGGTCCGGCCGGGGGCGGTAACAATTTCGGATTGGTGAATGCCGGGACGTTCTCGCGATAGCGTGATAATCGCGATGCAACGCCGGGGCATGCCGCGTCATTGGTCGGTTATGAACAGCATGAGCGAGACGATGAGCGACCTCACCCTGCCCGAGACGCCGAGCTTCCACAGCCAAGTCATCGCGATCCTGCCGAAGCTGCGGGTGCAGGCGCTGGCGCTGACGCGGAACCGCGCTGCGGCCGAGGACCTGGTGCAGGATGCGGTGTGCAACGCGCTTTCGGCGCAGAGCAGCTTCATCCCCGGGACGAACTTCCCGGCGTGGATGCATCGGATCCTGCGGAACCGGTTCATCTCCAACCTGCGGAAGCGCCGGGACACGACCGACATCGACGACGTGCCGGCGCACACGTTTGCGACCGAGGCGCCGCATGAGGACCGGCTGGCGCTGAAGGAACTGGCGAAGGCGATGACCAAGCTGCCGTCGGACCAGCGCGAGGCGCTGATGATGGTCGTGGTGCACGGCATGAGCTACGAGGCGCTTGCCGAGGCGACGGGGTGTGCGGTCGGCACGGCCAAGAGCCGGGTGTTCCGGGCGCGCCGCCAGCTCGAGGCGTGGCTGCTGGGCGAGACGAAGACGAAGCAGGCTCCGGCACGGGCCGAGGGTGCGCTTTCGTTGTTGCGCGGGGCTGGCCAGGGTCGCGGCGCATCCGCCTGACGCTAATCACTGGCAATGGTTCTCTTTCGCACGTATCCTGTACAGGACCTCGTGCGAAAGGGGCGCTGGCGCCGGGTCGAACGGCTTTACGGGCATGAATCATTATACAATGACGCAGCGCAAGAAGCCGCCTGAGCCGTCCAAGCAGTCGCGGCCGACAGATTCGGCGTTCGACGTCTGGCTGAACCGTGGGCTGCACCAACTTTTCGACGATGTGGCGAACGAGCCGGTGCCGGAGGCGTTGCTGAAGCTGATCGAGGACGATCAGAAGAAGTGAAGCGGGGCCGGCCCGATGGGCCGGCCGGGTCCGACACAGGAGGCGGGGCATGAGCCGCCCGCGTGGCCTGATAGCGTCGCTGCCGGTTCGGGTGGGGTTCGTCGTCGCCGTGGCGGCGTGCCCGGTCCTGGTGTTTGCAGCGGTTGGCGCGCGCTCGACGGAGGTGGTGCTGCTGTCGATCGTCCTGGGCGTGGCGATCGCGGTCGTCGGCATCCATGCCGTGGTCACGCGGCCGCTGCGGGCGGTGCAGGACGCGGTGGACGGGTGGCGGATGGGCCGTACCGTCGAGATCGATGCGTCGGCGGATCTGCCTTCGGAGCTGCGGGCGCTGTCGTTGTCGTTCAAGCGGGCGACGCGGACGTTGGCCCGGCGGGAGTCGCAGCTTCGGGTCGCGATCCAGCAGCAGGATCTCGCGATGCAGGAAATTCACCATCGCGTGAAGAACAATCTGCAGATCGTCGCGAGCCTGCTGAACCTGCAGGCGAGCCGGATCCGGTTGCCGGAGGCGCGGGCGGAGTTCCAGTCGGCGCGCGACCGGGTGCGCGCGCTGGCGACGTTGCACCGGCATCTCTATGCGCATGGCGAGGTGCATACGATCAACATGCGGCTGTTCCTGCTGGAGCTGTGCGGGCAGTTGTTCCAGGCGATGGGGGAGACGGAGGGCGAGCGGCTGCGGCTGGAGGTGGAGGCGCCGGAGCTCGAGATGTCCAGCGACCAGGGGGTTCCGCTGTCGCTGATCGTGACGGAGGCCGTCACGAACTCGATCAAGTATGCGTATCCGGCGGGCCGGCGGGGGACGATTTCGGTCCAGTTGCGGCGGGACGGGGACATGGTGGAGCTGGAGATCCGGGATGACGGGGTGGGGATCCCGGCGGGGCGGGCGGAGACGGATGCGGGGACGCGGGACGGGATCGGGATCCAGTTGATCAACGGGTTTTCCCGGCAATTGGGGGCGACGCTGGACGTGCAGCAGGGGGACGGGACGCGGTACCTGGTGCGGATGAAGCTGCGGCGGGAGCGGCCGGAGGGGCCGATGCTGGGGGCGGCGTCGGGCTGACGGCGCTTCGGCGTCCTTGCAACGGCGGGGCGGGTGGGGTGGATTGCGGGCATGCGCTTGCTCGACCTGATCAACGAGGGGAGTCCGGTGTCGCGGCGGCGGCTGCTGGGGATGGCTGCGGTCGCGGGGATCGCGAACGCGGCGGCGCTGGGGATCGTGAACGCGGCGGCGGAGGGGGCGGCGAAGGGGCAGGCGAGCCTTGTGGAGGCGGTGGGTCTGGCGCTGGCGATCGGGGCGTATGTCGTGTCGCAGCGCTGGGTGATGCGCGTGTGCGCGGACGAGGTGGAGGCGATCGTCGCGCGGGTGCGGATGAAGATGGCGGAGCGGGTTGCGCGGGCGGACCTGCTGCCGCTGGAGCGGCTGGGCATCGGCGACGTGTATGCGGCGATCGCGGGGGAGACGCTGAGCATCTCGCAGGCGGCGAACATGCTGGTGGTGGGGTTCCAGGCGGCGTTCGTGGCGGTGTTCGTGCTGGGGTACGTGGGGCTGCTGTCGTTGCCGGCGCTGGCGCTGAGCGTGGCGCTGGTGGCGCTGGCGGCGTATCTGCACCTGCGGCGGCTGGGGGGGCTCGGTTCGCATTTCGTGACGTCGATGCAGGCGGATGCGGCGTTGTTCGGGGCGCTGGACGATGCGGTGGCGGGTGTGAAGGAGATCCGGCTGGACCGTGGGCTGCGGGAGGCGGTGGCGGCGGAGGTGGGGGCGCGGTCGTTGGCCACGATGCAGGCGCGGGTGGGGTTGCAGGACGGCGTCGCGCGGGAGTTCGTGTTCATGCAGTCGCTGTTCTTCCTGCTGCTGGCGGCCATCGTGTTCATCGTGCCGGATTACGCGCCGCACCGGCCGGAGGTGACGATGCAGGTGGCGACGGCGATGCTGTTCGTCGCGGGATCGATCAGCGTGCTGTTGCAGACGGTGCCGGCCTATGCGCGGGCGGAGGCTGCGGCGGTGCGGATCGAGGCGATGGGCGCGCGGCTGCTGGAGGCGGCGCCGCGTGAGGTCATGGAGGTCGATCCGGGGTTCGGGGGTTTCCAGTCTCTGGGGTTGCGGGACGTGCGGTTCGAGTACGGGGCGGTGGGCGGGGAGAGCGGGTTCGGGGTCGGACCGCTGGATTTCGAGCTGCGGCGGGGGGAGATCGTGTTCCTGGTGGGGGGGAACGGGTCGGGCAAGTCGACGCTGCTGAAGCTGTTGACGGGGTTGTACCGGCCGGGGTCGGGCGAGGTCGTCGTCGACGGGCGGGTGGTGGGCGGCGCGGCGGAGCAGGCGTACCGGAACCTGTTCTCGATCATCCTGGCGGATTTCCACCTGTTCGGGCGGCTGTACGGGATCGACCTGGACCGGGGGGCGTTCGCGGCGGGGCTGGACCGGATGGGATTGGCGGGGAAGACGCGGCTGGACGGTGATCGTTTCGTGACGACGGCGCTGTCTTCGGGGCAGCGGAAGCGGCTGGCGATGCTGGTGGCGGAGCAGGAGCGGCGGCCGGTGCTGGTGCTGGACGAGTGGGCGGCGGAGCAGGACCCGGCGTTCCGGCGGGCCTTCTACCGGGCCGTTCTGCCGACGTTGCGGGATGCGGGCGTGACGGTGGTGCTGGCGACGCATGACGACGCGTATTTCGACGTGGCGGACCGGGTGGTGCGGATGGAGGCGGGGCGGATCGTTGCCTGACCTGCCGGGGCCGCTTGGGTGGGTCTTCCGGTTTCAGCTTGTGCAACCATGGCGCGCGTGGAAAGGTTAGGTTGCGTGTTCAATCCGGATGACGGAGCCGTTCATGACCGAGATCGTCGATAGTCTTCCCCCCGGGCCGGAGCGGCATGCGGCCGCGCAGGAGGTGGTCAGGCGTTTCACCAAATATGCGGCGATCGGGGGGTTGGTGCCGCTGGTGGACCTGCCGGCGATCGCGGCGGTGCAACTGAAGATGCTGGAACAGTTGTCCCACACGTATGGGCTGGCGTTCACGGACAACCTGGGCAAGGAGCTTGTCGGCACGATCCTGGGGGCCGGCGTGAGCTGGAACCTGGGCAACGCGCTGCTGATGGGCGTGAACCAGTATATCCGGTTCGTGCCGGTGGCCGGGCAGATCTTCGGGCTGGCGGTGATGCCGGCGTTCGCGGCTGCCGCGACGGGGACGCTGGGGCGGATCTTCGTGCAGCATTTCGAGAGCGGCGGCACGCTGCTGGACATGGATGTCACCGCGGCGAAGTCGGCGATCAAGTCGGATTTCGCGCGGGCGAAGCGGGCGCCGAAGTCGGGCGGGGGCGTGATCATCCCAGCGACCGCCTGACGGGTCCGGATCGGGGCTGGCGCCGGCGGACCTGGCGCCATGGGAGGATCGGGGCTTGCTGATCGCCGGGTACCTGTTGTTGTGCCTTTTGGTGGCGCTGTGTGGGCGGACGCGGCGGGCCGGGTTCGTCGGCTCGTTGTTCATGTGCCTGCTGATCACGCCGGTGCTGGCGTTCCTGATCCTGTGGATGACGGGGCCGAAGGTGCCGCGGGTGGTATACGTCCGCGGCCCGGAGGTCTGAGGACGGCGGGACGGGCTGTCGCGACCGTTACGGCCGTGCGTGGGGTGGTGGGTTGCGCAAGGGCTTACCCACCCGGCGACGGCGGGTTACGGGGTTGGGCGGCAGGGCGGGTGTTTCGGGGTGCGTGAGCTTCTGGCGTTGTTGCGGGGGATACCCCGGGCACAGCGGCGGCGGCTGCTGGTGCTTTCGGCGGTTTCGGGTCTTGCGAATGCCGGGGTGCTGGCGGTGCTGAACAGTGCGGCCGGGGATGCGAGCATGGCGGGCGGGGTCCGCAAGCTGGCGATGATCCTGCTGCTGGTCGCGATCTACCAGGTGTCGCAGCGGCGGGTGATGACGGACAGTGCGCGGGCGGTGGAGGCGGTGCTGCACGGGCAGCGGCTGGCGATGGTGCGGCAGGTCCTGGATGCCGACGTGCAGCCGCTGGAGGCGATCGGGCGGGCGGAGATCTTCGCGGGCATTGCGCGGGAGACGCAGACGATCTCGGAAAGCCTGACGGTGCTGCTGGTGGGGCGGCAGTCGGCGGTGCTGGTGGTGTGCGTGCTGCTGTATATCGGGACGCTGTCGATGCCGGCGCTGCTGCTGACGGCGGTGTTCGTGGCGGCGATGCTGGGTGTGCAGGTGATGGGGGCGCGGCGGGTGCGGGCGGACCTGGATGCGGCGACGGCGGCGGAAAACGGGTTGCTGGACGACGTGCGCGACCTGCTGGACGGGTTCAAGGAGACGAAGATGAACCGGGCGCGGTCGGCCGGGCTGCTTGCGGATCTGGGGGCGCGGACGGCGGCGGCGGCGGCGGGGATGAGCCGGATGCGGCGGCGGAATGCGGAGCAGTTCGTGTTCGGGCAGGCCGGGCTGCTGCTGTTGCTGGGGGCGACGGTGTTCTGCGTGCCGTTGATCGCGCCGTCGTATTCGGGCGTGGTGCTGCGGGTGACGACGGCGATCCTGTTCGTGATCGGGTCGGTGGGGCTGCTGGTGCAGTCGGCGCCCGTGGTGGCGCAGGCGGAGGCGGCGGCGGCGGCGATCGGGGCGGTGCGGCGGCGGCTGGACGCGCTGGTGGCGCCTGTGCCCCTGGGCGCTTCGGACGCGCTGCCTGACGATTTCGAGACGCTGGTGCTGGAGGGGGCCGGGTTCCGGTACCCGGACGTGGCGGGGGAGGCGGGGTTCGGGGTTGGACCGCTGGACCTGGTGGTGCGGCGGGGGGAGGTTGTGTTCCTGACGGGGGGGAACGGGGCGGGCAAGTCGACGGTGCTGCGGCTGCTGACGGGGCTGTATCATCCGTCGGCGGGGCGGATCAGGCTGGATGGGGCGGTGGTTTCGGCGGCGAATCTGCAGGCGTACCGGGACAAGATCGGGGCGGTGTTCGGGGATTACCACCTGTTCCGGCGGCTGCATGCGTTGCCGCGCGGGGGTGTTGCGGAGGTGGAGGCGGGGCTGGCGGAGATGGGGTTGGCGGGGAAGGTCAGCTTTGCCGGTTGTGGAGAGGGGGGCGCATTCACGACGCTTGATCTTTCGGCGGGGCAGCGGCGGCGGCTGGCGCTGCTGGTGGCGCTGCTGCAGGACCGGCCGATCCTGGTTCTGGACGAGGTCGCGGCGGATTTCGACCCGGCGTTCCGGCGGCATTTCTACGAGGAGGTTCTGCCGGGGCTGCGTCGGGCGGGGAAGACGGTGATTGCGGCGTCGCATGACGACCGCTACTTTGATGTGGCGGACCGCGTCCTGTGGCTCGAGGACGGCCGCATCCTCGTGCAAGCCGGGGCTTATGCATGAGACTCTGGCTGAACCGCGTTGGCGACGAGACCCTGCTGCGGATCACGCTGGGCGTGATGATGGCCGGGTTGTTCCTGGCGTATTTCGCGGAGAACATCTTCATCGTGGTGCCGCCCGGGTATGCGGCGGTGCGGTGGTCGCGGTTCTTCGGGGGCACGGTGACGGAGCAGGTGTATCCGGAAGGGATGCACATCTTCCTGCCGTGGGACCGGGCGACGCTGTACGACGTGCGGGCGCAGCACCTGTCGCGGCAGATCGAGAGCCTGACGCATGACGGGTTGCACATCGCGCTGACGCTGGACGTGCGGTTCCATCCGATCATCGACCAGTTGGGGCAGTTGCAGCGCAACCTGGGGCCCGAATACCTCGATACGCTGATTGCGCCGATGGCGGCGTCGTTCGCGCGGCAGCAGATCGCGCGGTTCACGGCGGAAGAGGTTTATGCGACGCAGCGGACGTATATCGAGCGGATCATCCTCGATTTCATGCGGCTGAACCGGACGATCGTGGTGCGGGAGGGGGTGAGCGGGGTGCCGTTCATCAACTACGACGCGGTGTTCATCAACAAAATCGTGCTGCCGGTGACGTTGCAGGCGGCGATCGAGAGCAAGGTCGCGCAGCTGGAGGCCACGAAGGAGTGGGTGTACCGGGTGGAGCGGGAGCGGCTGGAGAGCCAGCGGCGGCTGGTGCAGGCGGAGGGGACGCGGGACGTTCTGGCGACGCTGGGCGAGAAGCTGTCGGAGACGTTCGTTCGGCTGCGGTATGTGGAGATGCTGGAGACGATCTCGGGCTCGCCGGCGTCCAAGCTGATCGTGACGGCGCCGGGCGGGATCGGGCCTGCGATCGTGACGGGGACGGAGGGGAATGCGCCGCCGATCGTCGCGACGCCGCCGGCCGGGGCGACGCTGCCGCGGCTGCCGGACATGCCGAGCTTCGGGGCGCCGGCGGTGCCGCGATGAATGCGGTCGTGACGCCGGGGGCGGAGTGGATCGTGCGGGCGCGGCCGACGCCCGCGGCTGCGGTGCGGCTGGTGGCGATGCCGTTCGCGGGGGGGGCCGCGTCGGCGTATCGGAGCTGGGCGGGGCGGTTGCCGGGGTGGGTGGAGCTGTGCGCGCTGCAACTGCCGGGGCGGGAGCAGCGGCATCGGGAGCGGCCGTTGAC
>CAXTPG010000124.1:0-11647 GCA_964246015.1 uncultured Acetobacteraceae bacterium
AGGTGGTCGTCGCCGCGGATGACGTGGGTGATGCCCATGTCGTGGTCGTCGACCACCACGGCGTGCAGGTAGGTGGGCGTGCCGTCGCTGCGAAGGATGATGAGGTCGTCGACCTCGCTGTTGGCGACGCGGACCTCGCCCTGCACCAGGTCGTCGACGAGGGTCTCGCCGTCCCGGGGGGCGCGAAGGCGGATGACGGGCTTGACGCCCGGGGGGGCTTCGGCCGGGTCGCGGTCGCGCCAGGTGCCGTCGTAGCGGGGCGGCCGGCCCTCGGCGGCGGCGCGCTCGCGCATCAGTCGGAGCTCTTCGGGCGTGCAGTAGCAATGGTATGCGCGGCCGGCGGCGAGCATCTGATGCGCGACCTCGGCATGGCGGGCCTGGCGCGTCGACTGGAAGACGGGGGGCTGGTCGGGCGAAAGGTCGAGCCAGGCGAGGCCGTCGAGGATGGCCTGGGTGAAGGCCTCGGTGCTGCGTTCCTTGTCGGTGTCCTCGATGCGCAGCAGGTATTCGCCGCCGTGGTGGCGGGCGAACAGGTAGTTGAACAGCGCGGTCCGGGCTCCGCCGATGTGCAGCAGTCCGGTGGGGCTGGGGGCGAAGCGGGTGCGGACCATGGGGGCTGTCTATCACGCTGGGCGGGAGCGTGAAGGGGGGCTAGGCGAGCCAGTCTTCGACGACGAGGCCGGGGACGCGGGCGAACTCGGCGGTGTTGTGGGTGACGAGGGTGAGGCCGAGGGAGAGTGCGTGGGCGGCGATGAGGAGGTCGTTCGGGCCGATGATGGTGCCCGAGCGTTCGAGATGCACGCGGATGCGGCCATACTCGATGTCGGCGGGGGCATCGAACGCCAGGATGGCGATGCGCGACAGCACCGTCTGCATCTGCTGCAGGAGGCGGAGGGAGCCTCGCTTCTCGATGCCGTAGCGAAGTTCGGCCACGCAGAGGATGCTCGTGCAGACCCGGCCGCCTGGAAGCAGGGCCAGCTTCGCCGATGCGCGCCCGGCCGGGTTGCGGATCAGGTCGGAGACGATGTTCGTGTCGAGCATCGCTCCATACGTGGTCAAAGCTCGATCGGGCGAAGGGGGAGCAGGCCCTCGTCCCAGTCGGCGAAGTCCTCCTCGATCGGTTCCAAGGTCGCGAGCAGTTCCAGCAGCGTGCCCTTGGGCTCCGGCTCGATCACCAGCTTGTCGCCTTCCTTCCGCATGACGGCCGTGTCGCCCGGCAGCTCGAACTCCACGGGGATGCGAACGGCCTGGTTGCGGCCGTTGCGGAACAGCTTCACCTGACGCGATTCGGACATGAGCGACTCCCTTGGCCTATGCCATGACATAGGCCTGGGCGGGGGCGTGTGCAACGGGCTCGCCAGGCACGGGCCGGTGCGCCACGGTGCGGGGCCATGTCCTGCGATGCGGATGCGATCATCGGGCTGTATGAGCGGTACGCCCATGCCTGGGCGGGGGACCGCGGGACGCGGCTGGTCGAGGGGGCGTGGCTCGACCGGTTTCTCGCGCTCGTGCCGGGGGGCGGGCATGTGCTGGACCTGGGGTGCGGGTCGGGGGCGCCCATCGCGCAGCATATCGTGGCGGGGGGCGGCGGGTGACGGGGGTGGATTCCGCGGTGGCGATGATCGGTCTGTGCCGGGGGCGGTTGCCGTGCGAGACGTGGGTGGTCGCCGACATGCGGGGGCTGTCGCTCGGGGCCTGCTTCGACGGCGTGCTGGCGTGGGACAGCTTCGTTCATCTTTCGCCGGGGGATCAGCGCGGCATGTTCGCGGTGTTTCGGGAGCATGCGCGGCCGGGGGCACCGCTGCTGTTCACCAGCAGGCCGCGGCATGGGGAGGCGCTGGGGCGGTTCCGGGGGGAGGTGTTGTATCACGCGAGCCTCGATCCGGCTGAGTATCGCACCCTGCTGGCGGCGCACGGATTCCGGGTGGTGCGGCACCGGGCCGAGGACCCGGAGGCGCATGGCCGGACGGTCTGGCTGGCGCGGGCCGTGTGATGGCGCCTTGTTCATGTCTTCTCTGCTAGGCTGACGCCGTGAGCTTTTCGGCAACATGGACGCCGGGCTTCGCGGGGCGGTGGGGTGCCGCGGCCGGGGCGGTGGCGGGCTGGGCGGCGGCGGAGCGGGGGCGGTTCTTTCCCTGGCTCGCGGTCGCGATGGCGGCCGGGGCGGTACTTTATTTCGGGTTGCGGGAGGAGCCGGCGGGCTGGGTGGGGCCTGCGGCGCTGGCCGGGGCGGTTGCAGGGTGTTTGGCGGCGTGGCGATGGGCCGCGGCACGGGCGCTGGCGTTGATGGCGGCCGCGGCGGCGCTGGGGTTCGCCGCCGGGCAGGCAGGGACGGGGCGGGCGTTGCCGATCGAGGCCGTGCCCGCGCGCGCCGTCGTGCTGCAGGCGACGGTGCGGGGCGTCGACGTGCTGCCGGACGGGCGGCGGCTGGTGCTGGAGGACGTGCGGCTCGGGCCGGACCAGCCGCCGATGGCGCGGCTGGTGCGGGTGCGGATGAAGCGGGGCGACGCGACGGCGGTAGCGGCCGGGGACCGGATCGAGGTGCGGGCGGTGCTGCGCGCCCCGGCCCCGCCCGCCTATCCCGGCGCGTGGGACCTGCAACGGGACGCGTTCTTCGCCGGCCTCGCGGCGGGCGGGACCGCGCTGAACCCGGTCGTGGTGAAGGAGCATACGCCGCCCCGGGGCTGGGCCGCGCGGGTGCAGGCGGTGCGGGACGCGATCGGGGCGCGGGCGATGGCGGCGCTGCCGGGGACCTCGGGGGCGGTGGCGGCGACGCTGCTGAACGGCAGCACGCTGTCGATCCCGCAGGCGGACCGGGAGGCGTTCCGGGATTCGGGGCTGGCGCACCTGCTGGCGGTGGCCGGGCTGCATATCGGGATCATCATGGGGCTGTTCATGCTGGTGACGCGGCTGGGCCTGGCGGCCTGGCCGCACGCCGCGCTGCACTGGCCGACGAAGGCGATCGCGGGCGGCACGGCGCTGCTGGCCGGGGGCGCCTACCTGGTGCTGACGGGCGCGCACGTGCCCATCATGCGCAGCTTCGCGATGGCGTGCCTGGTGACGCTGGGCGTCGTGGTCGGGCGTCGGGCGCTGTCGTTCCGCGGCCTGGCGCTCGGGGCCGCGGCGCTGGTGCTGATCGCGCCGAACGAGGTGGTGGGCGTCAGCTTCCAGATGAGCTTCGCCGCCGTGCTGGCGTTGATCGCGGGGTATGAGGCGCTGCGGCCGCTGCTGGCCCGGCTGCACGGCCGCGGCTGGCGGCGGCTGGCGGCGCACATCGTGGCCTTGATCCTGACCAGCCTGCTGGCCGGGACGGCTTCGGCTCCGTACGGCGCGTATCACTTCGGGCACATCCAGCTCTATTTCATCGCCGCCAACGTGGTGGCCGTGCCGCTGACGGCGATGTGGGTGATGCCGCTGGGGGTGCTCGCGCTGTTCCTGATGCCGCTGGGGCTGGAGCACCTGGCCTTCGCGCCGATGGGGTGGGGGCTGGACGCGATAGTGTGGATCGCGCGCGGGGTGGCGGGGTGGCCGGCCGCGACGGTGCCGGCGCCGCCCATGCCCGGGTGGGGGCTGCTGGTGTTCAGCCTGGGGCTGGCGTGGTTGTGCCTGTGGCGGACCAGGGTGCGGCTGGCGGGGGTGGCGTTGATCCTGGCCGGGCTGCTGTCGCCGCTGGTGACGCCGCTGCCGGACCTGCTGGTGTCCAGCGAGGCGCGGCTGATCGCGCTGCGGGGGCCGGACGGGTATCGGGTGCAGGCGGTCGCCGGGGCGTCGAAGTTCACGCGGGAGGCGTGGCAGAACTACCTGGGCGTCGGCCCGTTCGAAAGGCTGGGCCCCGGGTGCGACGCGGCGTCGTGCCGGCGGGGTCCGCTGCTGCTGCTGCGCGGGGGCGCGCACCAGGTGGACTGCGCGGGGGTGGAGTTGACCGTCTCCGCCGAGCCTGCGCGGGGCGTGTGCCCGGGTGCGCTGCTGGACCGTTTCAGCGTCTGGCGGGACGGGGCGCACGCCGTCTGGCTGCAACCGGGCGGCCCTCTCGTGCTGTCGGATCGTGCCCATCGGGGCGCCCGTCCCTGGGTGCCGCCGCCGCCCACGCCGCGCCGCGTCGTGCCGAACCTGCCCATGGCGCCCATCGAGGCGCTGCCGCCCGAGACGGAGGATTGATGACCATTCCCGAAACCATGCGCGTCGTCGAGATGAGCGGACCCGGCGGCCCCGAGGTGCTGCGGATGGGCACGCGCCCGGTGCCCACGGCCAAGCCCGGCCAGGTGCTGGTCCGGGTCGCCGCCGCGGGCGTGAACGGGCCCGACATGATGCAGCGCAAAGGGCTGTATCCGGCCCCGCCGGGCGCCTCCGACCTGCTGGGGCTGGAAATCGCCGGGGCGGTCGTGGCCCTGGGCGACGGCGTGACGGCCTGGGCGGTGGGCGACGCGGTCTGCGCCCTGACGGATGGGGGCGGCTATGCCGAGTATTGCGTGGCCGAGGCGGCGCAGTGCCTGCCGGTGCCGGCGGGCGTGTCGGTACAGGACGCGGCCGGGCTGCCGGAAACGTTCATCACCGTGTGGAGCAACCTGTTCCTGGAGGGCGGCCTCTCCGCGGGCCAGACGTTGCTGGTGCATGGCGGCGCCGGCGGCATCGGCACGACGGCGATCCAGCTTGCCAAGGCGTTCGGCGTGCGGGTCTTCGCCACCGACAGCCCGGCCGCACGCTGCCGCGTCTGCGCCGAACTGGGGGCGGACCGGGTGATCGACTACGCGGAGGAGGATTTCGTCGAGGTGGTGCGCGCGGCGGGGGGCGCCGACATGATCCTGGATATCGTCGGCGGCCCCTATATCGAACGCAACATCAAGGCGGCCTCGCCAGGCGCCCGGATCGTGCAACTGGCCTTCGCGCTGGGGTCGAAGATCGAGGTGAACCTGATGCCGGTGATGCTGAAGCGGATCACCTATACGGGATCCACGCTGCGGACCCGGCCGGCCGCGTTCAAGGCCCGGACGGTGGCGGAATTGCGGGACCGCGCCTGGCCGAAGATCGAGGCCGGCGCGATCCGCGTGGTGACGCACGAGACGTTCCCTCTGGAGCGGGCGGGGGAGGCGCATGCGTTGATGCAGGATGCAGGGCACACGGGGAAAATATTGCTGGTGCCGTAGGTCAGAGGGCGGCAGAGAGCCGGGTCCAGGCGGGTTCGTCGGGCGGGAGGCCGAAGCGGAGCCAGGTGGGAGCGTAGTCGAAGGTGCGGACGAGGATTCCTGCCTGCCCGAGCCGATCTGCCAGCCTGGCGGCGTCGGGGGTGGCGGCGAGGCGGAACAGGGATGTGCCGCCGACTGGATCGAGGCCGGCCTGGGCCAGCACGGTGTCGAGGCGGGCCGCGCCGGCCAGAGCGGTCTGGGCGGCGGTCGCAAGCCATCCCGCATCCTGCAACGCCTGCGTCCCGATCGCGATGGCGGGACCGCTGACGGCCCAGGGGCCCAGCAGGGCGCGCAGCCGGGCGGCCATCCCGGCGTCCAGGATCGCGAAGCCGAGGCGAAGGCCCGCCAGGCCGTAAGCCTTGCCGAAGGAGCGGAGCACGACAAGGCCGGGCCGCGGCAGCAGGGCGGCGGCGCCCGGAGTTGGGTCGAAATCGGCGAAGGCCTCGTCCACCACCAGTAGGGGCAGGGGCGGCAGCGCGTGGCGGGCGCCGTCGGGGTTGTTGGGGTTGCACAGCACGGCCGCGCCGTGGCGCCCGGCCGGCGCGTCGTGGACCCGTGTGCCGGCGGCGCGCCAGGCGGCTCCGTGTTCCGCGTAGGTGGGACCGGGGATCGCGATGTCCGGGACCGGGAACAGCCGCGGCAACGCCTGGATCAGCGCCTGCGTGCCGGGGGCCGCGACGACCATCGCCGGGTCCGCCGCGCCATAGGCATGGGCGGCGACGGCTTCCAGGGCCGCGACGTCCTCGGGTTCCGGCAGGCGGCGCCAGGCTTCGGGCGGGGGCGGCGTAAAGGGGTAGGCCTCGGGATTGATGCCGGTCGAGAGGTCGATGAACGGCGGCGGCGCGCCGGGCCAGCGGCGGCGGGCGGCGATCAGCCGGCCGCCATGGGGGATGGGGTGCATGGCCCTCCGTATCAGCGGGCGCGCCGCCGTGCCATCATCGAGCGCGCAACGCACGGGGGAACGATGGCGATCCGGGTGGGTATCGGCGGCTGGACCTTCCCGCCCTGGCGCGGCCCCTTCTACCCCGAGGGCCTGCCGCATGCGCAGGAGCTGGCCTATGCCGCCGCCCGCGTGACGGCCATCGAGATCAACGCGACCTTCTACGGCCGGCAGAAGCCCGAAAGCTTCGCCAAGTGGCGCGACGCGACGCCCGAGGCGTTCGTGTTCGCCGTGAAGGCCTCCCGCTTCACCACGCATAAGAAGGACCTCGCCGCTGCAGGCGACAGCGTCAGGGCGTTCATCGAGTCGGGGATCACGGTGCTCGGTCCGAAGCTGGGCCCGGTCCTGTGGCAGTTCCCGCCGACCCGGCGGTTCGAGCGGGAGCCGATGGCCGCCTTCCTGTCCCACCTGCCACCCAGCCAGGACGGCCTGCCGCTCCGCCACGTCGTCGAGACCCGGCACGAAAGCTTCGCCGACCCGGCCTGGATGGAGCTGCTGCGCGGCCACAACGTGGCGCACGCGATCGTCGAGAGCGACAAGCACACCCTGCTGGCCGACCTCACGGCAGACTTCGTCTACGCCCGGCTGGAACACAACAGCGAGGCCGAACCCGAGGGCTACGCCACCCCGGCGCTGGACGGCTGGGCGGCGCGCGTCCAGGCCTGGGCCGCCGGCAAGCCCGCCGACGACCTGCCGCGCGCCGGCCCGGCGGCGAGCCGGACGAAGCGGGACGCGTTCATCTTCTTCATCAGCGGCGACAAGGTGCGGGCGCCCGCCGCGGCGCAGGCGTTCCTGGCCCGGCTGCGATGATCGACAAGCTGGAATACCTGATCGCGCTGGCGCGGGAGCGGCATTTCGGCCGGGCCGCGACGGCGTGCGGGATCACGCAGCCCACGCTGTCGTCGGGGATCCGGCAACTGGAGGAGACGCTGGGCGTGCTGCTGGTGCATCGCGGCAGCCGGTTCCACGGGCTGACGGACGAGGGCGAGCGCACGCTGGGCTGGGCCCGGCGCATCGTGGGCGACGCGCGGGCCATGCGGGACGATCTGCGCGGGCGGCCGATGGGCCTGGCCGGGCACCTGCGCCTGGCTGCCGTGCCCACGGCGCTGCCGGCCGTCGCGGCACTCACGACGCCGTTCCACGCGCGGCACAAGGACGTCAGCTTCAGCGTGCTGTCCCGCACCTCGGCCGAGATCCTGGCGATGCTCGAGAACCTGCAGATCGACGCCGGGCTGACCTACCTCGATGGGGAGCCGCTGGGGCGGGTGCGCGCAGTGCCCTTGTACAGCGAGCGCTACTGCCTGGTGATCGCGGCGCAGGAGGCGGGCGGGTTCGGGCCGAGCGTGAGCTGGGCGGAGGTCGCGCAGGTGCCGCTGTGCCTGCTGACGCCCGACATGCAGAACCGCCGCATCATCGAGCAGCGCCTGCAGCGGCATGGCGGCGGGGCGCGCACCTCGCTCGAATCCAATTCCATGATCGTGCTGATGACGCATGTCGGCGTGGGCGCCTGGGCGAGCGTGCTGTCGGAGCGGATGGCGCTGGCGTTCGACCTGCCGGACCATATCCGGGTGATCCCGGTCGACGACCCCGGGCCGACGCCGACGATCGGCCTGGTGTATCCGGAGCGGGATCCGGTGGCGGCGTTGACGGCGGCACTGCTGACGATCGCGCAGGAGACGGCTGCCGCGCAGTAATCGATTGGTATGGTCGATCACCTGACGGCGCGTGCCGATACAAATGCCCCGTTGCACTTTTCACAATCTTCTGTGATTTCTTTGGCCACTGCGAAATCACGGCCTGAAGGGCCGGTCCCGGGGAGATGTTCGATGATGGATGGCGCAACTGTTGCAGCCGGGGGCGCGCTTGGTGCGGGGCTTCTGGACCGTTCACGGACCGTCGCCAAGCCCGGTTTCAACCGATGGCTCGTGCCGCCCGCCGCGCTCTGCATCCATCTTTGCATCGGCATGGCGTATGGCTTCTCGGTGTTCTGGCTGCCGCTGACCCGCGTGCTGGGCGTCGACAAGTCGATCGCCGCGCCGGCCGATACCAGCGTGTGGACCATGCTGTTCACGACGACCTATGACTGGCGGGTGTCGGACGTCACGGTCCTTTATACGTTGTTCTTCGTCTTCCTGGGGTCCTCCGCCGCGATCTGGGGCGGGTGGCTGGAACGGGTGGGTCCGCGCAAGGCGGGCGTGTTCTCGGCGCTGTGCTGGTGCAGCGGCCTCGTGATCTCGGCCATGGGCGTGTACACGCACCAGCTGTGGATGATGTGGCTGGGTTCGGGCGTGCTGGGCGGGATCGGTCTGGGCCTGGGCTACATCTCCCCGGTATCCACGTTGATCAAGTGGTTCCCGGACCGTCGCGGCATGGCGACGGGGATGGCGATCATGGGGTTCGGCGGGGGCGCCCTGATCGGGTCGCCGGTCGCGGACCTGCTGATGAACTCCCTCGGCGGGGGCGTGGCGTCGAAGGGCGTGGCCCCCACGCTGCTGGTGATGGCCTGCGTCTATGCGGTGTTCATGCTGTCGGGCGCGTTCGGATACCGCGTGCCGCCGGCGAACTGGGCGCCGGAGGGGTTCGTGGCGCCCGTGTCGCGCGGCGGGATGATCACGTCGCGCAGCGTGCATCTGCGGGACGCGCACAAGACGCCGCAGTTCTGGCTGATCTGGGTCGTGCTGTGCATGAACGTGTCGGCGGGGATCGGGGTCATCGCGATCGCGTCGCCAATGCTGCAGGTGCTGTTCGGCGGGCTGCTGGCCGGCGCGCCGGGCGTGAAGTATGCGGCGCTGAACCCGGAACAGACGCGGGCGGCGGCGACGGTCGCGGCGGCGTTCGTGGCGCTGCTGAGCCTGTTCAACATCGGCGGCCGGTTCTTCTGGGCCTCGATCTCGGACAAGATCGGGCGGAAGGCGACCTATGCCATCTTCTTCGCGCTCGGCATGGCGCTCTATGCGGGCTCCCCCTGGACGGCGAGCATCGGCAGCCTGTTCCTGTTCGTCATCTTCATGGGCATCATCCTGTCGATGTACGGCGGCGGGTTCGCGACCGTGCCCGCCTATCTCGCGGACATGTTCGGCACGCAGTTCGTGGGCGCCATCCACGGCCGGCTGTTGACCGCGTGGTCGACGGCCGGGGTGCTCGGGCCCGTGGCGATCACGCAGATCCCGGTGTTCCTGGAGCGGGGGGGCGCCACGCGGGAGGCGGCGCTGGGGCAGACGCTGTATATCTGCGCCGGGTTCCTGGCGATCGGGTTCGTGGCGAACCTGCTGATCCGGCCGGTGAACCCGAAATGGCACATGCAGGACGCGGGCGCGGCGGTTGCCGGCGGGCCGGTGCCCACGCAGTCGCAGGGGATCGGCCGCGGCGGGTTCAGCCCGGCGGCGCTGGCGGCGTGGGCGGTGGTCGCGCTGCCGATCGCGTGGGGCGTGTGGATCGTCATCGACAAGTCTCGGGTGTTGTTCAAGGTCGGCGCCTGACCGCGATGGCTGCGGTCGCGTTCATCGGGCTGGGCAACATGGGCGGCCCGATGGCGGCGAACCTGGTGCGGGCGGGTCATGCCGTCCGCGGGTTCGACCTGCATGGACCCGCGCGGGCGGCGCTGGTCGATGCGGGCGGGGCCTCGGCCGCGACGGTCGCGGACGCCGTGCGGGGTGCCCAGATCGTCGTGACGATGCTACCGGCCGGGCAGCATGTCCGCGCAGTGCTGGCGGGACCGGGGGGCGTGTTCGAGAGTGCCGCCCCGGGCGCCCTGCTGATCGACAGCTCCACCATCGACGTCGCGACGGCGCGGGACATGGCGGCGGCGGCGGAGGCGCGCGGGTTCGCGCTGCTGGACGCGCCGGTTTCGGGCGGGACCAGCGGTGCGGCGGCGGGGACGCTGACGTTCATGGTGGGCGGCGCCGAGGCGGCGTTCGCGCGGGCCGGGGCGGTGCTGCAGGCGATGGGGCGCACGATCGTGCATGCGGGCCCGGCCGGCGCCGGGCAGGCGGCGAAGGTGTGCAACAACCTGATCCTGGGCATCTCGATGCTGGGCGTGTCCGAGGCGTTCGCGCTGGCGGAGAAGCTGGGCCTGCCGGCGCAGGCGCTGTTCGACATCAGCAGCACGTCGTCGGGCCAGTGCTGGTCGCTGACCAGCTATTGCCCGGTGCCGGGGCCGGTGCCGGCGTCGCCCGCCAACCGGGATTACACGCCGGGGTTCGCCGTGGAGCTGATGCTGAAGGACCTGACGCTGGCGACCGACGCGGCGGCCGCCACGGGGGCGGCGGGCGTGCTGGGACCGGCGGCGCGGGACGCCTATGCGCGGCTGGTGCAGATGGGGCTGGGCGGGCGGGACTTCTCGGTCGCGGCGCGCGCATTGCTCGAAGGCGGACTTTCCCGCTAGACCCGGCGGCATGAGCATCCTGCAACCGGTCCTCGATGCGCGCAGCCCCGGGTTCCGCGCCAATGCCGAGCGGATGGCGGGCCTGGTCGCGACGTTGCGCGCGACGGTGGCGCAGACGGCGCTGGGCGGCGGCGAGACGGCGCGGGCGCGGCATACGGGCCGCGGCAAGCTGCTGCCGCGGGACCGGGTGCATCACTTGCTCGACCCGGGCAGCCCGTTCCTGGAGCTGTCGCAGCTGGCGGCGCACGGCATGTATGGCGACGAGGTGCCGGGCGGGGGGCTGATCACGGGCGTGGGGCGGGTGGCGGGCCGGGAGGTGATGGTCGTCGCCAACGACGCGACGGTGAAGGGCGGCACGTATTTCCCGATCACGGTGAAGAAGCACCTGCGGGCGCAGGAGATCGCGCAGCAGAACCGCCTGCCGTGCGTCTATCTGGTCGACAGCGGCGGCGCGAACCTGCCGAACCAGGACGAGGTGTTCCCGGACCGCGACCATTTCGGCCGCATCTTCTTCAACCAGGCGACGATGTCCGCGGTGGGCATCCCGCAGGTCGCGGTGGTGATGGGAAGCTGCACAGCCGGCGGCGCGTACGTGCCCGCGATGTCCGACGAGAGCGTGATCGTGCGGAACCAGGGCACCATCTTCCTGGCCGGGCCGCCCCTGGTGAAGGCCGCGACCGGGGAGGTCGTCACCGCCGAGGATCTGGGCGGCGGCGAGCTGCACAGCCGGACGTCGGGGGTCACGGACCACCTGGCCGAGGACGACCGCCACGCCCTGGGCATCGCGCGGCGGATCGTGGGCACGTTCAACGGCGTGAAGCGCCCGACGCTGGATGTGGCGGCCCCGCGTCCGCCGTTGTTCGCGGCGGAGGAGCTGTACGGCGTCGTGCCGGCGGACACGCGGGAGCCGTACGACGTGCGGGAGCTGATCGCGCGGATCGTCGACGGGTCGGAGCTGGACGAGTGGAAGCGGCTGTATGGGCCGACCCTGGTGACGGGGTTCGCACGGATCTGGGGGTACCCGGTCGGGATCGTCGCGAACAACGGCATCCTGTTCGGCGAAAGCGCGCAGAAGGGAGCGCATTTCATCGAGCTGTGCGACCAGCGCGGCATCCCGCTGGTCTTCCTGCAGAACATCAC
>CAXTPG010000125.1:0-11643 GCA_964246015.1 uncultured Acetobacteraceae bacterium
TTCAACAACGCCGGCGGCGGCAACCCGGCCGTCCCACCCGACGAGCTCAGCATCGAGAAATGGCTCCAGGTCGTCGGCGCCAACCTCAACGGCAGCTTCTTCTGCGCCAGGGAAGCCTTCCGCATCATGCGCCACCAGTCGCCCCGTGGCGGACGCATCATCAACAACGGCAGCATCAGCGCCCACGCCCCCCGCCCGGGCAGCATCGCCTACACCACCACCAAGCACGCCATCACCGGCCTCACGAAGAGCCTCTCCTTGGACGGCCGCCCCTTCGACATCGTCGCCAGCCAGATCGACATCGGCAACGCCGCGACCCCGATGACCGAGCGCATGACCCAGGGCGTGCCCCAACCCAACGGCACGACGATGATCGAGCCCCGGATGGACGTCGCCCACGTCGCCGACATGATCGTCCACCTCGCCTCCCTCCCGCTCGAAGCCAACGTCCAGACCGTCACCATCATGGCCAGCAAGATGCCCTTCGTCGGCCGCGGCTAGCCTCCCCGTAGGGTGGAATGCCGCTTCGGCATTCCACCATTCCACGCACCCCAGCCTTGACGCCCAAACCAACCCCGGCCTAACCACCCGCCCCCAACCGCGGCGGCCCCCATGCTGATCGGCATAGACTTCGGCACCACCAACTCCGTCGTCGCCATCGAACAACCCGGCGGTGCCGTCCACACCGCCCGCTTCGCCCAGGGCGGCACGATCCACGACGTCTTCCGCACCGTCCTCTGCTTCTGGCAGGAAGGCCGGGCCAACACCCTCCGCCACGAAGCCGGGCCGCACGCCATCGAGGCCTACCTGGACGACCCGCTCGACGCCCGCCTCATCATGTCCATGAAGACCTATCTCGCGCAGGCGAGCTTCACCCAGACCCTGGTCCACGGCCGCCCCTTCACCCTCGAACGACTTGTTGCCCTCTTTCTCCAGGCCCTCCTCCACGGCACCGGAACCGCCGGCGCCCGCATCGTCGCCGGACGCCCCGTCCGCTTCGCCGGGGAACGCGCCGACGACGACCTCGGCGAAGCGCGCCTTCGCACCGCCTACCGCGACGCAGGCCTCGCCGAGGTCGAGATGGCCTTCGAACCCGAAGCCGCGGGCTACCGCTTCACCCGCGGTCTCGACGCGGCGGCCCACGTCCTCATCGGCGACTTCGGCGGCGGCACCAGCGACTTCTCCGTCCTCCGCTTCGACCCGGGCGCCGCCCGCCCGGTCACCCCCCTCGCCACCACCGGCATCGGCATCGCCGGCGACGCGCTCGACGCGCGCATCATCGATCGCGTCGTCTCACCCCGCCTGGGCAAGCACGCGACCTACCGCGTCATGGACAACGACATGCCCATCCCCGCCGCCTACTACGCCGGCCTCGCCCGCTGGCACCGCCTCTCCCTCATGCGGACCCCCCGCACCCTGCGCGAAATCGCCGAGGTCGCCCGCACCAGCAGCCACCCCGGCCAGCTCCACGCCCTCATCCGCCTCATCCAGGACGAGCTGGGCTACCCCCTCTACCAGGCCGTCTCCGCCGTGAAGGCCGAGCTGTCGCGCAACGACGAAGCGACCGTCCGCTTCGCCGTCGGCGACACGCTGATCGAAGAGACGATCCCCCGCGCCGACTTCGAATCCTGGATCGCGCCCGAACTGGCGCAGCTCGACCGAACCATCGACCGCGCCGTCGCCGCCGCCGCCCTGGCGCCCACCGACATCGACCGCGTGTTCCTCACCGGCGGCACCGCCTTCGTCCCCGCCGTCCGCCGCCTGTTCGAACACCGCTTCGGCGCCCACCGGGTTTCCGGCGGCGGCGAGTTCGTCTCCGTCGCCGAGGGCCTGGTGCTCATCGGCCGCGAGCGCCTTACCCGCGCCGGACGTTCGTGAACAGCGGCAACCCGCTCAGCACCCCCACCAGGTCCCGCCGGTAGGCCGTGGGCTGGAAATACTGCCCCACCGGCAGATAACCCCCCACCTCCAGCACCCGCGCCTGCATCCGCGCCGCCGCCGTCCGCTGCCCGGCCAGGTCCGCAGCCCCCAGCCACTCCCGCCGCATCGCCTCCAGCGGCGCGTCCGTAAGCCAGCTCGGGATGCCCGCCTCCCCATTCCCCCGCGCCAGCAGGTGATACGCCGGCGACACGTGATCGAGCCCGCCCGAGAACACCCCGAACATGCTCCACCCCCCCTCCGCCACCGGCTTCTTGCTCAGGATCCGCTGGTTCACCGTGCCCCAATCGGTCGCGACGTAATCGACGTTCACGTCCAGCCGCCGCAGCAGGTCCGCCATCACCAGGCACACCGCGTTGATCCGCGGCACGTCCGTCCCCGCCAGCAGCACGATCCGCTCGCCCTTGTACCCCGCCGCCGCCAAGGCCCGTTTGCTGTCGGCAATGCTGCGCTCCCCCGACAGCACCCCCATCCCCGCATCCGACGCCATCGGTCCCCCGGGCGTGAACACCCCGGCCCGGCCCCGCTTCACGATCGGGTCGTCCCCCGCCACCGCGTCCATGAACGCCGCCTGGTCGATCGCCCCCAGCAGCGCATGCCCCACCGCCGGGTTGTCGAACGGCGCGTTCAGGTGGTTCAGCCGCACCTGCCCGATCAACCCGGCCGTCTCCACCACTTCGACCTTCACCCCGCGGTCCCGCGACAGCAGCGGCACCAGATCGACGTTCGGCTGCTCCCACCAGTCGATCTCGCCATTCCGCAGCGCCGCCGCCGCCGTCCCCCCATCCGGGATCGTCAGCCACTCCAGCCTCTCGAAATGCGCCACCCGCGGTCCGGCCGTGAACCGCGCCTCCCCCTCCGTCCGCGGCTGGTACCGCTCGAACCGCTGGTAGACGTTGCGCGACCCCGGCACCCGCTCCCCGGGCACGAACCGATACGGCCCGCTCCCCACCATCTCCGCCACCGCCTGCGTCCGCGGCGTGTTCGCCAGCCGCTCCGGCATGATCACCGGCAGGAAGCTCGCGGGCTTCGCCAGCGCCTCCGCAAGCAACGGGAAGGGCCGCTTCAGCCGGAACTGCACCGTCCGGTCGTCCGGCGCCGAAACCTCGTCGACGACGTCGAACAGCGCCGACCCGAAGCTGTCCCGCGGCGCCCACCGCCGCAGGCTCGCCACCACATCCCTCGCCAGCACCGGCGTGCCGTCATGGAACCAAAGCCCCTCCCGCAGGGTCAGCCGCCACAGCAGGCCGTCCGCCTCCACCACGTGCCCCTGCACCATCTGCGGCTGCGGGCGTAGCTGCTCGTCCAACCCGTACAACTGGTCGAACACGATCTGCGCATGGCACCGCGTGACGTAGTTCGTCGTGATGATGGGGTCCAGCAGCGCCAGGTCCGCATAAGGCGCAAACCGCAGCGTGGTGGCCGACGCCGCACGCCCCACCTTCGGCAGCGCGAGCAAGGCCGTGGCGGCCAGAACGGTACGACGCTTCATGGGCTGGCCTCCAGGGGTGACGGGCCCCCGATGCAACCCCCAGGCCAGGCTCCTACCGCAGAGCCGGCACCGCCCGCAGCGCCCGCTCGGCGATCAAGGTTCCCAGCCGTCGGCTCTCCTCGTCCGCCGCCCGGATGTGCGACCCGGACCACACCCGTGCGTCCGAACACTCCTCCGCCGCCGCCCGCAGGCTCGGGAACGAACGCTGCGGCGCCTTCGTCTCCGGCCGGGCCTGCGGATGCTGTCCCATCCCCACGTTGTCAGAGGGCGGCATCCCAAGCTGCACCACGTATGTCACGGCGCCCACATCCGGCATCGCCGCCGTCAGCGTGTAGGCGCCCGTGAAGCAGTCGCTGGCATGCCCCGACGGATACTCCGGGTGCGGCGGAGTGGGGATCAGCGGGGTCCAGTCTCCCTCGCCCTTGATCGTCTCCCGGATCATCGTGATCGGCCGCCAATACCCGAACCGCTCCTTCTCGTGCCACGTCAGGATCGCCGAATCCGCCATCGCCGCCGCCAACTGCGACATGATCCGCGCATGCGCCGGCAGCCCCTCGGGCCGCGGATGCTGCTCCAGCAGCTTCGTCCCCAGCACGATGAAGCCCCGCTGGCTGCTCTGATACGCCCAGAAGAACGCCGCATCCGTCTGGTCCGGCGTCCGCTCCGTGCTGTCGTTGCCGCCCACCCGCAGGACCTCCGCCACACCCTGCTCATACAAGGGCGAACCCGGCACCGGCGGCGGCACCGCCGGGTTGTCCTCCACCCGCGCGAACAGGAACGGCCGGGTCTCCGTCGTGTTGCTGTTGCTGAACTCGGCCGGGGCCGGCCGCCACCGTCCCGGCGCAGTCGCGGTCGGGAATGTCTTGCGAATCTCGTACCCGTCCCGCTCCCGCCGCGCCACCGCCGCCCGCGCCACCGCATCCCCCAACGCGATCGAGGTGCGGTCCTGCGTCCCAGGGGTCGCTGCGAACTCCGCTTCGATCCACCCCACCGCATCCGGATGCAGCTCCAGCAGCACCCGGCGCGCCGCCGCCGCCATGGTCGCCTGCGCCTGCGCCCCGGCCGGTTTCGGCTCCTCTGCCGTCGCGGGGAACCACCGCGCATACCGCGGGTCCACCGCGTTCCACGCATCGTGCATCGCCTGATGCATGATCGCGAGCGTCCGCCAATTCGCCGCCCCCTGCCCGATCCGGTCGGCCAGCGCCGTCCAAGCGGTCACCGGGTCCGCACGCGCAGGCGCGGACAGCAGCAGCATCAACGCAAGCAGGCGGAGGATCATGGGACGTATTCCGATCGCGGCAACCACCATTGTTGCAGGCGCGGCTCCGCCGATCCAGTCTGCCGTTCGGGCAGGGTGCGGGGGCGCGTGCAGGGACTCTTGGGATACGCGACGCTTCTTGCCCTCGCATGGGCGCTCAGCGACGCACGCACCCGCATTCCCTGGCGCACGGTCGCCGGCGGCCTCGTCCTGCAATGGGCCCTTGCCGCCCTCCTCCTCGGCTGGCCCCCCTCCCAGCGCGCCGTCCTTCTGCTCAACGACGCCGCCGAGGCCGTCCAGACCGCGACCGACCAGGGCACCGCCTTCCTCTTCGGCTACCTCGGCGGCGGCCCCCTCCCCTTCGCCGAAACCAGGCCCGGCGGTGCCTTCATCCTCGCCTTCAAGATGCTCCCCCTCGTCCTCGTCATCTCCGCCCTCGGCGCCCTTCTCTTCCACTGGGGCATCCTGCAACGGGTCGTCGGAGCCTTCGCCGCCCTCCTCCGCCGCGCTCTCGGCGTCGACGGCGCGCTCGCGCTGGCCGCCGCCGTCCACATCTTCGTCGGCATGATCGAGGCCCCGCTCCTCATCCGCCCCTACCTCGCCCGCATGCAGCGCGGCGAGATCTTCGCCGTCATGACCTGCGGCATGGCCGGGGTCGCCGGCACCGTCATGGTCATCTACGGCACTGTCCTCGCGCCCGTTGTGCCCAACGCCCTCGGCACAATCATCGTCGCCTCGGTCATCAGCACGCCCGCCGCCCTCGCCGTCGCCGCCCTCATGGTCCCCTGGGGACCCGGCGCGTCCGCCGACGCAGCGCTCGACCTGCACCCCGCCTCCGGCCCGCTCGACGCGCTGGTCCGCGGCACCGCCGACGGTGTCGGCCCCCTCGTCGGCATCGCCACGAGCCTTCTGGTCACCGTCTCCCTCGTCGCCCTGGCCAACCTGGCTGTCGGCGCCCTCCCTCTCCCCGGCGGTCCATGGACCCTCCAATCCCTCCTCGCCGTCCCGCTCCGCCCCGTCACGTGGCTGATCGGCATTCCCTGGCCGGAAACGCAGGCGGCCGCCCTGCTGATGGGCACCAAGACCATCCTCAACGAGTTCGTCGCCTACCTCGCGCTCGCCAATCTTCCGCCCGAAGCCCTGTCTCCCCACAGCCGCGTCATCATGACCTTCGCCCTCTGCGGCTTCGCCAACCTGGGCAGCCTCGGCATCCTGGCCGGCGGCCTCGCGGTCATGATGCCCGACCGCCGGGCCGAGGTCGTGGCGCTCGGGCTGCGCTCGTTGGTCAGCGGGACCATATCGACCTGCCTGAGCGGGGCGGTGGCCGGGTTGCTGACCCCGGTCGCAGGCTGACGGGCGGGCCGCCCGGTCCGCTACGTCGCGTAATCCGGCTCCTGCTTGTCCAGGATCCGCCGCCACGCATCCAGGTGCATCCGCGCATCCGCGTGCCCGCTCCGCGGTCCCGTCAGGTGCCGCCGGTTCTTCTCCGGCAGCAACCGCAGCTTCTGCCCGCTCGACATCGCCGTGAACTGATACATCGTCGTCCGCTCGGCGCTGAACAGCTCGTCGAACGCGTCGTGCACCGTGGGGCCCACGACCGTCACCCCGTGCCCGCACATGATCATGATCGACTTGTCGCCCATCAGGTCTGCGATCCGGTCGCCCTCGCTCGTGTCGCCCACCGGCGCGTCGCCGTCCCTGTCGATCACCACCCGGTCGTTCATGACGAGGTTGTTGTGGTGCGCCAGCGCCGGCATCGGATCCTCCAGCATCGAAAGCGCCGTCAGGTACTGCGGATGCACGTGCAGCACGCACGCCGCCTCCGGCCGGCGCAGGTGGATGCGCGCATGGATATGGAACGCGACCTTCCGCAGCTCCCCCCGGCCCCGCAGCACGTTCCCATCCAGATCGCACACGATCAGGTCGCTGGCCCGCAACTCCTCGAACCGGTAGCCGCGCGCGTTGATGATGAACGTGGGCGGGTCGCTCGCCCGCACCTGCGGCAGCATGAACGAGTTGTGGTTGCCGATCTGCTCGTTCCATCCCAGCCGCGCGGACACGCGGAACACCGCCGCCATGTCGCAGCGCGCCTGCCACTCCTGCGCTTCGGCATCGCTCGAGGTCAGCTCGCGGATGATGGCGGACATGGGCGTGGTTCTCCCTGTGCTTACACTCCGATGCCGCCGATGCTGCGCCGGAATATGCCGCTTGCCAACCTCGAAGCCACGTCCCAGCATCGCCCGATCCGGGGTAGGAGACCACAAGATGCTTCGCCGCCGCGCCTTCAACACCGGCCTGCTCGCCGCAGGTCTCCCGATGCCCGCCATCGCCCAGTCCACCGGCCTCTCCGCGGGCAAGAAGGGCGGCGACGTCATCGTCGGCATGACCGCAGCCCCGCCCACGCTCGACGCGCAGGCCACCACCGCGCAGGCCGCGCGCAACATCTCCCTGCACATGTACGAGTCGCTGTTCACCCGCGACGAAGGCGCCAACCCGAAGGCCGAGCTGGCCGAGGGCGTCGACATCGCCGCCGACGGCATGACCTACACCTTCAAGCTTCGCCCCGGCGTCAAGTTCCACAACGGCAAGACCCTCACCTCCGCCGACGCCCGCGCCAGCATGGAGCGATACGCCCGCCTGGGCGGCTCCGCCGACGCCCTGAAACCGGTCGCCGCGTTCGAGACGCCGGACGCCAACACCCTCGTGCTCAAGATGGGCAGCCTCTTCCCCGGTCTGATCGAAGCCATCAGCAGCCCCCGCGCGCCCTTCGTGATCATGCCGGAGGACGAATGCGGCAAGCCCGTCGGCCAGGCCGCCATCATCGGCACCGGCCCCTTCCGGTTCGTCGAATACAAGCCCGACAACTACGTCAGGATGGCCCGGTTCGACGGCTACGTCCCCAACACGTCCTATGAGAAGCGGGACGGCTTCGCCGGCCGCAAGACCGCGTACTTCGACAGCGTCACCGTCCGCATCATGACCGAGGGCGGCGCCCGCACCGCGGCGCTGCAGACCGGCGAGGTCCATGTCATCGAGACGCTCGACATCCCCTCCGCCCGCCGCCTCAAGGACGACAGGAACATCCGCACCTACGAGATGATGCCCTGGGCCTTCCTGACGCTGATGATGAACAACGCGTGGGGCCTGACGGCGAACGTCGAGCTGCGCCGGGCCATCCAGGCGGCGCTGGACCTGGAAGGCGTCGCCGCCATCGCCTCTGACGGTCTCTATCGCATGAACCCGTCCTGGCAGCACCCCGGCACCAACTACTACCCCGGCATCGACGGCCTCGCCGCCTACGCCACGCCCAACCCGGCCAAGGTCAAGGCGCACCTCGCCGCCGCCGGCTACAAGGGCGAGGAACTGCAGATCATCTGCGACAGCAGCATCAAGATCCATCTCGACGCCGCCACCGTCGCCGCCGAGCAGCTTCGCGAGGCCGGCATCAAGGTGAAGCTCACGGTCACCGACTGGCCCACCGTCATGGCCTCCCGCACCAAGCCCGAGGGCTGGAACCTGTGGCCCCTGTCAATGGGGATCGAGCCGTACGAGGGCCCCTACAACGTCGTCGGCTTCTTCGCCGGCCGCGCCCCCGTCCAGATCAGCCACGACCCGGTCATCGACCAGGCCGCCGCCGCCCTGGGCAGCAAGCTGCAGCTCGAAGACCGCCGCGCCGCCGTGAAGACGTTCCAGGCCCGCATGTACGACCAGGCCATCGCCGTGAAGGTCGGCGACACCGGCCTCGTCCAGGCCACCCGCGCCAACGTCATGAACTACGCCCCCTACCGCATCCCCCGCATGTGGGACTGCTGGTTCGCCTGACCCGGCCCGGGCCTGACGTGCGGTGCTGAGGCTCGTCGCGGCCCGCCTCGTGGCGGCCATCCCCGTCCTCCTCGTCGTCTCGCTCGTCAGCTTCGGCCTCACGCTCCTCGTCCCCGGCGACATCGCCGCCGAGATGGCCGGACCCACCGCCGCCGCCGCCGACATCCAGCGCCTTCGCATCGAACTGGGCCTCGACAAGCCCCCCCTGGTCCGCATGGTCGATTGGTACGCCGCCCTGCTGCACGGCGACCTCGGCCGGTCGGTCCTGCTCCGCCAGACCGTGGTCGAGGCGGTGCTGGAACGGCTGCCCGTCACCCTGTCCCTGACCGCCGCGAGCCTCGCCATCGCCTGCCTCCTCGGCATCCCCGCCGGCCTGCTGGCCGCCGCCCGGGCGCAACGCTGGCCCGACCACGCGGCCATGGGCGCGGCGCTCGTCGGCCTCTCCGTCCCCGATTTCTGGCTCGGTCTGCTGCTGATCTGGGTCGTCGGCGTGAAGCTCGGCTGGCTCCCCACCGGCGGCTTCGTTCCCCCCTCCCAGGACGTCCTCGGCTGGCTCCGCAGCATCGCCCTCCCGGCCGGCGCGCTCGCGCTGACCCAGCTCGGCCCCATCGCCCGCATGACCCGGTCGGCCGCGCTCGAGGTCGCGGGCAGCGACTTCATCCGCACCGCCCGCGCGAAAGGCCTGTCCGAACCCCGCGTCTTCTCCGTCCACGTGCTCGCCGGCGCCATGGTGCCCATCCTCACCGTCGTGGGCATCGGCTTCGGCCTGTCCCTCGGCGGCGCCCTGGTCATCGAGCAGGTCTTCAGCCTCCCCGGCGTCGGCCGCCTCGTCATCGGCGCCGTTCTCCGCCGCGACTGGCCCATCATCCAGGGCGGCCTCCTGATCGTCGCCCTCGTCTTCGTCCTCGTGAACCTGCTGGTCGACGTGCTCTACCTCTGGGTCGACCCGAGGCTCCGCGAAACCGCATGAGGCAGCTTCTCCGCGGCCGCGCCTTCCAGCTCGGCCTGCTGCTCGTCGGCCTGGTCGTGCTCGCCGCGCTGCTGGCCGCCACCCTGGCGCCGTTCGACCCGGTCAAAAGCAACTACCGCAACCGCCTCGGCACGCCCACGCTCACCAACCTCTTCGGCACCGACCGCTTCGGCCGCGACGTCTTCACCCGCATCCTCTACGGCGCCCGCGTCTCGCTCCGCATCGGCATCGAGGTCTCGCTCCTCTCCGGCCTGGTGGGCGCCGCCGTTGGCCTCGCCTGCGGCTGGTGGCGCGGCGTCGACCGCTGGCTGATGCGCGTCATGGACGGGCTGATGGCCTTCCCCGGTCTGCTGCTCGCCATCGCCCTCGCCGCGACGTTGGGCCCCAGCGAGACCACCGTCGTCATCGCGCTGGCCGTCGCCTACACCCCCCGCACCGCCCGCGTCATGCGCGGCGCCGTCCTGGTCGCCCGCGCGCAGGACTACGTGGAGGCCGCCCGCGCCGTCGGCGCCGGCACCCCGCGCCTGCTCTGGCGCCACGTCGTCCCCGCCTGCACCGCGCCCCTCGTCGTGCAGCAGACCTACGTCTTCGCCATCGCCGTCCTGGCGGAAGCCGTCCTCAGCTTCGTCGGCGTCGGCCCGCCGCCCCCCTGGCCCACCCTGGGCAGCATCATCGCCGACGGCCGCGACGCGATGGTCGAGGCTCCCTGGGTCTGCCTCGCCCCCGGCGTCGCCATCGCGCTGCTGGTCCTCGGCCTCAACCTCCTCGGCGACGGCCTGCGCGACAGCCTGGACCCCAGGGTGCGGCGCATTCTGCGATAAGCAACGAACCATCGCCCGGCCAATGTCGGGCCGCTATACTGCACCCAAGTTCGGAATGCCGATGAACACACCCCTGCTCGTACCGAACCAGTACTACACGCGCGAGGAGTACAGGCGCTGGTGCGAAGCCCAGGCCAGGGGCCGCTTCGAGCGGGTCGATGGCCGCATCGTCGCCATGGCGCCGAAGCGAATCGCCCATGCTCGCGTCAAAGGCGCCGCATACATCGCCCTCAAGCGCGCCATCGCCGCCTCTGACTTTGACTGCCAGGCCCTCCCCGACGGCGTCACCGTCGAGATCGGCGACTGCGACTACGAACCCGACGCCCTGGTCAACTGCGGTCCGCCCATGGCCGACGAGGCCATCGCCGCCCCCAACCCCGTCATCGTCGTCGAGGTCCTGTCCCCCGGCACCTCCTCCACCGACACGGGCGCCAAGCTCGCCGACTACTTCCGCGTCCCCTCCATCATGCACTACCTCATCATCCACCCCACCCGCCGGTCCGTCACCCATCACCGCCGGGCCGGCGACCGCATCGAGACGCTCGTCATCGTCAACGGCCCCATCCCCCTGGACCCGCCCGGCCTCGTCATCACGGTGGACGAACTCTACGCCCCTTGACCCCACCCCAACCCCCCGCCATCACGCAGGAATGCCAGGCCCCCTCGCCCACCTGAAGGTCCTCGACCTCTCCCGCATCCTTGCCGGCCCCTGGGCCGGGCAGCTCCTCGGCGACTACGGCGCCGACGTCACGAAGGTCGAACGCCCCGGCACCGGCGACGACACCCGCGGCTGGGGCCCGCCCTGGACCCCCGACGCCGACGGCGCCCCCACCGACGACGCCGCCTATTTCCTCTGCGCCAACCGCAACAAGCGCAGCATCACCATCGACTTCACCCGCCCCGAGGGTCAGGACATCGTCCACCGCCTCGCCGCCGACAGCGACATCCTGATCGAAAACTTCAAGGTCGGCGGCCTCAAGCCCTACCGCCTCGATTACGAGACGATCCACGCCCTAAACCCCCGCCTCATCTACTGCTCCATCACCGGTTTCGGCCAGACCGGCCCCTACGCCCCCCGCGCCGGCTACGACTTCCTCATCCAGGGCATGGGCGGCCTCATGTCCATCACCGGCCGCCGCGACGGCGAACCCGGCGAAGGCCCGCAGAAGGTCGGCGTCGCCCTCACCGACGTCCTCACCGGCCTCTACGCCACCACCGCCATCCTCGCCGCCCTCGCCCACCGCGACCGCACCGGCGAAGGCCAGCACATCGACCTGGCCCTGCTGGACGTCCAGGTCGCCTCGCTGGCCAACCAGACCATGAACTACCTGGTCACCGGCGA
>CAXTPG010000126.1:0-11119 GCA_964246015.1 uncultured Acetobacteraceae bacterium
TCCGCGTGCTGGGGATATTGATGCGGGGGGAGAGCCAGATCCTGCTGGTGGACACGCCGGGCATCTTCGCGCCGAAGCGCAAGCTGGACCGGGCGATGGTGCGGGCGGCGTGGACGGGGGCCGAGGACGCGGACCTGACCCTGCTGCTGGTCGATGCGCGGGGGGGCGCCACGGAGCAGGTGCGGGCGATCGCGGCCAGCCTGGGCGAGCGGAAGCGGCGGACCTGGTTGGTGCTGAACAAGCTGGACCTGATCTCTCCGCATCAGTTGCTGCCGCTGACGGCGGCGCTGAACGCGATCGTGCCGTTCGAGGAGACGTTCATGGTCAGCGCCAGCACCGGCGACGGGCTGGATGTGCTGCTGGACCGGTTGCAGGCGGCGATCCCGGAGGGGCCGCATCTGTATCCCGACGACGACCTGACGGACCTGCCCGACCGGCTGCTGGCGGCGGAGATCGTGCGGGAGCAGATCTTCCTGCAGGTGCATGAGGAGGTGCCGTACGGGACGACGGTGGAGACGGAGACGTGGACGGAGCGTCAGGACGGGTCGGTGCGGGTGGATGCGACGGTGTATGTCAGCCGGACCGGGCACAAGGCGATCCTGATCGGGGCCGGGGGGGCGCGGATCCGGGAGATCGGGCAGAAGGCGCGGGTGCAGTTGACGCAGTTGCTGGAGCGGCCGGTGCATCTGTTCCTGAACGTGAAGGAGCGGGCGGGGTGGGACGAGGAGGGGGCGCGGCTGCGGGCCCTGGGTTTGGACGACAAGGACTAGGCGATGCCCGAATGGGACGGGCCGGCGGTCGTGCTGGATGCCCGGCCCTATAACGAAGCGGACGTGCTGGTGACGGTGATGACCGAGCTGCATGGGGCGCATCGGGGGCTGGCGCGGGGGGGGGCGTCGCGCAAGCACGCGTCGTTGTGGCAGCGGGGGAACCTGGTGCAGGCGCGGTGGATTGCGCGGCTGACCGACCAGCTCGGCAGTTTCACGGCGGAGCTGGTGCACCCCGGCGCCGCGCTGGCGATGGACGACGCGCTGCACCTGGCCGTCGTGTCGTCGGCCTGCATGGTGGCGGAAGGGGCGCTGCCGGAACGCGAGCCGCATCCCATCGTGTTCGGGGGCCTGGTCGGACTGATCGCGGAGCTGCCGGGCGACCCGGCGCCGGTGGAAACGCTGGTGCGGTGGGAGGCGGCGCTGCTCGCGGAGCTGGGGTACGGGCTGGACCTGTCGGCATGCGCGGTCACGGGGGCGGCGGAGGACCTGCGATTCGTGTCGCCGCGGACGGGTCGGGCGGTGTCGGCGGCGGCGGCGGGGCAGTGGGCGGAGCGGCTGCTGGCGCTGCCCGGGTTTCTGGTGGGGCAGGCTGGCAGCCCGGCGGAGTGGCGGGACGGGTTGCGGCTGACCGGGCATTTCCTGGAGCGGGACGCGTTCGGGCATCAGCACCGGCCGCTGCCGGCCGCGCGTGCGATGCTGTATGACCGCGTTGCGTTGCTTGCTTCGGAGTCGTAGTTCTGGTTATGTTCTTGCATGTCTGACGCCGGCACCATCCAGGATACGCGGCTCGAGGATGCGCTCAGCGAGCGGTACTTGGCCTATGCGCTGAGCACGATCATGTCGCGCAGCCTTCCGGACGTGCGGGACGGGCTGAAACCGGTGCATCGCCGGCTGATCTACGCGATGCATCAGCTGAAGCTGGACCCGGCCAGCGGGTTCAAGAAGTGCGCGCGGGTCGTCGGCGACGTCATCGGCAAGTATCATCCGCACGGGGACGCTTCGGTGTACGACGCGCTGGTGCGGTTGGCGCAGGATTTTGCGGCGCGCTACCCGCTGGTGGACGGTCAGGGCAATTTCGGCAACATCGACGGGGATAACCCGGCGGCGATGCGGTACACCGAGGCTCGGCTGACCGAGGTCGCGCAGACCCTGCTGTCGGGGATCGACGACGACGCGGTCGATTTCCGGGCGACGTACGACGGGGAGGAGAACGAGCCGGTCGTGCTGCCCGGCGGGTTCCCGAACCTGCTGGCCAACGGCGCGGCAGGGATCGCGGTGGGCATGGCGACCAGCATCCCGCCGCATAATGCGGGGGAGGTGTGCGCGGCGGCGATCCACCTGGTGCGGAACCCGTCGGCGACGACGGCGGACCTGCTGGTGCACATGCCGGGCCCGGATTTTCCGACGGGGGGGACGCTGATCGAGGAGCGGGCCTCGGTGCTGGCCGCCTACGAGACCGGGCGGGGCGGGTTCCGGCTGCGGGCGAAGTGGGAGGTGGAGCGCGGCCGGCTGGGCATGTGGCAGATCGTCGTCACCGAAATCCCCTATCAGGTCCAGAAGAACCGGCTGATCGAGCAGATCGCGGAGCTGCTGGAGGCGAAGAAGCTGCCGTTCCTGGGGGATGTGCGGGACGAGAGCACGGAGCTGGTGCGCCTGGTGCTGGAGCCGAAGTCCCGGGCCGTCGAGCCCGAGGTGCTGATGGAGACGATGTTCCGCGCGACCGCGCTGGAGGGCCGGTTCCCGCTGAACATGAACGTTCTGACGGCCGACAAGACGCCGATGGTGCTGGGGCTGAAGGGGGTTCTGCGGGCGTGGCTGGACCACCGGCAGGAGGTGCTGGTCCGGCGGTCGAACCACCGGCTGGCGGCGATCCAGCGGCGGCTGGAGGTTCTGGACGGGTATCTTGCCGTCTTCCTGAACCTCGATGATGTCATCCGGATCATCCGGGAGGAGGACCAGCCGAAGCCCGCGCTGATCGCCCGGTTCACGCTGACCGACGTGCAGGCGGAGGCGATCCTGAACATGCGCCTGCGGAGCCTGCGGCGGCTGGAGGAGATGGAGATCCGGAAGGAGCACAAGGCGCTGGAGCGCGAGGCGCGCGAGTTGGGGACGCTGCTGAACGACCCGGGGAAGCGATGGGAGCGGATCGCGCAGGAGCTTGAGGCGACGAAGGAGAAGTTCGGCAGCGGGCCTTTGGGCGCGCGGCGGACGGTGCTGGGCGACGTGCCGGCGGCGGTGGAGGTCAATGCGGACCATCTGATCGAGCGGGAACCGATCACGGTCATTCTGTCGGAGAAGGGCTGGATCCGGGCTGTCCGTGGACACTTGGCGGATGGCGGAGAGCTGAAATTCAAGGATGGGGACAAGCTTGCGCTGCTGGTGACGTGCCAGACGACGGACCGGCTGTGCCTGATGGCGACGGGGGGGCGGGCGCATACGCTGCGGGCGGGGGAGCTGCCGCGGGGCCGGGGCGACGGGCAGGCGATCCGGCTGGTGGCGGACCTGCCGCAGGATGACGAGGTGGCGGCGCTGTTCGTGTGGCGGGATGGGGTGAAATACCTGGTGGCCAGCGATGCGGGGCGGGGATTCGTCGTCGCTTCGGGCGAGCTGGTGGCCGAGAAGCGGACGGGCAAGACGGTGATGAACCTGAAGCCCGGGGAGCGCGTGCTGCGCTGCGTGCCGGCGGAGGGGGACCATGTCGCGGTCATCGGGACGAACCGGAAGCTACTGGTGTTTCCGCTGGACCAGGTGCCGGAGATGGCGCGGGGGGCGGGGGTGATGCTGCAGAAGTACAAGGATGGGAAGCTGGCGGATGCGAAGGTGTTCCGGCTCGTCGACGGGCTGACGTGGCGGTTGGGGGACAATACGCGGCGGGAGACGGCGCTTGCGGATTGGCTCGGGGCGCGGGCTCAGGCGGGGCGGTTGCCGCCGAACGGGTTTCCGCGTTCGGGAGTGTTTGGGTAGGCGGTGGTGTTCAGGCGGATGGGGGCGTTTGGCCATGCCCCGTTGGTGGGCTTCGCCTTGGGGCCGGGGCCCTCACCCCAGCCCTCTCCCGCAAGCGGGAGAGGGAGAATTGCTAGAAGACGCCGTGGATGTACCAGTCGAGGGCGCCGGTGCGGGGGTCCAGGCCGTCGCCCTGGCGGAAGAGCCAGAAGCGACGGCCGCCTTCGTCTTCTACACGAAAGTAATCTCGGACTGCATTGGTTTCACTGTCATTCATCCACCATTCCCCGTGGACCCGTTCGGGGCCATCAGCGCGGCGGATGCGGTGGCGGTGGCGGCGCCAGGTGAAGGCGATGGGGGGCTGGTCGGGCAGGGCGGCGAGGGCCTGGATGGGGCGGGGCGGGTGCAGCAGGCGGGCGGGGGCGTGCATGCGGCCGGGCCAGGGGGGGCCGGGGGGTTTCGTGCGGCGCGGGGGTTCGTGGCGGGGTTTCCAGGGCAGGGGGGCGTCGCCGCTGGGGCGGGGCTGACGCGCGGCGGGCGGCGGTTCGGGGGGCGGGTCGTCTTCGGGGGGCGGTGGTTCCAGCGCGGGGGCGCGGCGGACGCTGCGTTCGGGCAGGTCGCTTTCGACGGGGGCGGCGCGGTAGACGCGGTCGGCGCCCAGGCGATTGGAGAGGCGATCGACGAGGCGTGAGACGTCCTGGCTGGCGCCGTCCTGCTGCTCCCACTGCAGGGGTTCGGCGAGGGGGACGAGCAGGCGCATCGCCTCGACACCCATGCCTGGGTCGACGGTGTCGAGGCGTTCCGTCAGCAGCCGCGTGAGGTGGGCGGGGTCGCGGACGGGGCGGACGGTGCCGGCGCGGAGGGCCGCGACCTGGTTGTCGACGCGTTCGAACAGGAGGTCGAGCTGGCGGGCGCCGGTGCCGGTGCGCTCCATGTCCTCACAGACCTGGGCCACGAGGTGGGCGGCGGCGGTGGCGAGGGCCTCGGCCGTCAGGAGCGGTTCCAGGAAGGTGATGCGGCGTTCCAGGCTGGGTTCCGGCATCAGGGGGGCGAGGGGTTCGGTGACGCGGCCGTGCGCCTGGTCGAGCCTGAGGCCGGGGAGGGGGCCGAAGCGGCGGGCGAGCAGGGCGCGGGGGACGCGGGCGAGGGGGCCGATGAGGTCGAAGCCGAGGCGGCGGAGGGTTGCTTCCAGCTCGGGCGCCAAGCGGAGGGCGGCGATGGGGAGGGGGGCGATGGCCTTGATGTGGTCGCCGGGGGGGATGACGGTGCAGGGTTCGGCGCCGTGCCGGGCGAGGGCGTGGGCGGCGCCGGGGGTGTCGGCGGCGGCGGCGCGGGCGTGCAGGCCGTCGCGGGCGAGGCGTTCGCGCAGGTGTTGCAGCATGGCGGCCTCGCCGTCGAAGAGGTGGGCGCATCCGGTGATGTCGAGCCAGATTGCGTCGGGCGGGCAGACGGAGGCGAGGGGGGTGAGGCGGCAGCACCAGCGGGCGAGGCGATGGAGGGCGTCGGCGTCGGCGTCGGGTTCGGCTTCCATGACGTGGAGACCGGGAATGAGGGCGAGGGCCTGGGCCATGGGCATGCCGGGGCGGAGGGCGAGGGCGGCCGCTGCCTGGTCCGCCGCGGCGACGACCCGCCGGCGGCCGTCATGGATGGCGGTGACGAGCGGCCCGTCAGGCAACCCGCCGCGGCGCCGCAGTCGATCCGTCGGCCAATTCGGAAACCAGATCGAGACGACCCGACGCATCGCATCCCTCCACCACCCATGCGCCGGTGCGTCCGCCCCGGCATCGTGCAAGCTCCAGCCGCCATCGGGGGCGGCCCAGCCCCGGGATGTCCGGGGCGTGGGGGATGGGGGGCGCCGAGGGTTGCGGGCCGATGCGCCACCGGGTCATGGCGGCGAGGGCGCCCTCAGTCTGGTCCTTGCGGCGGAGCAGCAGGCCGATGGCGCCGCCGGCCTGGGCGGCGAGATGGAGGCGGCGGGAGGCGGTGAGGCCGACCCGGGCCGAAACCTCGGCCACGACGCCGGCGAGGCCGGGGTGTCGGAGGGCTTCCTCCATGACCAGGAGGGCGGTCTGGCGCCCGGCCTCGGCGTAGATGACGCGGGCGGGGTGGAGGCCTGCGGCGGCGAGTGCGGGGGCGAAGAGGTCCTGCTGTTGGAGGACCCAGAGGACGGGGCCGGGGCGGCGGGCGAGGATGCCGGCGGCGAAGAGGGCGGGGGCTGCGGCGAATTCGAGGTCGATGCCGTCGCCGGCGATTTCGTGGAGGGCGGCGGTGGCGAGTCCTCCGCCGGGGAGGGCTGCGTCGATGAGGGGGATGCCGAAGGGGAGGGTTTGGGCGTGGGGGGTGGGCGTGCCGCGTTCGATGCGGGCGATGGTGGCGCGGAGGTGATCGAGGGCTGTGGTTCCGGGGTGCATGTTCCCAATTTGTTCTCATGCGGGCCGGCGGTCAACGGGAATGCGATGGCGTTATTGCGAGGGGTTTAGGATTGGGTTGGTGGGCGTTGTACTTGCGGTATTCTTTGGGTCGTCGACAGTGTGGTGTTGCGGGGATGTGCGAGTGTTCTTGGCACGGGGTCCCCGGATCAAGTCCGGGGATGACGTACTTTGGGGTCCGGGGGTGGCGTATCTTGGGTCTGAGGGTGGCGTACTTCAGACTGAGAGGTTGAGCAGCGATCCGCGGGGGGGTGGCAGGCTGGGACGTGCTTCGGGCAATGGCGGCGCGGGGGTGGATTGGCGGGGGGATTGGTCCTGCTGCGCGCGGACGAGGCGCACGGGGGCCGTGCGATCGAGCGGTTGCGTCGTCGTCGCGCCGGAAAAGGCTTGCAGCGAGGTGGTCGAGATCATGCGGAGGATCATGACGTGCATTGGTTAACATAACGCTAAGGGAACGCCGCCGCCAGTTCCATCGGCAGCGCTTCCGGCCCGCGCAGCAGCGCGTCGGCCGCGGCCGTGTAGCCGCCTTCGGCCTTGTGCAGGACCAGGCCCGGCGCGATGCGGGTGTCGGGCTGGCCAAGCCGGGCCTGCACCAGCAGCAGCTTCGCTGCCGCGCCGGTGCGGGGCCAGAGCGGGCATAGCGTGATCCGCCCCAGGCCCCGGTCCAGCAGCAATGCGCAGGTTTCCGCGGCCATCGTGGCTGGCAAAACAAGGGTGAGGGTGCCCCGGGACCCCAGCGCGGCTGATAGCGGACCGATCCAGGCGGCGAGGCCTTTGCCGTCGCGCTGCTTGGCGAGGATGCGGCGGGCCCCGGCGGGGGGCGTGCCGGCCGGGTCGTGCCAGGGGGGGTTGGCGAAGGCGTGATCGACCGGACCCAGGTCCGGCGCCGTGGCGACGTCGGCTTCGTGGATCGTGGCCGTCATGGCGTTGGCGGCCAGGTTGGCGCGGGCCAGGGCGGTCATCGCGGGGTCGTGTTCGATGCCGGCCGCCAGCAGGCCGGGGACGCGGGCCATCAGGCACAGCAGGCCGGCGCCGGCGCCGGTTCCGGCCTCCAGCACGCGGTCGCCGGGGCGGGCGGGGATGGCGGCCGCGAGCAGCACGGGCTCGATGCCTGTGCGCCAGCCATCCTTGGGCTGGTCGTAGCGGAGCCGGCCGCCCAGGAGCGTGCCTTCGGTGAGGTCCATCAGGCCTCGCCCGCTTCCTCCAGCACCTGACGGGCGCGCCGCTCGTCCTCGGGGAGGACAACCAGGCGGCGGGGGATGGCGCCGATGCTGCCCTCGACGGCGCTGGCGTGGCTGTCCAGCAGCAGGCAGTCGATCCCGGCATCGCGGAGCAGGGCGTGCAGGAAGCTGAGGCGGACGAGGTCGTTCGAGAGAGTAATGGTCCGCATGAAGAATGGTCCTGTCGCCTTGACCCTGTTTCCGCGCCGCCGATATGGTGCGCGGCGGCGGAGACCCGCCGGGTCGGGAGCGCAGTTTGGGCATCGTCACCACGCCAGTCCAGCCGGAGCGGACGCCGGACGCCGCCACGTCGGCGGGCCGGGGCGACGCGCTGTCGACGTTGGTGACGCTGGTCGGCGCCGACCTCGAGGCCACGAACCGCGCCATCGTCGCCCGGATGGACAGCCCGGTCGCGCTGATCCCGCAGCTTGCGGCGCATATCGTCGCGGCCGGGGGCAAGCGGTTGCGGCCGCTGCTGACGCTGGCGGCGGCGCGGATGTGCGGGTATTCGGGCGCGCGGCACGTGCAGTTGGCGGCGTGCGTCGAGTTCATCCATACGGCGACGCTGTTGCATGACGACGTGGTGGACGAGAGCTTGTTGCGCCGGGGCATGTCGAGCGCCAATTCGGTGTTCGGGAACAAGGCTTCGGTGCTGGTGGGGGATTTCCTGTTCGCGCGGGCGTTCCAGTTGATGGTGTCCGACGGGTCGTTGAAGGTGCTGGCGATCCTGTCCCACGCGGCGGCGACGATCGCGGAGGGCGAGGTGCTGCAGCTTGTCATCCAGAACGACCTGTCGACGCCGGAGCAGAAATATCTCGAGGTGATCCGCGGCAAGACGGCGGCGCTGTTCACGGCGGCGTGCCAGGTGGGGGCCGTGGTGGCGGACCGGCCGGAGATCGAGGAGGCGGCGCTGGCGGAGTACGGCGCCAATCTGGGCATGGCGTTCCAGTTGGTCGACGATGCGCTAGACTATGCGGCGGACCAGGCGAAGCTGGGGAAGACCGTGGGCGACGATTTCCGGGAGGGGAAGGTGACCTTGCCGGTGCTTGCGGCCTATTCGGCGGGGGCGGAGGCGGATCGGGCGTTCTGGCGGCGGACGATCGAGGATAGCGAGCAGACGGACGAGGATCTGGACCATGCGCTGTCGCTGATGGCGGCGAGCGGGGCGATCGGGACGACGCTGCGGCATGCGGGGCGGTTCGCCGATGAGGCAAAGGCGGCTTTGGCGCCGTTTCCGCCGGGGGCGTTCCGGGATGCGTTGATGGATGTCGCGGACTATACGGTCAGCCGGGTCAGCTGACTGGATTGGCTGAGTTCTGTGGTGCTGTGGTGGGTTGCTGAAGGGCAACCCACCCTACGGATTGTCGGGCGGCATCAGATTTCTCCTTCTATCCTGTTGGTTTCGTCGTCGCCTGCGCCGGTTTGGGCGATCAGGGCGGCGTCCAGGTGTGTGGCCAAACCACGGATGGTGGGGGTTTCGAAGACGCGGATCAGGGGGAGTTCCACCGTGAACCGCTGGCGTATGCGGGAGCATAGGCGGGTGGCCAGGAGGGAGTGGCCGCCGAGCGCGAAGAAGTCGTCGTCGATGCCGTAGTCGCCGTCGCCCAGCAATTCTGTGAAGATCTCGGCGATCGCGTGTTCGGCTGGGGTGGATGGCGGGGGCGAGGTGGGGCGGGACGCGGGCGGGGTAGGGGGCGGCAGGGCGCGGGAGTCGAGCTTGCCGTTGATCGTGAGGGGCAGCGCGTCGAGCACGACGATGTGGGTGGGGACCATGTAGTCGGGCAGGAATGCGGCGAGGTCGCGGCGGAGCGCGGGGATGGCCTCGATCAGCGCCTGGCGGCGGGTGGGGTCGGAGGCGTGGGGGCGGGCGGGGGGCGTGGCGGTTGTGGGGCGCCACGGGAGGGCGGGGCCGGGCCAGGCGTCGAGGAGGGTGGGGTCGTCGAGGTTGGGGCTGAACCAGGTGTCCCGGTCGGGTGTGGCGCCGGTGGGATTCAGGCGGGCGTTGGGGGTTGTGGTGGGCTTGGATGGCTCGGGCGCCGGGGTGGGGCGGAGGAGGGCGGCGTAGCGGAAGCGGTTGAGTTCGTTGGGGATGTCACCGGGCTGGAGGAGGAGTGCGGCGGATGCGAAGCCCTCGGGGGCAAGGGTCGTGAAAAATTCGGGATCAATAAGGAGTTCGCGCTCGGCGGCGGCGGCGTCGCGGGCGCGGGCCTGCAGGTCGGGCGTGGCGGGGTCGCGGGCGGCGAGCACCCAGGCGTGGAAGGTTTCGGCGAGGCGGAGGTCCCGGAGGTCGCCGACGTAGATGGCGCCGCCGGGAGCGAGCAGGGGGCGGGCGGCGCGGAGGACGGCGCGGAGGGTATCGAGGCTGGGGAAGTACTGGACGACGGAGTTGATGACGATCGTGTCGTAGGCGGCTTCGGGCAGGCCGGCGAGGTGCTGGGCGGCGCGCTGCTCGATGGTCACGTTCGCGAAGCGGGGGGCGTTCCGGTCGAGCTGGGCCTGCACGTGGGCGAGGCTTTCGGCGGAGAAGTCGATGCCGTGATAGCGCTCGACGGTGTCGGCGAGGCGGAAGAGGAGGATGCCGGTGCCGCAGCCGATCTCGAGCACGCGGCGCGGGTTGAGGGCCCTGATCTGCTGGACGGTGCCGTCGGCCCAGGCGCGCATCTGGTCCGGGGGGATGGGAAGGCGGGTGTCGCTGGCGAGCCAGCCGGTGAGGCGGAAGAGCGGGTCGCCGATTTCGGTCTCGCGGGCCAGTTGCTCGTCGAAGACCCGGCGCCAGTCCTCGGTCTGCGCGTCGTCGCGGGCGCGGTCGGCGGCGGGGACGACGTAGGAGACGAGCTGGTTGTCGCGGAGCAGGGTGGCGGCGTCGGCGATGGCGGGATGGGCGCGGAGGCGGGCAGTGATCTCCCCGGTTTCGATCCGGTAGCCGCGGAGTTTGATCTGCGTGTCGATGCGGCCGAGGTACTCGATGTCGTCGCCGCGCCTACGGACCAGGTCACCTGAGCGGTACATGCGGGCGCCGGGAGGGCCGGCGGGGTCGGGGACGAACCGGGTGGCGGTGAGGGCGGGCTGGCCGAGGTATCCGCGGGCGAGGCCGGGGCCGGCGATGCAGAGTTCGCCGGGGGCGCGGTCGGGGACGGGGGCCAGGTCGGCGTCGAGGATGCGGAGGGTGAGGTCGGGGATGGGCGCGCCGATGGGGGAGGTGAAGGGCAGGTCGAGGTCGGCGATGGAGAGGGGGCGCAGGGTGACGTGGACGGTGGTCTCGGTGATGCCATAGCAGTTGACGAGGCGGGGGGCGGCGTCGCCGAAGCGTTCGAACCAGCGGCGAAGACTCGTCGTATCAAGGCCCTCGCCGCCGAAGATCACCCAGCGGAGGGCGAGGGGGCGGGGGCGGTCGAGCTGGGCTTCGGCCAGTTGGGCGAAGGCGGAGGGGGTCTGGTTGAGGACGGTGACGCGTTCCTGGTCCAGGAGGGCGAGGAAGGCGTCGGGGGAGCGGGCCGTGTCGTGCGGGACCATGACGACCCGGCCGCCATGGAGGAGGGCGCCCCAGATCTCCCAGACCGAGAAGTCGAACGCGGCGGAGTGGAAGCAGGTCCAGACGTCGTGGGGGCCGAAGTCGAAGAGGGGTTGGGTGGCGGTGAAGAGGCGTCTGGCGGCGCGGTGGCTGACCTGGACGCCCTTGGGGGTGCCGGTGGAGCCGGAGGTGTAGATGACGTAGGCGATGGCGTCGGGGTGGACGGTCGGGAGGGGGGCTTTGTTC
>CAXTPG010000127.1:0-11020 GCA_964246015.1 uncultured Acetobacteraceae bacterium
GCCAACGTGCAGTGCGACGCGCGCAACCTGGTCGAGTTCGCGATCATGGGCGACGTGTTCGCGCGGACGGTGCTGGGGCTGACGGCGCCGACGATCGGGCTGCTGAACGTGGGATCGGAGGAGCTGAAGGGCGACGAGCGGGTGCGCCAGGCGGCGGAGGTGCTGCGGATGAGCCATGTCGCCGCCAACTTCCACGGGTTCGTCGAGGGGCACGACATCACGGCCGGGACGGTCGATGTCGTCGTGACGGACGGGTTCACGGGCAACGTCGCCCTGAAGACCGGGGAGGGGGCGTTCAAGCTGGTGGGCGACCTGTTGCGGCAGATCTTCCAGGGCAGCCTTGCCGGGCGGATCGCCTATCTGCTGGCCCGGCCGGGGTTGTCGCGGCTGCGGCTTTGGCTCGATCCGCGGCGGTACAACGGCGCCGTGATGCTGGGGTTGAACGGCGTGGTCGTGAAGTCGCATGGGGGGACGGACGCCGAGGGCTTCGCGCACGCGGTCGACGTCGCGATGGACATGGTCGTGCACGGGTTCAACGAGAAGATCCGGACCGGGCTCGCGCAGATCCAGCGGATCGGCCCCCCCAGCCTGGCCGCGGCCGTCTGACCATGGTGCGGGCGGTCCTTGCGGGCATCGGCGGGTATCTGCCGGCGCGGGCGGTGACGAACGACGAGTTGTCGCTGACCGTCGATACCAGCGACGAATGGATCCGCGAGCGGACGGGCATCCGGCAGCGGTATCTGGCGGCGCCGCACGAGACGTGCGCGTTCATGGGGACGGAGGCAGCCCGGCGTGCCTTGGCGGATGCCGGGGCGGGCCCCGGGGACGTCGACGCGATCATCCTGGCGACCAGCACGCCGGACCAGGCCTTCCCCGCCACGGCGCTGCGGGTGCAGGCGGCGCTGGGGGTGGGGCAGGGCTTCGGGTTCGATCTTTCGGCGGCGTGCAGCGGGTTCGTCTATGCGTTGTCGGTGGCGGACGGGATGATCCGGGCGGGGCAGGTCCGCGGCGTGCTGGTGATCGGGAGCGAGGTGTATTCGCGCATCCTGAACTGGGCGGACCGGGGGACGTGCGTGCTGTTCGGGGATGGGGCGGGGGCGGTGTTCCTGCGGGCGGGGGATGCGGAGGGACCGGGGATCCTCTCGACGCATCTGCATGCTCAGGGAAGTCTGGGTGACCTGCTCTATGTGGATGGGTCGGTGGGGCAGCCGGACCGGCCGGGCCATCTGGTGATGAACGGGCGGGAGGTGTTCCGGCACGCCGTGTCGAAGCTGGCGGCGGCGGTGGATGAGGCGCTGCGGGCGAACGGGCTGGGGTATGCGGACGTGGACTGGCTGGTGCCGCACCAGGCGAACCGGCGGATCATCGAGGCCATGGGCAAGAAGCTGGGGCTTTCGACCGAGCGGGTGGTGATGACTGTGGACCGGCACGCGAACACGTCGGCCGCATCGATCCCGCTGGCGCTGGCGGAGGCGTACGGGGACGGGCGGATCAAGCGTGGGGACCTGGTGCTGATGGAGGCGCTGGGGGGCGGGATGACGTGGGGGTCGGCGCTGGTACGGATGTGAGACGCGGCGAATCGGGCATCGCGGCCACGGTGTGCCTATTGCGCCACATGAATCCGGGAATTGTTTAAGGTCAAGCGGTTTGCTTGACCCCTATCATCCTGCTGCTTAGCGTGCGCGCCATGACGACGGTGACCCGCGCGCAGCTTGCCGAGACGATCTATTCCCAGGTGGGGCTGTCCCGCAACGATTCGGCTGAGCTGCTGGAGACGGTGCTGGAACGGATGTCGGCGGCCCTGGAAGCGGGAGAATCTGTTAAAGTCAGCGGGTTCGGGACGTTTTCTGTGCGGCAGAAGGGGCGCCGGATCGGGCGCAACCCCAAGACGGGGGTCGAGGTGCCGATCCTGCCGCGGCGTGTGCTGACGTTTCGGCCGAGCCAGGTGCTGAAGGCGCATGTGAACGGGACCGCGATCCCTGCGGGCGACGACGAATGAGCGCGATGCCGGGGCTGCTTCCGGACGAGCCGGGGCTGGATGGCGGGAGCGAGTTGTCGCAGGAGAATGGGCGGGCGCGGTCGAAGAAGGCGCCGAACGCGTTCCGGACGATCAGCGAGGTCGCGGACGAGTTGCACATCCCGCAGCACGTATTGCGGTTCTGGGAGACGAAGTTCCCGCAGGTGAAACCGTTGAAGCGGGGCGGCGGGCGGCGGTATTACCGGCCGGACGACATCGTGCTGCTGCGTCGCATCTCGGACCTGCTCTATATCCAGGGGTATACGATCAAGGGCGTGCAGCGCCTGTTGCGTGAGGGTGGAGGACAGTTGTCCGACGATATTCCCCCGGCGCCGGCGGCGGAGCGGGCGGCGGCGGAGGCGGAGCAGTCGGTGCTGCCGGTGGAGCCCGTGCTGGCGTTGTCCAGCCCGGGCGGCGGGGAGAGCCAGGCGGAGGAGATCCGGCGGCTGCGCGGCTTGCTGGCGGATGCCTTGAACGAACTGGTGACGTTGCGGCGGTTGTTGCCTTAGGCGTCCTTGGGTGGAGTGGTGGGTTGTAGGATCCACCCTACGCTTGGTTGCCCTTGGCAGCGGGGGCTGCTACACCGCGGGCACGGTCGGAGCGTAGCGCAGCCTGGTAGCGCATCAGTCTGGGGGACTGGGGGTCGTGGGTTCGAATCCCGCCGCTCCGACCAACTCTATCAATCCGGCAGCATGATCGTCGCGACGGCTTGTGCGGCGATGCCTTCGCCACGCCCGGGGAAACCCAGGCGTTCCGTGGTCGTCGCCTTGACCGAGATGCGGTCCGTCGCGACGCCCAAGAGATTTGCCAGGCGGGCGATCATGGCCGGGGCGTGGGGGGTGATCTTCGGGCGTTCGCAGATGAGGGTGACGTCGGCGTTCGCCAGGCGGCCGCCGCGGGCGGCGATGCGTTGTGCGGCGTGGCGGAGGAAGCGGGCGCTGTCGGCGTCCTTCCAGGTGTCCTCGCTCGGGGGAAAGTGGCGGCCGATGTCGCCTTCGGCCAGCGCGCCGTAGATCGCGTCGCACAGGGCGTGGATGCCGACGTCGGCGTCGGAGTGGCCGGCGAGACCCTTTTCATGAGGGACGTTGACGCCGCAGAGGATGAGGGGGCGGCCCTCGACGAGGACGTGGACGTCGAAGCCGGTACCGGTCCGGGGGGACAGGGTGGGGGCAAGGATGCGCTCCAGTCGCACGAGGTCCTCCGGATAGGTGAGCTTGATGTTGTCGTCGGAGCCTTGGACGAGGGCGACGGGGTGTCCGGCGGCTTCGAGGAGGGCTGCGTCGTCGGTGGCCCCCGGGGGCGCGGCGCGGTGGAGTTCGAGCAGCAGGGGGAAGTGGAAGGCTTGGGGGGTCTGGGCGCGGAAGAGGCCGTCGCGGGGGACGGTCCCGGCGATGACGCAGTTCGTGCCGCGCTTCAGGGTGTCGGCGACGGGCATGGCGGGAATGGCGCCCCGTGCGGTTTCGAGCGCTGCGAGGAGGGCGGCGATGGTGCCCCGGGGGATGACGGGCCGGGCGGCATCGTGGACGAGGACGAGGTCCGGGGCGTGGGGAGCCAGGGACTCGAGGCCGAGGCGGACGCTGTCCTGGCGGGTGGCGCCACCGGGGATGGCGGGGAGGGCGCCGGTGCCGTCCAGGGCCGGGTCGAGGCGGGCCGGGTCGCCGACGGGCTGCAGCCATTGGACGTGAGAGGCCAGGGCGTCGGCGGCCCAGCGCAGGGTGGGCTTCCCGGCGATCTGCGTGAACTGCTTGGGGTGGGGCGCGCCGAAGCGGGTGCCGGAGCCGGCGGCGACGAGGAGGGCGGCGATTCGCATGGTGGGAGGAATGCGGTGGGGGTGGGGTGGCGTCAAGGTCGAGACGGTCCGCTGCGATGGGCGGCCGCCGGGACGCCGGCGCCACGCGCGGGGTGCGCGTGTCGCAGGGTGATTGCATCGCGGCCAGGCATCCCGTAAAACTGCCCAAATCATGGGCAATCCGATGCAAACTCCCCACCTGGCTCCGGTGATGATCGGCGATGGCGCGACGGCCGTGCGGTTGGACGCGCCTGTCATCCTGGCGCCGATGTCCGGGGTGACGGACCTGCCGTTCCGGCGGCTGGCGAAGCGGCATGGAGCCGGGCTGGTGGTGTCGGAGATGATCGCGTCCTGGGCGATGGTGCGGGAGAACCGGACGACGCTGCGGATGGCGGAGGTGGACGGCAGCGGCGGGCCGGCGGCGGTGCAGCTTGCGGGCTGCGACCCGGCGGCCATGGCGGAGGCGGCGCGGATCGCGGTCGGGCACGGGGCGAACCTGATCGACATCAATTTCGGCTGCCCGGTGAAGAAGGTCGCGGTGGGGCAGGCGGCCGGGTCGGCGCTGATGCGGGACGAGGTCGCGGCGGCGCGGCTGCTGGAGGCGACGGTGCAGGCGGTGAGCGTGCCTGTGACGTTGAAGATGCGGATGGGCTGGGACCACGCGAACCTGAATGCGCCGAACCTGGCGCGGATCGCGGAGGCGAGCGGCATCCGGATGGTGACGGTGCACGGGCGGACGCGGCAGCAATTCTATACCGGGGTGGCGGATTGGCGGTTCATCGCGCTGGTGAAGGCCGCGGTGGGGATCCCGGTGATCGCGAACGGGGATATCCTGACGGAGGATGACGCGCTGGCGGCGATGGAGCAGTCGGGTGCGGATGGGGTGATGATCGGGCGCGGGTGCTATGGGCGGCCGTGGTTTCCGGCGCAGGTGGCGCGGTTCCTGGCGACGGGAGAGCGGCAGACGGAGCCGAGTCTGGCAGAACAAAAACATGTTCTTCTAGAGCATTACGAGGCGATGCTCGTGCATTGTGGGAGCGATGCGGGCGTTCGCGTCGCGCGGAAGCACGTGTCCTGGTACTCCCGGGGGCTTCCTGGGTCGGCCGAGTTCCGGGCGATGGTGAACCGCACGCCGGGGGCGGAGGCGGTCCGGGCGCTGATCGACGGGTTCTATGACCCGTTGATCGCGCGCGGCGCCGCCGGGGTGGTGCACGTGGAGCCGCTCGCCGCATGAAGGGGGCGCTGACCCGCGGCCGGCTGGCGCTGGTGGAGCGCCTGACGCCGCGCGCGATGGCGTTGCCGCGGCAGCCGGCGCTGGATCCCTTGGCCATGCTGGGGGCGTTGCCGGTGCCGACGCTGCTGCTGGATGCGGGCAACCGGTTCCGCTACGCGAACCAGGCGGCGGAGCATTTCCTGGGGCTGTCCATGCTGCAACTGGCGCAGACGACGCTGGATGCGCTGCTGCCGCCGGACAACCCGATTTTCGCGCTTCTGTCGCAGGTGCGGACCCATGGGACGACGATCGCGGACCATGACCTGTCGCTCGAGAGTCCGCGGTTGCACAAGACGGGGATCACGGTCCAGGCGGCGCCGTTGACGGAGGAGCCTGGGGCCATTCTGTTGACGTTGCAGGATAGTTCTGCCGCGCGGACACTGGATCGACAGATGGCGTTCCGGGGCGCGGCGCGGAGCGTGTCCGGGATGTCGGCGATCCTGGCGCATGAGGTGAAGAACCCCTTATCCGGCATTCGGGGTGCGGCGCAGTTGCTGGAGGCGAGCGTCACGGATGCCGACCGGGAGCTGACCGTGCTGATCCGCGACGAGGCGGACCGGATCCGGGCGCTGGTGGACCGGATGGAGGTGTTCGGCGAGAAGCCGATCGAGCGCCGGGCGGTGAACATCCACCGTGTGCTGGAGCATGTGCGGCGGCTGGCGCAGAGCGGGTTCGCGCACGACCTGCGGATCACGGAGACGTACGATCCGTCCTTGCCGCCGGCCTGGGCCAATCGGGACCAGCTGGTGCAGGTGCTGCTGAACCTCGTGAAGAACGCGGCGGAGGCCATTCACTCCGACCCGCAGCTGGTGGAGCGCGGCGGGGGGGAGATCACGCTGACGACGGCGTATCAGCACGGGGTGCGCCTGGCGGTGCCGGGGAGCGGTCAGCGGCAGCATCTGCCGCTGGTGGTGACGGTGCGGGACAACGGGCCGGGGATCGGCGACGACATGCGGCAGTTCCTGTTCGAGCCGTTCGTGAGCAGCAAGCCTGCGGGCAGCGGCCTGGGTCTTGCTTTGGTCGCGAAGATCGTTGGCGACCATGACGGCTTGATCGAAGTCGATAGCCGGCCCGGCCGTACCGACTTCCGGCTGTGCCTGCCGGTCATGACCGAAACCGAGGCGGACACGCTCTGAAAGAACAACAATGACTCCGCCCACCGTGCTGGTCGCCGATGACGACCGATCGATCCGGACCGTGCTGACACAGGCGTTGGGGCGCAGCGGCTACCAGGTGCGATGCACCGGGAATGCCGCGACGCTGTGGCGCTGGGTGGAGGACGGGGAGGGGGATCTGGTCATCACCGACGTGGTGATGCCGGACGAGAACGGGCTGGACCTGATCCCGCGCATCCGGCGGATCAGGCCCGATCTGCGGGTCGTGGTGATGAGCGCGCAGTCGACGCTGATGACGGCGGTGAAGGCGGCGCAGCGGGGGGCGTTCGAGTATCTGCCGAAGCCGTTCGATCTGAAGGAGTTGCTCGCGGTGGTGGGGCGGGCGCTCGCGGCGCCGTCGGCACCGGGGGATACGCCGCCGCCGGAGGCCAGGGATTCCGAGGAGCGGTTGCCGCTGATCGGGCGCAGCGTCGCCATGCAGGAGATCTACCGCAGCATCGCGCGGCTGACGACGACGGACCTGACCGTGATGGTCAATGGCGAGAGCGGGACGGGCAAGGAGCTGGTGGCCCGGGCGCTGCACGATTACGGGCGGCGGCGAAGCGGGCCGTTCGTCGCGATCAACATGGCGGCGATCCCGCGGGAGCTGATCGAGAGCGAGCTGTTCGGGCATGAGCGGGGGGCGTTCACGGGGGCGATGAACCGCGCGCAGGGGCGGTTCGAGCAGGCGGCGGGGGGCACACTGTTCCTGGACGAGATCGGGGACATGCCGGCGGAGGCGCAGACCCGGCTGCTGCGGGTGCTGCAGGAGGGCGAGTTCACGACGGTGGGCGGGCGGCAGCCGATCCGGGCGAACGTGCGGATCGTGGCGGCGACGCACCGGGACCTGCGGCAGGCGATCCGGGCCGGGCAGTTCCGGGAGGATCTGTTCTATCGGCTGAACGTCGTGCCGATCCGGCTGCCGCCGCTGCGGGAGCGGCTGGAGGATATCCCGGTCCTGGCGCGGCATTTCCTGGACAAGGCGAAGGAGACGGGGCTTTCGGGCAAGACGCTCGACACGTCGGCGGTCGACCGGTTGCGGCAGCACCGTTGGCCGGGGAACGTGCGGGAGCTGGAGAACCTGATGCGTCGGCTTTCGGCGCTGTATCCGCAGGAGACGATCACGGCGGAGGTGATCCATGCGGAGTTGGCGGACCCCGGGGGCGCGGCGGATCTGCCGGCCGCGGGTGGGGCGCCGGAGCCATTGGCGGCGGCGGTGGAGCGGCACATCCGGCAGTTCCTGGCGGCGTCGCGGGACGGGATGCCGATGCGCGACATCTACGACCAGGTGATCGCGGAGGTGGAGCGCCCCCTGATCCAGATGACGCTGGCGGCGACGCGGGGCAACCAGATCAAGGCGGCGGCGATGCTGGGGCTGAACCGGAACACGCTTCGCAAGAAGATCAGGGATCTCGATATCCCGGTGGTGCGCGGGATCGGGTAAGGTGCGCCCGGCGAACGTGGAGCCGGCGATGGGAGAGGCGGGGGTTGCGGACCCGGTGCTGGGGCGGTTCCGGGCGGCGTTGGACGCGGTGTATGGGGACCGGCTGGAACGGGTGGTGCTGTTCGGGTCGCGGGCGCGGGGGGATCACAGGCCGGATTCGGATTATGACGTGGCGGTGTTCATCCGGGAGCCGGGGTCGCGGTGGGACGAGATGGGGCGGATCGCGTTGATCACGACGGAGTTCCTGCTAGAGGATGCATTCATCTCGGCCAAACCGTTTGAAGCTGAACGGTATCAGGAGGATAGCTCGTTCATGCGCGCTGTCCGGCGCGACGGGATCGAGTTGTGAGAACGGTGGCCGAGCATCTCGAGCGGGCGCGTCATAGCACGAAGGCTGGATCGTTGCTGCTGGAAGGCGGCTTTCCCGACATGGCGGGGCGGGAAGCCTACATGGCAGCGTTCCATGCTGCACTGGCGTATATCGTCTCGGTGACGGGGAAAGAACCACGGACCCATCACGGCACGCATACGGAGCTTGCGCGTGTGGCGCGCGACCTGAAGCTGTTCCCACGTGAGTATGTCGCGTTCGTCAGCCGGTCGTATGAGATCAAGGACATCGCCGACTACACGGGAGCCCGGGAGATCTCTCCATCCGAGGCGCAGGCGGCATTGGAGGTCGCGACGCAGGTCATTTCGTGCGTTGAAGGTTTGCTTGCGGGCCCGCCCGACCGTCCGGCTGAACCGTGAACCATAGTTGATCCGATGAACGCACCCCTGGACCCCCGCACCTTCCGGCCGTCCGTGGCGCCGTCCTGGCCGCGGCGGATCGCCAATGCGCTGCTGGGCAAGGTCGTGACGCTCGTGCTGGCGGCGATCGCGCTCGCGTTGGGGGTGGCGACGTTTGTCGCACTCTCGGGCGGGGTGGAGCTGTCGTGGCGGCCGAACCTGATCTACGCGATGGTGCTGGCGAACCTCGTCGTGCTGCTGCTGCTGGGGGCGGTGCTGGCGGGGCGGATCACGCGGGTGTGGGTGGAGCGACGGCGGGGGTCGGCCGGGTCGCGGCTGCATGTGCGGCTGGTGATGCTGTTCAGCGTCGTGGCGGTGACGCCGACGATCGTCGTCGCGATCTTTGCCACGGCGTTCTTCAATTTGGGCATCCAGGCCTGGTTCAACGACCGGGTGCGGACGGCGCTGAACGAGAGCCTGGAGGCGTCGCGGGGGTATCTGGAGGAGCATCGCAACAACATCCGGGCGGATGCGCTGGGGATGGCGAACGACCTGGTGCGGGCCGGGCAGCTGCTGTCGAACGACCCGTATGCGTTCGGGCAGATCCTCCAGACGCAGACGGTGCTGCGGGGGCTGACGGAAGCGATCATCTACGAGCCCATCACCAACCAGATCATCGCCGGCGTGGGCGCGATGTCGGGGCTGGGCGTGGAGCCGGCGCCCAGCGAGGCGACGGAGCTGGCGCGGACCGGGGAGGTCGCGGTGCTGGGCACGCCCGACGAGAGCCGGGTGCGGGCAGTCGTGCAGTTGTATGAGACGCCGAGCCTGATGCTGCTGATCGGGCGGCCCGTCGATCCGCAGATATTGGGGCACATGTCGCGGACGGAGCAGGCGGTCGCGGAGTATCGGCGGCTGGACGAGAACCGGTCGGGGTTGCAGGTGACGTTCGCGCTGATCTTCGCGCTGGTGGCGCTGCTGGTGCTGTCGGCGGCGGTGCTGCTGGGGCTGGTGCTGGCGAACCAGATCGCCCGGCCGATCGGGCGGCTGATCCTGGCGGCGGAGCGGGTTCGGGCCGGCGACCTGGGCGTGCGGGTGCCGGAGATGAAGAGCGAGGACGAGGTCGCCGGGCTGTCGCGGGCGTTCAATCGGATGACGGGGCAGTTGGCGGCGCAGCGGACGGAGCTGATGGACGCGTACAGCCAGATCGACGAGCGTCGGCGGTTCACGGAGACGGTGCTGGCCGGCGTGTCCGCAGGCGTGGTGGGGCTGGACGAGGAGGCGCGGATCGAGCTGCCGAACGCGGCGGCGAGCGAGCTGCTGGGCACGGACCTGATGGCGGCGATCGGGGTGCGGCTGCGGGAGGTGGCGCCGGAGTTCGCGACGCTGCTGGCGGAGGTCGCGGCCAATCCGGAGAAGCCGCGGACCGGGGAGGTCGAGATCGGGCCGCATCAGCGGCGGCGGAACCTGCTGGTGCGGATCGGGTCGGACAGCCGGGGCGGGTATGTGGTGACGTTCGACGACATCACGGAGCTGCAATCGGCGCAGCGGAAGGCGGCGTGGGCGGATGTGGCCCGGCGGATCGCGCACGAGATCAAGAACCCGCTGACGCCGATCCAGTTGAGCGCGGAGCGGTTGAAGCGGCGGTTCACGCGGGAGATCACGTCGGACCCTGAGACGTTTGCCCAGTGCGCGGACACCATCGTGCGGCACGTGGGCGACATCGGGCGGATGGTCGACGAGTTCTCGGCGTTCGCGCGGATGCCGCAGCCGGTGTTGCGGCCGGAGGATGTGGGGCGGATCGCGCGGGAGGCGCTGGTGCTGCAGCGGAGCGCCCGGCCGGAGATCGCGTGGACGACGGATATCCCCGATCGGGGGCCGATGGCGCAGTGCGACCGGCGGCTGCTGGGCCAGGCGCTGACGAACCTGCTGCAGAACGCGGCCGACGCGGTGGCGATGCGGGTGCGCGGGCCGGAGGAGCCGGCGGGGCGGATCACGGTGCGCGTGGCGAGCGAGGACGGGATGGCGGTGATCCGGGTGGAGGATGACGGAGTCGGGCTGCCGCAGGCGGACCGGGCGCGGCTGACGGAGCCGTATGTGACGCACAAGGTGAAGGGAACCGGGCTGGGCCTCGCAATCGTGAAGAAGATCATGGAGGACCATGGCGGCAGGCTCGACCTGGATGACCGGGCATCGGGGCCCGGGGCGGTGGCGACGCTGGCGTTGCCGCTGATTGTGCCCGGCCTGATAGAGGCTTAAGCAGCGGCGATGGCTCAAGAGATCCTTATCGTCGATGACGAGCCCGATATCCGGCTGCTGATCGAGGGCGTGCTGGAGGACGAAGGGTATGCCGTCCGCCAGGCGGGGGACAGCGACCAGGCGATCGCGGCGTTCCGCCACCGGCGGCCATCGCTGGTGATCCTGGACGTGTGGCTGCAGGGGTCGCGGCTGGATGGGCTGGGCATCCTGCAGGCGCTGCATGCGGAGGAGCCGCATGTGCCTGTCGTCATGATCTCGGGCCATGGGACGATCGAGACGGCGGTCTCGGCGATCCAGCATGGCGCCTACGACTTCATCGAGAAGCCGTTCAAGTCGGACCGGCTGCTGCTGATCGTGCGGC
>CAXTPG010000128.1:0-10636 GCA_964246015.1 uncultured Acetobacteraceae bacterium
ACCTGCACATGGACTTCTCCGACTTCGTCATGCAGGGCCGGCTCAAGGAGTTCGCGATCCAGCCCCCGCACTGCTGATGCCGCTTTCGATCATAACGGGCGCCACGGGTGGGCTCGGGTTCGAAGCCGCCCTGGGTCTTGCCCGCGCGGGCCACGAGGTCCTTCTCACCGGCCGCAACCCGGCGCGCGGTGAGGTGGCGCTCGCCCGGCTCCGTGCCGCTGTCCCCGCCGCGACCGCCCGGTTCCAGACGCTGGATACCGCCAGCCTTGCCTCCGTCGCCGCCTTCGCCGCGACCATCGCGACGCCCGTCGCCGTCCTGCTGAACAATGCCGGCGTGATGGCCCTCCCGCGCCGTGAAACGACGATCGACGGGTTCGAACGGCAGTTCGGCACCAACCATCTCGGTCACATGGCGCTGACCCTGCGGCTGCTCCCGCACCTGCGCGGGGGCCGGGTCGTGCCCGTCGCCAGCCTTGCCCACCGGCGCGGCGCCATCGCGTTCGACGACCTGAACGCCGAACGTGCCTACGACCCCTGGCGCGCCTATGCGCAGAGCAAGCTGGCCAACCTGATGTTCGCACGCGAACTCCAGCGCCGGTCGGCGGCGAACGGGTGGGGCGTGACCGGCATCGCAGCCCACCCCGGCTGGTCCGCCACCAGCATCGTCCTGAACGGCCCGGGCGGCGGGGAGCCGGGCCTCGTGCCCCGCATCATGCAGTGGGGGTTCAACACCCTGGGACAGTCCGCCGCGGACGGCGCACGCCCGCTTCTGTTCGCCGCCCTGGACCCGGCCGCCGAGCCCGGCGGTTATTACGGGCCCTGCTGCTGGGGTGAGACCCGCGGCCGCCCGACCGCCTCCAAGATCATGCCGCAGGCCATGGACGACGCTGCCTGCGCCCGCCTGTGGGACGCAAGCGAGGCCCTGCTCCAAACGCCTCGTTAACCCGCCCGTGTCACCTTGCCCCATCATTTCCGGGTGGAGCAACGCGTGCGCGTCGGGACATTCTTCTTCGTCTGCATGACGGCGGCGGCCGGGGCCGGCCTTGCGTACGGCACGGCGAACCTGCTGTCCGCGTGGTCCACCTACGCCCAGGCCGGCGTCGCGCGGGACGAGCTGCAGGCATTCCGGGCCATCTTCCGCATTCCCGAGATGGTGACGGCGGAACGGGTCACGTCCGTCGGCCAACTCACGGCCGCCGGGCCGGCCGGCGCGGCGGAGCAGGCGGCGATGGACGCCGCCCGCAAGGCCACGGACGCATCGTTCGCGGCCGCCCTGGGGCACTTGACGAGCGCCCGCAACGGCGCCGAGCGCAGCCAGGCGATCCAGTCCACGCAGGCCTTGATCGCTGGCATGCGGCTTGAGGTCGACAAGTGGCTGGCGGTTCCCGCAGGTCAGCGGCCCACCGTCCTGAACCCCATCCTCGCCCCCGCGCAGCAGGCTTTCGTCGCGATCACCCGCATCCTGACCAGCATCCAGGCGGATTCGGCGCTGCAGGATTCCGTCATCCAGGACAACCTGGATCTGGCTCGCCTCGCCTACTCGTTGCGGCAATGGGCTGCGCAGCGTGGAACGGCCCTGATCGGCGCCATCGCATCCCGGGCGCCGATGACGCAGACGGCGCTCGAGGATCTATCGGCCTCGGTCGGTCACCTCGATGAGATCTGGGCGCAGATCCGCAACATGCAGGACACGCGGACCGTGCCGCCGGCGATCGCGGCTTCCATCGACGAGGTGCAGGTCCGCTACTTCCGCGACAACGGGGCCCTGTACGACCGCGTCGTCGCGGCCAGCCGGGCGGGCGGGGCATACCCGGCGCTCGCCGACTTCCGGCGGGACCATGCGCCGGGCGTCGCGGCCCCGTTCCGCCTGCGCGATGCCGCGATCGACCAGGCGTCCGCCCGGGCGGAGCAGCTCCGGGCCGCTGCCGGGCGGGGTCTCGCGCTCGCCGCGTCGTTGCTGCTGGCGGTCTGCGCGACGATGGCCGGCGCGACGTGGCTGTTCGTCCGCCGGGTCGTGGGGCCGCTGGTGGCGATGACGGGGACGATCACCGCGCTTGCCGCGCACGACCATGGCGTGGCGGTCCCGTGCCGCGGCCGGGCCGACGAGGTGGGCCGGATGGCCCGCGCCATCGAGGCGCTCCGCCTGGACGGGATCGAACACGCGGCGCTGGCGGCCCGCACGGCGGAGGAGCAGGCCGCCCGCCAGAGTCGCGCCGAGCGGATCGGCGCGCTGTGCGAGGCGTTCCACGCCGAAACCGGCACGACGATCGAAGCCGCCCTATCCTCGACCGCGTCGATGCGCGACGGCGCCGCGAACGCCACGTCGTTGGTGGCGGACATGGAACACCGCACGCAGCGTGTGGCCGTCAGCAGCGACCAGGCGTCCGCGGAGGTCGCGTCCATCGTGGCGTCCGCCGGGCAGCTCACGACCAGCATCGGCAGCCTTGCCGAGCAGGTCGGCGCCTCCGCCCGCATCGCCTCGCAGGCCGAGCAGGCGGTGGCCCAGGCCACGCACCGCATGACGGAACTCGGCGACGCCACGGGGCGGATCGGCGCGGTCACGAGCCTTATCCAGCAGATCGCCGCGCAGACGAATCTGCTGGCGCTGAACGCCACGATCGAGGCTGCCCGCGCCGGGGATGCGGGCAAGGGCTTTGCGGTGGTTGCGGGGGAGGTGAAGGCGCTCGCGAACCAGACGGCGCGGGCAACCGACGAGATCGCCAGCCAGATCGCGCTCGTGCAGGCCGCAACCGGCGGTGTGGGCGCCGTGATCGTCGAGGTCGCGGGCGCGGTGACGGAGATGGGCCGCCTGGGTCAGGACGTTGCCGCCGCAGTGGAACAGCAGCGGGACGCGACCAGCCGGATCGACGAGCATGTGCGCCAGGCGTCGGGCGGGATGCAGGCCGTCATCGCCGACATCAACCAGGTGCAGCAGGCCGCCGCCCGCACCGGCACCGCCAGCGGCAGCGTCGCTCGCGGAATCGAGCGGCTGACCAACGAGGCGGAGCAGTTGACCCGGCAAATCTCCGCGTTCCTCAGCCAGGTCCGCACCGCCTGACGTCACATCGGGCCGGCGTCCTGCCGGCCCCAACGCCCGGCCGCTAACCGGGCCAGGTGGCGCCCCTCGTATTCACATAGAGCGCGTAGATCCCCTGGCTTGCCGCCATGAACAGCCGATTGCCCCGCCGCCCGCCGAAGCACAGATTGGCGCAGCGCTCCGGCAACTGGATCCGCCCGATCGGCTCCCCGGCGGGGTTGAACACCATCACCCCGTCCAGCTCGGGCGTTCCCATCCCCCACCCGCACCACAGGTTTCCATCCTCGTCGACCCGGAACCCGTCCGGCGTTCCCCCGGGTCCCGCATCGATGAACGTCCGGCGGTTCGTGAGCCGGACGCCGTCAACCACGTCGTATGCCCATAGCTCCCGATGCGGCTCCGCGCGGCTTGCCACGACGTACAGCGTCTTTTCGTCCGGCGAGAACGCCAGCCCGTTCGGGCCCGGCATCTCGCTTTCGAGCACGGTCGCCTCCCCCGTCGCCGGGTCCAGCCGGTATACCGCGGCCGGCAACTCCGACTCCGCCCGGTTCCCCTCATAGTCGCTCATCAGGCCGAACAGCGGGTCCGTGAACCAGATTGTCCCGTCCGACTTCACGACCAGGTCGTTCGGCGAGTTCAGCCGCCTGCCCTGGAACCGGTCGATGAGGATGGTGATCGTCCCGTCATGCTCCGTCCGGGTGACCCGGCGTCCCCCGTGCTCGCACGTCACCAGCCGCCCCTGCCGATCCCGGAAGTTGCCGTTGGCATAATCGCTGGGCCGCCTGAAATCGCTCGAAACGCCCGTCTGCTCGTCCCAGGCGACGATCCGGTTGTTCGGGATGTCGCTCACCAGCAGCCGCTTCTGGTCGCCGAACCATACCGGGCCCTCCGCCCAGCGAAACCCGGTGGCCAGCCGCTCCACGGCCGCCAGCGCGATGCGGTATTTCAGGAAGCTGGGGTGCAGCACCTGCACCGCCGGGTCCGGATAGAAGCTGCTGGGCTGCCACATGTTCCTGTCTCCTCAGGCCTGGTATCGCGCGATCGCCCGCCGATCCAAAGCCAACCCCCATCCCGGCCCCTGCGGCACCGCCACGTGCCCGTCGAGCACCTCAATCCCGCCGTCGTACAGCGCCGAGAACCATGGCATATGTTCCAACCAGGTCGCGTTCCCCAACGCCGCCAGCACCTGGATCGACGTCTCCGGAAACAGGTGCGACGACACCGGGACGTCGAACGCGTCGGCCATGTGCGCCACCCGCAGGAACTCCGTCACCCCGCCCACCCGCTGCAGATCCGGCATCAGGATGTCCGCCGACTTGCGTTCCAGCATGTCGCGGAAGCCGTAGCGCGTGTATTCCGTCTCCCCGCTGGCGATCGGCGTATCCAGCGCCGCGGCGACCTGGGCCACACCCTCCAGATCGTAGGCCGGCAGCGGCTCCTCGAACCACGCCAGACCGAACTCCTCCAGCATCCGGCCCAGCCGAATGGCCTGCACCACCGTCAACTGCTGGTTCGCGTCCGCCATCAGGGCGATGCCCGGCCCGATCGCCTCCCGCACGGCCCGCACCCGCGCCGCGTCCTCGGCCGGCGTCGGCTTTCCCAGCCGCATCTTCACGGCCCGGAACCCCTGCTCCACGAACCCCTGCGCCTCCCGCTGCAGCTCGTCGACCGACAGCGACAGCCACAGCCCCCCGCTAGCATAGGCGGGCACACTGTCCCGGGCCGCCCCGATCAGCCGATGGATCGGCAGCCCGGCCGCCTTCCCGCGCAAGTCCCACAGCGCCCCGTCGATCGCCGAGATCCCCATCACCGGCACCCCCTTGTGTCCGACGAAGTTGATCTCCCGCCACGCATCGGACCAGAACCGGGTCGTGAACGCCGGGTCGATCCCCTCCACCAGCGGCGCCAGGCTCAGCACCATTTCGTCCAGCACCGCCAGCCGCTTGTTGTTCAGCGTGAACACCAGGTTCTCGCCCACGATGCCCTGGTCCGTCAGCACCTCGACGACCAGGACCCCCGTCGTCGTCAGCGGTCCCAACCCGCTCATGATGGGCGACGGCAGCGGCACGACGAGCTTCGTCGTGCGAAGCGCGGTGACCTTCATCCCAGGACTCTCCGGCAGTCGTGTTAACGAATGGTCCGCGCTAACGAATGGTTCGCCCTGGCACGAACGACCCCGGCCGATAGCCGGACCGGCGAGGCGCGGGGCATGCGCACTCGTAGCCCAGCGGTTTCGGTTCGACGATCGGGCAGATCATGTGTTCCGGCCCGTAGGGGGTCTGGATGATCGAATCGCAGCGTTGCCCGAACCGGCCGCGCGGGGGTGGTGGCGGCGGGTAATAGGGCGGAGGCCCCCCATAGCCGGGCGGCGGAGGATAATACTGCGCCAAAACCGGGCCCGGCATGGCCGCACCTGCGACGGTCACCGCCGCAAGCACTGCGAATACGGTCTTCATCATGGCCTATCGAAGCACGCCGCAAAGAGTTGCGCCATGGCGATCGCGCGGTGGCTCACGGCATGTTTTGCGTCCGGCGCCATCTCTCCGAACGTCGCCGTCCCGCCCAGCGGCACGAACATCGGATCGTAGCCGAACCCCAGCTCCCCGCGCGGCGGCCATACGACCCGACCCTCCACGCGTCCCAGGAACGTCGCCGTCTCCCCATCCGGCCAGGCCAGGGACAGCGCGCACACGAACCAGGCCCGCCGATCTTCCGCCCCGTCCATCTCGTCCCGCACCCGACGCATCGCCACGCCGAAGTCCTTCCCCGGTCCGGCCCAGCGTGCGCTCAGCACCCCCGGGGACCCACGCAGCGCGGCGACGCAGAAGCCGCTGTCATCCGCCAACGCCGGCAGCCCCGTCGCCGTCGCTGCAACCGCTTTCAGCCGCGCATTGCCCACGAAATCGGGTGCGGTCTCCTCGGGTTCCGGCAGTCCCAGCGCGCCTGCGGATACGAGATCGATCCCGAATGGCGCGAGCAGGGCCTCGATCTCCCGCAGCTTGCCCGGGTTGTGCGTCGCCAGCACAAGCCGGCTGCCGCGGGCGATCCGCCGGGTCACGCCCCCAACGCCGCACGCTGCGCGGCGTACAACTGCGCCGTCCCCAGCCGGGCGAGCCGCATCAGCTCCATGAACTGCGCCTCGTTGAACGGCGATGTTTCCGCGGTGCCCTGGATCTCGACGATCCCGCCGCCTTCCGTCAGCACGAAGTTGGCATCGGCCTCGGCGCCGTTATCCTCGGCGTAGTCCAGGTCCAGCACCGCGGCCCCGGCGACCAGCCCGCAGCTTACGGCCGCGACCTGGCCGGTGATCGGCGACCGTGCGATGACGCGGTTCGCCACCATCTTCTGGAAGGCGAGGCTGAGCGCGACCCAGGCCCCCGTGATGCTGGCGCACCGCGTCCCGCCATCCGCGTTCAGCACGTCGCAATCCAGCGCGACCGTGCACTCGCCCATCGCCTTCCGGTCGACGACGGCCCGCAGGCTGCGCCCGATCAGCCGCTGGATCTCCTGCGTGCGCCCCGACTGCTTGCCCCGGGCCGCCTCGCGTTCGCCGCGCGTGTGCGTCGCGCGCGGCAGCATGCCGTATTCCGCGGTCACCCATCCCAGGCCTTGTCCGCGCAGGAACCCGGGGACGCGCCCCTCGACGCTCGCCGTGCACAGCACCTCGGTCCCGCCCATGCGGATCAGGCAGGATCCCTCGGCGTGCCGGGCGAAGCCGACGTCGAAGGAAACGGCGCGGAGCGCGTCGGCGGCGCGGCCCGAGGGGCGATCTGTCATGGCACTGTCCTGCTGGTGGGGGCGTCCCTATACCCCATATGACGTCTGGAGAAACGCATGACCCGGCTAGGCATCATCGGCGCAGGCATCATGGGCGAGCGCATGCTCCGCGCCGCGCAGGAGCACGCGCGCGGCATCGTGGACGTGACCGCATTGTGGGACGCGTCCCCGGCGGCCCTTGCCCGCCTCGCGCCCCTCATGGCCGGCAGCGGGTCCGCCCACTCGGTCATCGAGGCGTCCGACTGCGTCTATATCGCGACGCCCCCTGCGACGCATCTGGGCTATGCCGAGCAGGCCCTCGCTGCCGGCCGGGCGGTGTTCCTGGAGAAGCCGCTCGCGACCGACGTGCCCGCCGCGGCCGCCTTCATCGCCCGCCACCCGGGCGCCCGCGCGGCCGTCAACTTCCCCTTCGCCTCCTCGTTCGCGGTCGAGCGGCTTCGCCTCTGGCTCGACGAGGGGGCCATCGGCGCGCCGGCCACCCTGGACATCGATGTCGCCTTCGCCACCTGGCCGCGCCCGTGGCAGCAAGCCGCTGCCAGCTGGCTCGACGCGCCGTCCGAAGGCGGGTTCACGCGCGAGGTCGTCTCCCACTTCCTTTTCCTGGCCCGCCGCTTTCTCGGTCCCCTTGCGCTGGAAACGGCTGCCGTCGATCGCGCCCGGGGCGCGACCGAGCGCCGCATCGACGCCAGGCTCCAGGCCGGCTCCATCCCCGTCACCCTGACCGGCAGCGTCGGGACAACTCCGCAGGATGACCACAACACCTGGACTCTCCGTGGCGCCGGAGCGATCCGCCTGCGCGACTGGTCCTGGGCCGAGCGCCAAAGCCCGGCCGGCAACTGGACGCCCGACGAGGACGCGGCGCCCAACGAGCGCATGCGACCCCTTGTCCTGCGCCGACAGCTCGAGGGCGTCGCCCATATGACGAACGGCCAGCAGCATCACCTGGCTACCCTCGACGAAGCCTTCGAGGTGCAGTCCATCGTCGAGGCCATTCTCGCGAGCGGGCCGCCCGCATGATGGATCGCCCGCCCCCCAAGGGCCTGGATTTCCGCAGCGCCGCCGTCCTGCGGGAGATCGTCGAGCAATACGTCCAGACCGGCGAGCCCGTGGGCAGCCGCACCCTGTCCCGCCGGCTGCCCATGCCGCTGTCGCCCGCGACCATCCGCAACGTGATGGCGGACCTGACCGACGCCGGGCTGCTGTTCGCGCCCCACACCAGCGCGGGCCGGCTGCCGACCGAGCGCGGCCTGCGCCTGTTCGTCGATGGCCTGCTGCAGATGGGCAGCCTGCCGGAAGACGAGCGCGAGGCCATCGCCCTGGCCTTGGAGGCGAAAGGCCGCAGCCTGGAAGACACCCTGGCCGAGGCCAGCACCATGCTCTCCGGCCTCGCCGGCGCCGCGGGGCTTGTGCTCGCTCCCAAATCCGACGGCGCCGTCCGCCACATCGAGTTCGTGCCGCTGGGGCCCGGGCGTGCGCTGGTGATCCTCGTCGGTGCCGATGGGCAGGTGGAGAACCGCGTCATCGAGACTCCGCCGGGCCTGCCGCCGTCCGCCCTCGTCCAGGCCGGCAACTTCCTCAATGCGCGCCTCACCGGCCGCAGCCTGGCCGAGCTGCGGAGCACGGTCGCGACCGAGATGGCCGAGGACCGCACGCAGCTCGACGGCCTTACGACACAGGTGGTGGAAGCCGGCCTCGCGACCTGGACCAACGAGGGCCGCGGTGGCTCGCTGATCGTGCGTGGGCAGGCCCGGCTGTTGTCCGACGTGACGCAGATCGAAAGCCTGCGCGCCATCCAGTCGCTGTTCGACCGGCTGGAAACCCAGGAGACGCTGCTGAAGCTGCTGGAGCTGGCCGAGGCCTCCGACGGCGTCCGCATCTTCATCGGCGCCGAGAGCGGATTGTTCGGCGCGAGCGGTGTGTCGATGGTCGTCGCGCCGGCTCGCAACGAGGCCGACCGCATCGTCGGCGCCATCGGCGTCATCGGTCCCACCCGCATCAACTACGGCCGCATCATCCCCGTCGTCGATTACACCGCCCGCGTCATCGGCCGCCTGCTCGGCTGACCCTGCGCCTACGGCGCGGGCGTGTCCTGCGGCGCGTAGGCGCGGCGCATTTGTTCCATGGCGTCCAGCTTGCTCTGCAACGGGGCCCAGTCGTCGTGGTCGGCGATGGGGGACCAGAGGGCTTCGACGTCCTCGATCAGCATCGTGCAGGGGTGGGGGCCGGCGAAGTAGGGGTGGGCGAGGTTGGCGTGCGGCGCCGGGGCGTAGGCGTCGAGGAGGTCCTGCACGGGGGCGAAGGCTTCGGTGCGGGGCGGGTTGCGCCTGGCATAGGTGTCGAAGAAGGCTTGCTCGAAGGGCGTTTGCGTTTCGGCGAGGAAGCGCCACCAGGCCTGGGCGAGGGCGTGGTCCTGGGCGGGGCTGGCGGGGGCGAGGCCGAGGCGGCGGATGACGGCGGCGTCGAGTTCGGTGTGGAACAGGGGGGGGAAGGTCTCGATCGCGGCCTGGAGGGCGTCCTTTTCGGCGAGGGGAAGCAGGCACTCGGCGAGGCGGACGAGGTTCCAAAGCAGGGTGTCGGGCTGGCGGCCATAGGCGTAGAGGCCGTTGTGGTCGAAGTAGGCGGCGGTGAAGTCCGCGTCGTAGTGGGGGAGGAAGCGCCAGGGGCCGTAGTCGAAGCTTTCGCCGGTGACGTTGATGTTGTCGGTGTTGAGCACGCCGTGGACGAAGCCGGCGGCCATCCATTGGGCGCCCAGGCGGGCGACGCGGGCGGCGACCTCGGACAGGAAGGCGGTGGCGCGGGCGGCCGGGTCTTCGTGCCAGAGGTGGGGCATGTAGTGGCGGATGGTGTGGTCGAGCAGCTTGAGGATGTTCTCGGGCTGGTCCTTTGTGGCCAGGCGCTGGAAGCTGCCGATGCGGATGTGGGAGTGGCTGAGGCGGACGAGGACGGCGGCGCGGGTGGGGCTTGGCTCGTCGTTGCGGACGAGATCTTCGCCGGTTTCGATCAGGCTGAGGGATTTGCTGGTGTTGACGCCGAGGGCCTCGAGCATGGACGTCGCGAGGATTTCGCGGACGCCGCCCTTCAGGGTCAGGCGGCCGTCGCCGAAGCGGGACCAGGGGGTGGTGCCGCTGCCCTTGGTGCCGAGGTCGAGCAGGCGGCCGTCCTCGAGATCGTGGAGCTGGGCATAGAGGAAGCCGCGGCCGTCGCCGATGTCGGGGTTGTACTGGCGGAACTGGTGGCCGTGGTAGCGGAGGGCGAGGGGCTGGGGGAGGCTGCCGGGGATGGGGATGAAGCGGGCCATGCGGTCGATCCACTCGGCGTCCGAGAGGGTGTCGAGGCCGATGCGGGCGGCCCAGCGCTGGTCGCGGTGGCGGATGATGTGGGCGGGGAAGCGGGCGGGTTCGACGGGGTCGAAGAAGTCGGGGCCGAGGGTGGCGTGGGCGGCGGAGGGGTTCATGGGTGGTCCAACGCTGGGGACTGCGGCCGGTCGCATCCGGAGGGACGATCTGGGACTATGCGGGGGCCGAAAAGGTGGGATGCGAGAGTGCATCCCACCCTACGATGGCTATTCCGCGGCGACGTCCCTGCGGCCGGCGGCGCGGGCGTCCCAGCCTTCGGGAGCTTCTCGGCCGGTGTCGGTGAAGGCTTTCTTCAGGGCGTCGACGTTGGGGCCGAAGATCGTCTTGCGGTTTTCCACGCACCAGGCCCAGCTGTCCTCGATGGTGTCGAGCGACTGCTGGAAGCGGGGGGCGACCCAGCGGGCGAACAATTCGTAGCTGCGCCAGGTGGCCTCGCGGTCGGCCCAGTCATGGGCGCGGAACAGGA
>CAXTPG010000129.1:0-10617 GCA_964246015.1 uncultured Acetobacteraceae bacterium
TGGAGCATCGAGCTGCTCTTCACCCCCATCCAGGGCTACGACCAGGCCGGCGACCTCGCCGAACTCTTCGCCCGCCCCCTCGTCCGCCGCGACCGGCTGAAGGTCTAGGCCATGCAGCTCACGCTCTGGACCTACGAAGGCCCCCCCCACGTCGGCGCCATGCGGATCGCGACGGCCATGGAGGGCGTCCACTACGTCCTCCATGCCCCCCAGGGCGACACCTACGCCGACCTGCTCTTCACCATGATCGAGCGCCTGCCCAAGCGCCCCCCCGTCACCTACACGACCTTCCAGGCCCGCGACCTCGGCGGCGACACCGCCGAACTGTTCAAGACCGCCGCCGCCGACGCCTACGCCCGGTTCAAGCCGCAGGCGATGCTCGTCGGCGCATCCTGCACCGCGGAACTCATCCAGGACGACCCCGGCGGCCTCGCGAAGGCCCTTGCACTCCCCTGCCCCGTCGTGCCCCTGGAACTCCCGGCCTACCAGAAAAAAGAGAACTGGGGCGCCGCCGAGACCCTCTACCAGATGGTCCGCGCCTTCGCCGCGCGCCACGCCCCCCCGCCCGGCACGAAGCCCGCGCCGGCGCCCGTCTGCAACATCCTGGGGCCCGCCGCCCTCGGCTTCCGCCACCGCGACGACCTGGCCGAGATCACCGCCCTGCTGACCCGGCTCGGCATCGCCGTCAACGTCACCGCCCCCCTCGGCGCCACCCCCGCCGACCTCGCCCGCCTCGGCGACGCCGCCTTCAACGTGGTGCTCTACCCCGAAATCGCCGGCCAGGCCGCCGCCTGGCTCACCCGCACCTTCGGCCAGCCCGCGACCCGCACCATCCCCATCGGCGTCGGCGCCACCAAGGCCTTCATCGCCGAGGTCTGCGCCCTCGCCGGCATCGACGTCCCCGCGCAGGACCACGGCCGCCTGCCCTGGTACTCCCGCTCCGTCGACAGCAACTATCTGACGCACAAGCGGGTCTTCATCTTCGGCGACGCCACCCACGCAATGGCCGCCGCCCGGGTCGCCACCGAGGAGTTCGGCTTCACCGTCGTCGGCCTCGGCACCTACAGCCGCGAATTCGCCCGCGACATCCGCGCCCTCGCCGCCACGCTGGGCCTCGAGGCCCTCGTGACCGACGACTACCTGGAGGTCGAGGACGCGGTCCAGGCGCTCCAGCCCGAGCTGGTCCTGGGCACCCAGATGGAGCGCCACATCGCCAAACGCCTCGGCGTCCCCTGCGCGGTCATCTCCGCCCCCGTCCACGTCCAGGACTTCCCCGCCCGTCACTCCCCCCAGATGGGCTTCGAGGGCGCCAACGTGTTGTGGGACACCTGGGTCCACCCCCTGATGATGGGCCTGGAGGAACACCTGGTCGCCATGTTCCGCGACGACTTCGAATTCGGCGCCGACCAGGCCCCCAGCCACCTCGGCGGAAAGCCCTCTCCCGCCGGGAAAGGCTTGGGCGGAAGCGGCGACAGTGCTTCGACCGCCCCGGTCGCCCCCGTCATGGAACCCGAAGCCGCAAGCACGGCCCCCGGGACCTGGGCCACCGAAGCCGAACGCGAACTGAAGAAGATCCCCTTCTTCGTCCGCGGCAAGGCCCGCCGCAACACCGAGAAATACGCGACCGACCGCGGCCTCGCGACCATCACCGTCGAAACCCTCTACGAGGCGAAGGCGCACTATGGCCGCTAACCCCATCCGCCTCGTCATCGTCACCATGGACAGCCACCTGTCCGGCGCCGCCGCGCGCGCCCACGCGCAGCTGCAACACGAAATCCCCGGGCTCACCCTCGTCGTCCACGCCGCCGACAAATGGGGCAGCGACGCCGACGCCCTCGCCCTCTGCCGCCAGGACATCGCCGAGGCCGACCTCGTCGTCGCCGCCATGCTCTTCCTCGAGGACCACGTCCGCGCGGTACACCCCGCCCTCCTCGCCCGCCGCCTGGCCTGCGACGCCATGCTCTGCTGCATGTCGGCGCCCGAGATCACGAAGCTCACCCGCCTCGGCCGCTTCGACATGTCGCAGGAAGCCAGCGGCGCCCTCGCGCTCCTGAAGCGCCTCCGCGGCGCGAAGAAGGACGCGAAGGCCACCAACGGCGTCGGCTCCGACGGCGCCGCGCAGATGCGGATGCTGCGCCGCCTGCCCAAGATCATGAAGTTCATCCCGGGCACCGCGCAGGACGTCCGCAGCTACTTCCTCGCCCTGCAATACTGGCTCGCCGGGTCCGACGAGAACCTCGCCAACATGGTCCGCATGCTGGTGCAGAAATACACCGCCCCGGCCCGCCGCCCCGGCCGCGCCCTCACCGTCGCCGCCCCCCTCGTCTACCCCGACCTCGGCCTCTATCACCCCGACCTGCCGAACCGCATCACCGAGCGCTTGGAAGACCTGCCCCGCACCGGACTCGCCGGCACCGTCGGCCTCATCGTCCTCCGCTCCTACCTCATCTCCGGCAACTCGGCCCACTACGACGGCGCCATCCGCGCCATGGAGGCCCGCGGCCTCCGCGTCATCCCCGCCTTCTCCAGCGGATTGGACGCCCGTCCCGCCATCGAGACCTTCTTCATGAAGGACGGCGTCCCCGTCGTGCAGGCCGTCGTCTCCCTCACCGGCTTCTCCCTCGTCGGCGGCCCCGCCTACAACGACAGCCGCGCCGCGGAAACCCTGCTCGCGAAGCTCGACGTCCCCTACCTCACGACGCACCCCATCGAGTTCCAGACCCTGCAGCAATGGGAGGAAGACCCGCGGGGCCTGCTGCCGGTCGAGGCCACGATGATGGTCGCCCTGCCCGAACTCGACGGCGGCATCGCTCCCATCACCTTCGGCGGCCGCTGCGGCCGGGCCAACACGGCCAACCCCTGCGCCGGCTGCGTCGGCAAGACCTGCACCCGCGACATGGTGTCCCACCCCGAGCGCGCCGCGACCCTCGCCGAGCGCGTCGTCCGCCTCGTCGCGCTGAAGCGCACCGCCCGGGCCGCGAAGCGCGTCGCCATCGTCCTGTTCAACTTCCCGCCCAACGCCGGCGCCACCGGCACCGCCGCCTACCTCGCCGTGTTCCAGTCCCTGTTCAACACCATGACCGCCATGCGGGACGCCGGCTACACGCTGGACGTCCCCGCAGACGCCGAGGCCCTGCGCGAGCTGGTCGTCACCGGCAACAGCGCCCAGTACGGCACCGACGCCAACGTCGCCGTGAAGATCCGCGCCGACGACCTCGTCCGCCGCGAGACCCATCTGGCCGAGATCGAGGCCGCCTGGGGCCCCGCCCCCGGCCGCGCCCAGTCCGACGGCGCCCACGTCTTCGTCCTCGGCAAGCATTTCGGCAACGTCTTCGTCGGCCTGCAGCCCGCCTTCGGCTACGAGGGCGACCCGATGCGCCTGCTGTTCGAGCGCGGCTTCGCCCCCACCCACGCCTTCAACGCCTTCTACCGCTACCTGCGCGAGGATTTCGACGCCCACGCCGTGCTCCACTTCGGCACCCACGGCGCGCTCGAGTTCATGCCCGGCAAGCAGGCCGGCCTCTCCGCCGCCTGCTGGCCCGACCGCCTGATCGGCCATCTGCCGAACATCAACTTCTACGCCTCCAACAACCCGAGCGAGGGCATGATCGCCAAGCGCCGGGCCAACGCGACGCTGATCAGCTACCTGACGCCGCCCGTCGCCCATGCCGGCCTCTACCGCGGCCTGCTGGACCTCAAGGCCTCGCTCGACCGCTGGCGCACGATGGAACCGGACGCCGACTCCGACCAGGTCGCCGCCCTCGCCGCCCTCATCCAGGCCCAGGCCGCGGCCGTCGAGCTCGCCACCGCCGAACCCGCATGGTCCGACCCGGCGCCCGAAATGGTCCGCCTCGGCGCAGCCCTGCTCGAACTCGAATACGCGCTCATCCCCCACGGCTTCCACGTCATCGGCCAGCCCCCCAGCGCCGCCGAACGCACGGAACTGCTCAACGCCGCCAACGTCGACGACCCGGCCGAACGCGCCCGCCTCGACGCCCTGCTGGCCGAGGACCACGAAATCCCCTCCCTCCTCCACGCCCTCGACGGCGGCTACGTCCGCCCCGCCCCCGGCGGCGACCTGCTGCGCACCACCGAGGTCCTTCCCACCGGCCGCAACCTCCACGGCTTCGACCCGTTCCGCCTGCCCAGCGCCTTCGCCGTCCAGGACGGCGCCCGCCAGGCCGACCGCCTGCTCGCCCGCCACACGCAGGACGGCAAACCCCTCCCCGAGACCGTCGCCATGGTCCTCTGGGGCACCGACAACCTGAAGACCGAGGGCGGCCCCATCGCCCAGGCCCTGTGGCTCATGGGCGCGGAGCCCCGCTCCGACAGCTACGGCCGCCTCTGCGGCGCGAAGCTCATCCCCCTCGCAACCCTCGGCCGCCCCCGCATCGACGTCGTCCTCACCCTGTCGGGCATCTTCCGCGACCTCCTGCCCCTCCAGACCCGCCTCCTCGCCGAGGCCGCGTTGCTGGCGGCGGAAGCGGACGAGCCGACGGCGGAGAACTTCATCCGCAAGCACGCCCTCGCCTTCCAGGCCGAGCACGGCGGCGACATGGCCCAGGCCGCCCTCCGCGTCTTCGGCAACGCCGACGGGGCCTACGGCGCCAACGTCAACTCCATGGTCGCCGCCGGCGTATGGGAGAACGAGGACGAGCTGGCCGACGCCTACGTCGCCCGCAAGGGCTTCGCCTACGGCGCCGACGGCCGCCCCTCGAAGCAGGTGAAGCTGCTGGGCCAGGTGCTGGCGACCGTCGAGGTCACCTACCAGAACCTCGACAGCATCGAACTCGGCGTCACCACCGTCGACCACTACTTCGACACACTGGGCGGCATCACCCGCGCCGTCCGCCAGGCCCGCGGCGGCACCAGCGCCAACGTCTACATCGGCGACCAGACCCGCGGCGACGGCACCGTCCGCAGCCTGTCCGAGCAGGTCACCCTCGAAACCCGCACCCGCGCCCTCAACCCCAAATGGTACGAGGCCCTGCTGAAGCACGGCTACGAGGGCGTCCGCGAGGTGGAGGCCCACGTCACCAACACGCTCGGCTGGTCCGCCACGACCGGCGAGGTCAGCCCCTGGGTCTACCAGCAGCTCGCCGAGACCTACGTGCTCGACCCCGCCATGCGCGAGCGCCTGGCGGCCCTGAACCCCAAGGCAAGCCTCAAGATCGCCAACCGGCTGATCGAGGCCACGGATCGCAACTACTGGTCCCCGGACGCCGAAACCCTCGACGCGTTGCGCCGGGCCGGTGAAGCGCTCGAGGATCGTCTGGAAGGAATTGAAGTGGAACTCGCAGCATGACCGTAGCGACCCTTCCCTACCCCGTTCGCAACAAGGTCAGGGCCGACGGCGAGGGCAGCCTGCAGGTCGCCCTGGACCCCACCCTCAAGATCGAGGGCGCCAAGGTCTTCGCCGTCTACGGCAAGGGCGGCATCGGCAAGAGCACGACGTCGTCCAACCTCTCCGTCGCCTTCAGCAAGCTCGGCAAGCGCGTGCTGCAGATCGGGTGCGACCCCAAGCACGACAGCACCTTCACCCTCACCAAGCAGCTCCTGCCCACCGTCATCGACGTGCTGGAGCAGGTGAACTTCCATTCCGAGGAACTCCGCGTCGAGGACTTCGTCTTCCAGGGCTACAACGGCGTCATGTGCGTCGAGGCCGGCGGCCCCCCCGCCGGCACCGGCTGCGGCGGCTACGTCGTCGGCCAGACCGTGAAGCTGCTGAAGGAGCACCACCTCCTGGAAGAGACCGACGTCGTCATCTTCGACGTGCTCGGGGACGTCGTCTGCGGCGGTTTCGCCTCCCCCCTGCAGCACGCGGACCGCGGCCTGATCGTCGCCGCCAACGACTTCGACAGCATCTTCGCCATGAACCGCATCGTCGCGGCCATCACTGCGAAGGCCAAGAACTACGACGTCCGGCTGGGCGGCGTGATCGTCAACCGCAGCGCCGCCACCGACCAGATCGACCGCTTCAACGACGCGACCGGCCTCAAGACCCTCGCCCACTTCCCCGACCTCGACGCCATCCGCCGCTCGCGCCTCAAGAAATGCACCCTCTTCGAGATGGACGCGCCCGAACTCGATGCCGTGAAGCTCGAATACCTCCGCCTCGCCGCCTCCCTTTGGGCAGGCGTCGAGCCCTGCGGCGCCACGGCGATGCGCGATCGCGACATCTTCGACCTGCTGGGCTATGACTGATGGCCAGCCCCACCTACCTCGCCCGCCGCGGCGAGCTGCAGACCTACTTCGACCGCACCGCGGTCAAGGCGTGGGAACGGCTGACGAGCGACGCCCCCGTCTCGGGGATCCGCGCCACCGTCCGCGCCGGCCGCGACCGCATGCGCGAAACCCTGCTCTCGTGGCTGCCGGCCGACATGACCGGTCTCCGCCTGCTCGATGCCGGTTGCGGCACCGGCGCCCTGTCGGTCGAAGCCGCGCGCCGCGGGGCCGAGGTCGTCGCCATCGACCTCTCCCCCACCCTCGTCCAGCTCGCCCGCGACCGCGCGCCGAAGGAGCTGCGGATCCAGTTCCACGCCGGCGACATGCTCGACCCCTACCTCGGCACCTTCGACCACGTCGTCGGGATGGACAGCATGATCCACTACCGCGCGGCCGACATGGCGCAGGTGGCCGCCGGCCTCGCCGCCCGCACCACCCGGTCCCTGCTGTTCACCTTCGCCCCCCGCACCCCCCTCCTGTCCGTCATGCACGCCGTCGGCCGCATGTTCCCCCGCGGCGACCGCGCGCCCTTCATCGAGCCGGTGCAGCACGCCCACATCGCCCGCCTCATCGCCGCCGACCCCGCCATGTCCGCCTGGGCCCCCGGCCGGACCCAGCGGATCGAGAGCGGGTTCTACAAGTCCCAGGCCATGGAGCTCGTCCGCCGATGAGCCGCACCCGCGCCGAGATCCCGGGCTGGACCATCGAGGGCATGACGCGGTCCCTCACGCGCCTGAACCATCGCGCCGGCGGCAACTGGGCAAGGCTCGGCGCCGGCTTCATGCCCTTCGCCGACGCAGCGACGGCCGAGCTGCCCATGGGCCGCCTGCTGCGCCTCGCGTTGTTCCAGGTCACCGTCGGCATGGCCGTCGTGCTGCTGATCGGCACCCTCAACCGCGTCATGATCGTCGAGATGGGCGTCTCCGCCTGGCTCGTCGCGCTCATGGTCAGCCTGCCCCTCGTCTTCGCCCCCCTGCGCGCCGTCGTCGGCTTCAAGTCCGACACCCATCGCTCCGTCCTCGGCTGGAAGCGCGTGCCCTACCTCTGGTTCGGCTCGCTGCTCCAGTTCGGCGGCCTGTCGATCATGCCCTTCGCCCTCATCCTGTTGTCCGGGGACAGCAACGGCCCGGCCTGGATCGGCCACGCCGCCGCCGCCCTCGCCTTCCTCCTCGTCGGCGCCGGCCTCCACACCGTCCAGACCGTCGGCCTCGCCCTCGCGACCGACCTCGCGCCCCAGAAGGCGCAGCCCCGCGTCGTCGCACTCCTGTGCATGATGCTGCTCGTCGGCATGGTCATAAGCGCCCTGCTCTTCGGCGCGCTGCTGGCCAATTTCAGCCAGATCCGCCTCATCCAGGTCATCCAGGGCGCCGCCGTCGCGACCATGGTCCTGAACGCCATCGCGCTGTGGAAGCAGGAGCCGCGGAACCCCGCCCGCACCCGCGGCGACGGCCCGCAGCACAGCTTCATGGAAACCTGGCGCGCCTTCGCCGCCGGCGACCAGGCCCGCCGCCGCCTCGTCGCCCTCGCCTTCGGCACCGTCGCCTTCTCCATGCAGGACATCCTGCTCGAACCCTATGGCGGCCACGTCATGGGCCTATCCGTCGGCGCGACCACCGCCATGACGGCGCTGCTGGCCCTGGGCGGCCTCGGCGGCTTCGCCATCGGCGCGCGCCTGCTGGGCCAGGGCGCCGACCCGTTCCGCCTTGCCGGATTCGCCGCCGCCGCCGGCCTCGCCGCCTTCTCGGCCGTCATCTTCGCCGCCCCGCTCGACACGGTGGCGCTGTTCGCCTCCGGCGTGTTCGGCATCGGCGCCGGGGCCGGGCTGTTCGCCCATTGCACATTGACGGCGGCCATGATGTCGGCGCCGCGCGGCCAGGTCGGCCTCACCCTCGGCATCTGGGGCGCCGTCCAGGCCTCCGCCGCGGGCGGCGCGGTTGCCGCCGGCGGCTTCCTGCGCGACGGCATCGCCATCCTGGCAGACGCCGGCATGCTGGGCCGCACCCTTGCCACCCCCGCCACCGGCTACGTCGCCGTCTACGCCACCGAGCTGGTGCTGCTCTTCGCCACCCTCGTCGCGGTCGGGCCGCTGGTCCGCACCGCACGGCCGTCCTTCCATTCCACCCTGCAACCAGGCTGAGGTCCCACGATGCAAACGGGCGCGCTCACAGGCTACATCGACGTCGCACAGGTCGTGCTGTACGCGTTCTGGCTCTTTTTCGCCGGGCTGATCTACTATCTGCACCGCGAAAACAAGCGTGAGGGCTACCCCCTCATCAGCGACCGCCCGAACGTGGTCGTCGAGGGCTTCCCCTTCGTTCCCAAGCCCAAGACCTTCCTGATGCCCGACGGCAAGATGGTCTACGCCCCCCGTGTCGAGGCGCCCGAGGTCTTCAACGGCGTCCCCTCCGGCCGCTACCCCGGCGCGCCATTCGAACCCATCGGCAACCCCATGCTCGCCGCCATGGGACCCGGCGCCTACGCCAACCGCCACGACGTCCCCGACCTTACCTTCGACGACAATCTGCCCAAGATCGTCCCCCTCCGCGCCGCCCCGGACTTCTTCCTGGCGTGGGAAGACCCCGACGTCATCGGCTACGAGGTCTACGGCCTCGACGGCGTCCTCGCCGGCCGCGTCGTCGACGCCTGGGTGGACCGCTCGGAGGTCGTGATCCGCTACCTCGAGGTCGAGCTGGGCGACGCCAAGCGCGTGCTGCTGCCGATGAACTACCTGACCATGAACAACAAGGCCCGGACGCTCAGCACCGGCTTCATCACCGGCGCCCAGTTCCACGACGTGCCCACGACGAAGCAGCCCGAGATCGTGACCTTCCTCGAAGAGGACAAGATCACCGCCTACTACGCGGGCGGCATGCTCTACGCGAAGTCCGGGCGGGCGGACCCCCTGCTGTGATGCGCCACCCCCTCCCCGGCGCGTTGCCATCCGGCGAGCGCATTCTCTGGCAGGGCGCGCCCGACTGGCGTGCCCTCGCCCGGGATGCGCTCCATCTCCGCGGCCTCGCGCTCTATCTGGGCGCGCTCGTCGCGGCCGTCGGCGTCTCCGCCGCCTACCGCGGCGCGCCCCCGGTCGAGATCGCGCTCGACACGGTCCGCGCCGCTGGCTTCGCCGCCGTGCCGCTGCTGCTCGGCCTCGCCTTCGCCTGGGCCGCCGCCCGCGCGTCGGCCTACACCATCACCGACCACCGGGTCGTGATGCGCTTGGGCGTGGCGCTGCCCATGACGCTGAACCTGCCCTTCGCCAAGATCGCCTCGGCCGGCCTCCGCCCCCGCTCCGGCGGCACCGGCGAGATCCGGCTCGACGTTATCGGGCAAGACCGCATGTCGTGGATGGTGCTGTGGCCCCACGCCCGCATCGGCCGGGCCGCCCCCGTCCTGCGGGGCCTGCACGACGCCGAACGCGCGGGACAGATCCTGGCCCGGGCATTGGCCGCAAGCGTCGACGCGCCGGTTCCGCTGGCGCCCAGCGCCCGGACAGTGGAAACTGCCGGGCAAGCCCGCGGCGTCTCGACCGCGGCCGCCTGACCGGAGGATCGCCTTGCCCGCCACCGCCGCCCACACCGTATTCCCCCGCCTGCCGCTGGTCGCGGTGGGCCTGGTGCTCGCCGCCGCCATCGCCGCCGCCGCCATCGGCCCGGCCGTCGTCGGCGGACGCGCCGAACCGCCACCCAGCGCCCTGCTGGCCGAACGCACCCTCAGCTTCCAGGACCGCGCCGACGGCGCCGTCATCGTCCTCGCGGACGGCAACGAGGTCGCGGTGTTCGAGGGCGAGCAGGGCTTCCTCCGCGGCACCCTCCGCGGTCTGGCCCGCGTCCGCCGCGGCCAGGACATCCCCCGCACCTCCCCCTTCCACCTCGCCGCCTGGGCCGACGGGCGCCTCACCATCGACGACCCGGCCACCCGCCAGCGCATCGACCTCGAAGCCTTCGGCCCCACCAACATGGCCGTCTTCGCCCGCCTCCTGCCCGTGACCATGAAATGAGCCCCGGCGACGACTGGCTCTTCGGCCGGCGCACCGTCCAGGCGCACGCCGACGTCGATATCGAGAAGACGGCCGAAAGCTTCCACGCCTACGCCGTCCCCGACGGAATCGAAATCCGCCCCGGCGACGTCGTCCAGGTCCACGGCATCCCTTCCGATATCGAATTCGGCGACCATGTCGTCATGCAATGCCCCGCAACCGTCAGCCGCGCCGGCGCCCTCGTCCGCGCATGGACCGGCTTCACCGCAATGTTCGAGCTGACCGGCCTCTATGAAGTCGGCTTCGAGCCGAAGGAAACCCGATGATGCGCGACACCACCCGCGACCCTACAAACGAGAGCACGAAGTTCGCGCAGCAGGACACCATCCTCAGCCCGCGCTTCTACACCACCGACT